>CALJDK010000012.1 GCA_938023735.1 uncultured Acidimicrobiales bacterium
CCCTCGCCAGAATGCCGAGGTTGCAGGGCTACCTCGGTACCGTGGTCCGGGTGAGTTCGATGAACCTGGGAATCGATGATGTAGCTGTGGGGCACCACACCGACCCGGTGGCGCAGACCGGGTGCACGGTGGTGCTGTTCCCGAAGGGCACCGTTGCGTCGGGAGAGATCCGTGGTGGCGCGCCAGCGTCGCGTGAATTCGGCCTGCTCGGCGTCGATCGAATGGTTGAGAATATCGATGCGCTCGTGCTCAGTGGAGGTTCGGCGTTTGGCCTGGCGGCAGTCGATGGAGTCGTTGATTGGTGTGTCGAGAACGATCGTGGATTCTCCACCTCGGCGGGCGTGGTGCCGATCGTGGTGGGTTTGTCGCTCTTTGACCTGAACGTCGGCGACGGGTCGATTCGTCCGACACGAGCCGATGGTCGACGAGCGGTGGAAGCCGCAAGCTCGGATTTTGCGTTGGGGCCAGTGGGTGCAGGTACCGGTGCAGCGATGGGCAAGTGGGGCGTCGGCCCCGATGTGGAACCCACCCCTTCTGGCATTGGATTATCTACCGTTCGTGTCGGCGAGTTGGTGGTCTCGGCCCTCTTTGCTGTCAACGCCGCCGGCCACATCGACGACGGATCGTTGCCGGCAGCGATCGCCGAGGGAACCTTTGATTCCTGGCCCGAGTCGCCACCGTTCGAGAACACCACCATCGGCACCGTCGTTACCAACGCCAAGCTCTCGAAGGTGGAATGCCACCTCGTTGCCCAAGGGGCGCACGACGGTTTCGCTCGGGCGTTGTTCCCGCCCCACCTTCGTAGCGATGGCGACGCTGTAGTTGCTGCGGCAACCGGCCACATTGCCGCCGAGGTCGACGTTGTCCGCACCGCCGCCATCGTTGCAACCGAGTTGGCGATTCGTTCGGTTGGCGAGAGCTGAGCAAAGCCACTGGGCCAATGCGCCGGTAACCTTGGCGTTGTGATTCGAGTGGAAACCGCCACGGCGGCTGAAACGCAAGCAGTGGCTGCCAAACTTGCCGCGCTGGCACAGCCCGGCGACCTTCTCCTGCTTCTTGGCGACCTCGGCGCCGGCAAAACTGCCTTCACTCAGGGGTTCGGCCGGGCGCTCGGCGTCACCCAACCCATCACCAGCCCCACCTTTACTCTGGCCCAGCAATACGAAGGCACATCGATGCGGGTGCACCATCTCGATGTGTATCGGCTCGAACAGCTCGACGAGGTCAGCGACCTGGGGCTCCCCGAACTGCTCGACGACAACGCCGTCGTCCTTATCGAATGGGGTGACGCAATCGTGCCGATGCTTCCGGCCGACTACCTCGAGGTCCGCATCACCTTTGGCGAGGGCGACGACGACCGTGCGCTCGAATGTACGCCCATCGGTCCGCGATGGTCAGCTCGAAAGGCAGCGCTTCAACGCGACCTTGGCGGTTCCGGGCCATGTTGATTCTGGGTATCGAATCGGCCACCGCGCAGGTGGGTTGTGCCATCGGCGGACACGAAGGTGTTCTTGCCTCGTGTCACTCGGCCAAGGGCCGGCGTCACGCCGAGAATCTGGCGCCGCAGATCGACTTTGTTCGCCGGCAGGCCCGCGTCGAACTTGAAGAGATTGCGGTTGTGGCCGTCGATATTGGTCCGGGACTCTTCACCGGACTCCGAGTCGGCATTGCGACTGCGTTGGCCACCGCTCACGCGCTGTCGGTGCCAATGATCGGCATTTCAAGCCTTGATCTGGTTGCCTTCCCTGTACGGTTCACGAGTCGACTCATCGTCGCAGTGCTCGATGCCCGGAGAGGCGAAGTGTTCTCGGCGACCTACCGGCAGGTTCCCGGTGGTGTGCAACGCATCACCGAGCCTCAAGTCCTCAGTCCGGCCGATCTGGCGAGCGACCTGCAAGCGACCGCCGAGGATGCGTTGCTGGTGGGCGACGGTGCGCTTCGCTACCGCGACGACTTCGCCGATCTCAAGGGCGTCGAGATGGCCGATCAAGGCCTGGCGCACCCCAACGCCGCTTCGATCGTGCAGCTCGCCCACGCTCAGGCCATGCGCGAAGAGTGGGTGCAGCCGTGGGAGCTCAAGCCCATGTATCTCCGCAAGCCCGACGCCGAGATCAACTGGATCACCCGCGAGGATTCGAAATGACCAGGGCAATCTCGGAGCCGGCGCCCGAAGCGGCCGTGGAACTGCCGGTGCTCGACATCGACCTGCTTGCCACCAAGCATCTGCGAGCGGTTCAGCGAATCGACACCCTGGTGTACCCCAAGCCGTGGTCGCTCAGCCTTCTTCGCCAAGAGATCAAGCTCGACAACCGATTCCATATCGTCGGCACCATCGCCGGCCGGGTCGTTGGTCATGGTGGCCTCATGCTGGTGGGCGACGAAGCGCATGTCACCACCATCGCCGTCGCCCCTGGGGAGCAGTCGGGCGTTGGCTCGGCGCTGCTGCTGGCGCTGGTCGATCAGGCCCGAAACGTTGGGGCGGCAGCTCTCACGCTTGAAGTTCGGGTATCGAATGAGCGGGCGCGCGCCCTCTATGCCCAGTTTGGGTTTGTCCCCGCCGGAGTCCGCAAGCGGTACTACGCGGACACCAACGAAGACGCACTGGTGATGTGGGCAAGCGATATCGGCAGCGACGACTTTGCGGCCCGCATCGAACCAATCCGCCAGAAGCGCCGCCCGGTGCGCTTTCTGCCATCTCTTGAACGGGTTCTCCAATGAGCGACTTCAGCCAGATTCTCGGTATCGAGACCTCGTGTGACGAAACGGCCGCCGCCATCGTGGTTTCGGGCCAAACGGTTCGTTCCTCGGTGGTAAGCAGCCAGATCGAACTTCACGCTCGCTTTGGCGGAGTCGTACCCGAGATCGCCAGCCGAGCCCACGTTGAGTTGCTCACGCCGGTGGTTGCGCAGGCGGTGGTGGAAGCCGGCATGGAGAACTCCGATGTGCATGCCGTTGCTGCCACCTACGGCCCGGGTCTTATCGGGTCGCTGCTTGTTGGTGTCAGTGCCGCAAAGGCGCTGGCGCTGGTTTGGGACGTGCCGTTCGTCGGCGTCAATCACCTCGAGGGTCATCTGTACGCAGCGTTTCTGGAAGAGCCTTCACTCGAACTTCCCCTCATGGTCTTGTTGGTGTCGGGTGGCCACACGATGCTGGTGAACATGAAGGGGCCGGGTGACTACGAAATCATCGGCTCGACCGTCGACGATGCCGCGGGTGAGGCCTACGACAAGGTCGCCCGATACCTCGGCCTCGGATACCCGGGTGGTCCGATCATCGATGAGTTGGCCAACGAAGGCGACCCCACTGCAATCGACTTTCCCCGCGCCATGAGGAACGACGGTTATGACTTCTCGTTCAGCGGCCTAAAAACGTCGGTGGTCAACCATGTTCGCAAGCACCCCGATGTCGACGCCGCCGACGTGGCCGCGTCGTTCCAGGAAGCCGTCTCGGATGTGCTCGTCGCCAAGGCCCGACGCGCCGCGAAAGAGTACGGCTCGAAAGGCATCTGTATCGGTGGGGGAGTAGCGGCCAACTCTCGCCTCCGAGAAGCCGTGCTCGACGCCTGCGTCGAAGATGGGATCCAAGGCTTCCTGCCGAGCCGGGCAATGTGCACCGACAATGCCGCAATGATCGCCGCCGCCGGTTGGTACCGCCTCCACAGCGACGGCCCCAGCCGCATCGATCTGGGCGCCAATCCCAGCCTCAGCTTGTAGAACTAGCCGAGCTTGTAGCGTTCAACGGCTTCGGGGTTAAACGTGAAGCCGGTGCCTGGGTGGGTTGGGATTTGGAGCTTGCCGTTGGCGAGTTCCATCTGCTCGTTGAACAGGGCAGCGAACCAGTCGATGTGCTCTACCGAGATGCAGTTCTCCAGCGAGCCGGCCAAGGCGAGGCTGTGTTCGGTGAAGAAGTGGCTGGAAACCGGCAGGTGGTTGGCGGCTGCCACCGCAGCAGCTTTCCGGAATTCGCTGTAGCCGCCCATTCGCTGGAGGTCGGGCATGAGGATGTCGGCCGATCCGGCGGCGATCATCGCCTGCATGCCGAAGCGGGTGTACTCGGTCTCGCCTGACGCCACCGGTGTGTCGATCGCACTGGTAACCCGGGCGTGTCCCTCGAAGTCTCCTGCCGCAACCGGCTCCTCAATCCACACCAGGTTGAACTCTTCGAGCCGGCGGCCAAGGCGGATTGCCTGCTTCGGGGTGAATTTCTGGTTGGCGTCGACAAGGAGGCCGATGTCGTTGCCCACCGCTGCCCGAACCGCGCGAACCCGGGCGACATCAACATCGGAATCGTCGCTTCCGAGTCGGAGCTTCACCGCATGAAAGCCGTCGGAAACAAACCCCTGAGCCTCGGCAACCAGTTCGTCGATGGACGCATTGAGCCACAGTCCCGAACTGGCGTAGGTGTCGATCTCGTTGCGACATGCACCGAATAGATGATGGAGCGGTAGCCCTACCGTCTTTGCCGCGGCGTCCCAACAGGCGACGTCGATGGCGGAGAGCGCCGAGATGGTGATTCCCTTATGCCCGGTGGGGTTGATGGCCCGCCAAACGTCGTGCCAGATGCCTTCGGTCTCGTGCACGCTTCGGCCGACGACATAGGCGCTGAACCCGCGGATTGTCTCGTCGAACGCTGCCAGCCGTTCGGCGTTAATGACAAATACGTATCCCTGACCAATCACACCATCGGCCGTCTCGAGTTCGACCAACACGCAACCCGCGGAGGTCATCGAGTGAATTGCGGTGCCCATGGGTCGGGCAAAGGGAAGGTCGACCAGAGTGGTGGTAAGCCGAGCAATGATGCTCAAGATTTATATCCGGGGTCGATCTGGTCGAGCATGCGGAGTAACGCCGGCCACTCGTTGACGCCGAGCGGGAAGTGATCGTACTGACGCTTCGAGAGCTCCCAGATCTCCTTCGGTCCGGGGTCGATCTCCATGCCCGTTGCCTTGGCGGCAAGCAACGCCCGGCACCCCCGGACGAAATAGTGCATGACCATGAACGCTTCGCCGGCGGTTTCGCCAACGGCTAAGAACCCGTGGTTTCGCATGATGAGCATGCGGTTGCCCTCCATGTTGGCGGCGAGGCGCTCGCGCTCTTCGAGGGTGAGCGACAGGCCCTCCCAGTCGTGGTAACCGATCTCGCCGTACAACATCGAGGTGTCCTGCACGATGTGTTGAAAGCCATCTTTCAGCGCAGTTATGGCCAGAATGTCGGGCACGTGGGCGTGGAACACCACCTTCCACTTCGGGAAGTCGTTGTGGATGGCCGAGTGAATGACGAACCCGGCCGTGTTCACATCGGCGGGCCCTTCGAGCACGTTGCCATCGCTATCGACCTTGATGAGGTTGCTGGCGGTGACCTCGTTGTACAACAGGCCGAACTTGTTGAGGAAGAAGTCGTGGTCCGAGCCTGGTACCCGCATGGTGATGTGATTCCAGACCGTATCGTCGTAGCCGAAGTGCGCCGAGAGGCGGTAGAGGGCCGCAAGGTCGACGCGTGCCTGCCATTCGTCGCCGATAAAGCTGCCAGCGTTGACTGCGGTGAAATCTTCGGCCACAACTTCGCGGGGTTGGGTTTCGGTCATCAGGTCTCGCTCTTTGTTTCAGTGTTGGTTGCGGTGTTGGTTGCGGTTTTGGTTGCGGTGTCATTGGAAGGATATTCGTGAAGTACCAGGTCGTTCTGATCTTCGAGCATCTGGGCAGCAAGAAGATGCGGTGCAGCGGCGCCATACCGAGCCTCGGTCTGTTCGTAGAGTTCGGCCACCCGTGCCATGAACGGTAGGTCGGCTCCCACACTCGTTGCCATACTCATGGCGAGCCTCATGTCCTTGGCGGCGTGACTAATCGGGAACGATGCATCGTACGTGCCGGCCAGAATCTCGGGGCCGTAGCTCTCCGACACGTAGCTGCGGCCGGCGCTGTTTTGGATGAGGTCGAGCATCGTTGTGGGCTGCACGCCCCCCTTTACGCCAAGGAGCAGTGCTTCGATGAGCGTGATGGTTTGGGTGTAGCACAGGGTGACCTGGGCAATCTTGGCCACGATTCCAGCGCCGTTGGGGCCGAGGTGATCAACCTTGTCGCCAATGATGTGAAGTAGCTCGCGCACCTTCTCGACATTGTCGGTCTCGCCGCCGACGTATACCGACAGGGTTCCGGCTTGGGCACCCTCGGGCCCACCCGACACCGGCGCATCGATGATTCCGATGCCGGCATCGGCGGCTGGGCCGTACAGGCTGCGTGCCGTGTCGAGATCGTTGGTGGAAAGCTCGACCCAGATGGCGCCCGGATTCATGGCCGACAGGATGCCGGGCTCGTCACCGTCGCCAAGGCCAACGGCCGCAATATGTTTGGGTCCGGGCAGTGAGGTGAACACCACATGGGCCTCGGCCACTGCTTCCAGCGGATCGGAAGCCGTGGTTGCCCCGAGTTGGGCGAGTGCATCGACCTTGGCGGCGTCGAGATCGACCACCGTCACCTGCTCACCGGCCTTCACGAGGTTTGCGGCAACACCGCCGCCAATGTTGCCGAGCCCGATGACTGCGATCTGACGCTGGGTCACCTAGTCGACCAGCCCGTCGACCATCACTGCTTCGCGATCGTGGTGCAGCTGGGTGGCGCGCCCGTAGTAACTGATGGCGTGGTGGGGTCGATTCATTCGGTACGGGTCGTGAACGTAGGTGGGAAGCGCGATGTATCGGGTGGTTGGCCCGACGATCGGGGTCACCCGGTGCAGGGAGAAACGGCCTTTGAAGAGCTGGAGGTCGGCGGGTTGCAGGTCGAGTTCGTGCACCCCGTCGCGTCCACCCTCGAGGATGTGCTGGACTCGCTCGAAGTTCTCGGCGTTGGGTGTTCGGATGTCGGGCACGTACTCGAACACGCCGCCCTGCTCTGCCTTCTGTACAAGAATGCTCACCGTGAATTCGTTGCCGTCGAAGTGCCACGGGAAATAGTGGTCGGTCTGCATAACGCCGTAGGGGTTGCGTCCAAGCGGGTCGGCCCATTGGTAGATCGGTTGGGTTGTCCCGATGCACTCCCAGACGAAATGGGTCATCACGTTGGAGTTGTAGATGGCGTTGAGTGGTGATGCGGCGGGCAGCACATCGGAGTTGATGAAACCGCTCATGCGGTGCTGATAGGTGTTTCGTGGGTGATCGTGGGGCAGCTGGGGATCTTTGGGCGACGCGTATGGGTTGTGCTCCTGCTCGGCCCAAAACGTTTGGGGTGTGAGATCGACCGCTTCGGCCAACATCGCATCGATGGCTTCGGGTCGCATGAAGTTGGAGATACGGCAGCAACCCACGGCGTTCATCTGCGCTCGAGTGTCGGCGACGAGCTCGTCTCGAACCGGCGAGTCGAGCCGGTGAATGGGGTAGGTATCGAGATCGATAAGTGCTTCGAGATCCACTCGCGCATCGTAGAAGAACGGCTGGACGATCGTCCAGCACAAGATCTGGCTGAAGTCTTCATACCATCTTGAACTGTCGCGCCGGAGGCTGTCGCACACTGGCCACATGACACCCCTCGAACCGGTATTTCGATCGCGCCCAGAGCCCCGAGTCCTTGTCGCTATTGGCTTGGTATCGGTGGCGATCGTGATTTTGTGCACCCAGGCGGCCTATGTGGTCGCTAATCGCGGTCCGACGATCTTTGGCGCGCAGGCGCAGGTTCAGTATCAGGGCAACAGTTGGGTGGAAACCCAGTCCGAGCGGGTGAATAGCCGAACGCTGCTTGCACCGGTGGCACTGGCCAACGGCATTGCGATCGAGGAGTTCGAAGCAAACTGGGATGCTGGTCAGGTTGCTGGAACCCAGATTCTGCAGTTTGCGTATGCCAACGCCGACCCCGATGTTGCGCTCGCCGTGGTCGACGCGGTTACCCAGCGATACCTCGCGCAGGCCGAGGCTTTGGCTGCCGTCCCAAACCCGGCCCTTGAGGCATACGAAACACTTGAACGAGACCTCCGTGGCGAGCAAGCGGTGGTCGACGCAGCGATTGCCGATCTCGAGAACCAAGGCCCCTCGCCGCAGCTGACAGCGCTGTACCAGGAGAAGCAATCGCTTCGGGCGTCGATCGATGCGGTTCGATTGGCCAAGGCTCAGCTGAAGGTCTTCAACCAAACGGCTTTGGTGCCCTTGCTGGTAACCGAGCCGTTTGTATTGAGCGATCCAGTTGGTCCTCTACCCGAGCGTCGCGCCATCTTTGGGTTCCTTGGTGGGTTGGTGTTGGCAAGCGCTTTTGGCTTTATTGGCCTGCGCTCGGCGGCCAACCGTCGAGCTCCTGCATTCACTCAGGCCGGCACCCACCAGGCCGACCCGTCAACTCTCGTTGACGGGTCGAACCGGGTGTGGGGAATTGCGTTGGGGGGTTAGTCCCGACGTCGTCGGCTTGAGCCGACCAGCATGGTTCCGAGTGCCACGCTCAGGAGAGCGAACAGCACGATCGGTAACGGGGTTCCGCCGGTGAATGCCAGTGGTGTGCGTGGTCGGTTCACGGTCGGTGGAACGGTCGTGGTGGTGGTCGGTGATGCCTGAAGGTCGAGACCCACGTTGATCTCGGGGATCACATCGCCGGTAGCGACACTGATGACATCGCTGAGTGGGCCGGTCGTCTGGCCATCGGCGGTTGCGGATCCAACCCGGTAGTCGCCCGGTGCGACTTCGAGGTTGAACTCGCCGGCTGCGTCAGTGACCGTGTTGACCGGCTGGTCGTTCTGATCCATCACCGGGGTGGCATCAGCGTTGTAGAGCGATACCACTGCTCCTTCGATACCGCCTTCGCCAGCGTCCATGCTGCCGTCGCCGTCGTCATCGTCATAGACGGTTCCGGTCAGTACCTGCGTTTCAACCAAGCCCATATCGAGGCTGTAGTCGTTGACTCCAGGCTCCACCGTGAATGTCGGCGTCGTACCGAACGAAGCATCCGAATCGGTCTCGTCGTCACCGGCAGCGTCGGCCACCGTCGAGGCGTAGCCGTCGGGAACTTCGAAGCTGATCTGGTAGTCGCCGGGAGTGACGGTGAACAGGTAGCTGCCGTTGGCGTTGGTCTCGGTGGTGATGGGGTTGCCATCGGTATCGAGAACCGGGTCACCGTTGCTGTCGAGCAAGCTCACGATCAGTCCATCAACCGGTGCTTCATCGGGGTCCTGCACGCCGTCGTCGTTGGTGTCGTACCAGACGAAGTCACCGATCTCGACGCCTTCGATGATTCCGGCGTCGTAGCTGTAGTCGTCGACGATGCCGTCGCTATCGGTGTCGGTGAGACTTGCCGGGTCAACGCTCAGTACGTCGGTTTGTCCGCTCATGCGGTCGACGTCGGAGTCGGCTGCGTCATCGGCACCAGCATCTCGCATCGTGAACTGGGTGCCATCGGGCAGCGTGGTCGGATCAAACTCGATGATGTACTCGCCAGAAGGAACCTCGAAGCCGTAGGCGCCATCGGCACCGGTGGTGGTGGTCATTGGGTTACCTGTCGCATCGAGAACGGGTTCGCCGTTTGCGTCGAGCAGATTGACTACAACACCGGCCACTGGCGTTTCGTCAGCGTCTTGGATGCCGTCGTTGTTGGCATCGCTCCAGACCACGTTTCCAATCATCGCCGTCGGGACGAGACCGGCGTCGTGGGTGTAGTCGTCGACGATGCCGTCGCCATCGGTGTCGGTGAACGCTGAGGGGTTCGAGACATCGATGATGCCGGTCTGTCCGCTGACGGGGTCGGCGTCGGAGTCGGCTGCGTCATCGGCGCCCGAGTCCTCCTCGGTGAACTGCATACCCGGCGGCAGCGTGGTCGGATCGAACTCGATCACGTACTGGTCGGGTGCCACGGCGAAGGAGTATTCGCCGTCTTCATTGGTCACCGTGGTGACGGGGTTGCCGTCGGCATCGAGCACCGGTTCACCGGTAGCGTCGAGCAGGTTCACGATGACGCCTGGGACCGACGCTTCATCGGGGCCCTGGATGCCATCGTTGTTGGCGTCGACCCATACCCGGTTGCCGATCTGCACCAGGGGAGTGATTCCGCCGTCGTGGGTGTAGTCGTCGAGGATGCCGTCGCCGTCGGTGTCGGTGATTCCCGAGAACGGGTCAACCGTGAAGACGTCGCTGATACCGGTAGTCGGATCCATATCCGAGTCGGCTGCGTCATCGGCACCCGCATCCTGCGCGGTGAGCGCATGATCGGCGGGGATCGATGTCATCTCGACAGCCACCATGTAGTCGCCAGGAGGTACGTCGAAGAAGTACTCGCCGTTTTCGTCGGTGGTGGCCGTGATGGGGTTGCCAGCCGTGTCGAGCACGGGCTCGCCATCAGCGTCGAGCAGCAACATCGTGACGCCTTCGACCGGAGTCTCATCGTCATCTTGTACGCCGTCAGCGTTGGCATCGAGCCAGACGATGTTGCCGATGCGCACTGGTGGCACGATGCCGAGGTCCCAGGTGTAGTCATCGAGGGTTCCGTCGCCGTCGGTGTCGCTAAGGGTTGTCGGATCAACCGTGATGACTCCGGTGCGTCCGGTTACCGGGTCGGCAGCCGAGTCGACGCTGTCATCGGCTGCGTTTTCACTGTCTTGCGACGTGGCTACGTAGTCGGCGGGGAGGGTTTCGAGGTCGAACTCGATGATGTAGTCGCCTGGCGGAACGTCGAAGTAGTACTCGCCGTTTTCGTCGGTGACGGTGGTGATGGGGTTGCCATCAGGGCCGACCACGGGTTCGCCGCTGCCATCGAGCAAGTTGACGGTTACATCGGGAACGGGCGCTTCGCCTTCATCTTGTACGCCGTCAGCGTTAGCGTCGATCCAGACGATGTCACCAATTCGGACCGGAGGGATGATTCCGGCGTCGTGGGTGTAGTCGTCGAGGATGCCGTCGCCGTCGGTGTCGGTGATTCCCGAGAACGGGTCGACGGTGAACACGTCGGTGATGCCCGTAAGCGGGTCAGCGTCAGAGTCGGCCGCGTCATCGCTACCGCTGTCCGGTGAGGTGAACACGTTGTCAGCGGGCAGCGTTGTCGGGTCGAACTCGATGATGTAATCGCCGGGAGGCACGTCAAAGGAGTATTCGCCGGTTTCGTCGGTAGTTGCCGTGATGGGGTTGCCGTCGGCGTCGAGGACTGGGTTGCCCTCGCCATCGAGCAGATTGACCACAACTCCCGCAACCGGGGTTTCGCCTGGGTCTTGGATGCCGTCGCCGTTCAGGTCTTCCCAGACGATGTTGCCGATGCGCACTGGTGGCACGATGCCGAGATCCCAGGTGTAGTCGTCGAGGGTCCCGTCGCCGTCGGTGTCGCCGCGGGTTGTGGGGTCAACCGTGATGACGCCGGTTCGTCCGGTTACCGGGTCGGCATCGGAGTCGACACTGTTGTCTTCACCAGCGTTTCGTGCGGTGGTCACGTAGTCGGTGGGGAGGGTTTCGAGGTCGAACTCGATGATGTACTCGCCTGGCGGAACGTCGAAGTAGTACTCGCCGTTTTCGTCGGTGACGGTGGTGATGGGGTTGCCATCAGGGCCGAGCACGGGTTCGCCGCTGCCATCGAGCAAGTTGACGGCTACATCGGGAACGGGTGCTTCGCCTTCATCTTGTACGCCGTCAGCGTTGGCGTCGATCCAGACGATGTCACCAATTCGGACCGGAGGGATGATTCCGGCGTCGTGGGTGTAGTCGTCGAGCACGCCGTCGCCGTCGGTGTCGGTGATTCCTGAGAACGGGTCGACGGTGAACACGTCGGTGATGCCCGTAAGCGGATCAGCGTCGGAATCGGTAGCATCTCCTGCCGCTGTATTCGGTCCGCTGTCTTGCATGGTGAGCACAAAGCCGTCAGGAATCGACGACGTCACAAACTCGAGGGCGTAGTCGCCCGGCTCAACATCGAAGAAGTACTCGCCGGCTTCGTCGGTGGTTGCCGTGATGGGGTTGCCATCGGTGTCGACCATCGGTTCGCCGTTTGC
>CALJDK010000013.1 GCA_938023735.1 uncultured Acidimicrobiales bacterium
GCTATGGGCCGATAGCGAAGCGCAAACAGAGCGAGCCGCGACACTCGTGTCTGACACCTGTGTCGCGGACGCTGGGAGTCGTGCCGAAGCGCCAGCGAAGGCCGAGGTGGCGAGCTATGGGCCGATAGCGAAGTGCAAACAGAGCGAGCCGCGACACTCGTGTCTGACACCTGTGTCGCGGACGCTGGGAGTCGTGCCGAAGCGCCAGCGAAGGCCGAGGTTGAAACTATGGGCCGATAGCGAAGCGCAGAGAGAGCGAGCTCGCGAGCGAACGACCAAAAGTAGAGACCGAGGTCAGTCGTCAGATTCTTCGGCGGCGCCGGCGGCGATGGCTTCGACAACCGATGCGTCGGCCAGGGTGGTGGTATCGCCGAGGCCTCGGCCTTCGGCGACGTCTTTGAGAAGTCGACGCATGATTTTGCCGCTGCGGGTCTTGGGAAGGTCGTCGACGAGCCACACCGCTTTGGGGCGGCTGGTTGGTCCGAGTTTCTTCGACACGTGCTGGCGGATCTCCTCGCGAAGCTCATCGTTGTGTTCGGCGTCGCCCATCGTGATGACGTATCCAATGATGGCCTGACCGGTTACGTCATCGGCTGCGCCGACAACCGCCGCTTCGGCCACATTGGGATGGTCGACAAGTGCCGACTCGATCTCGGCGGTACTGATGCGGTGACCCGACACATTCATTACGTCGTCGACTCGGCCGAGAAGCCACAGGTAGCCGTCGGCGTCGAGCTTGGCGCCGTCGCCGGCAAAGTACCGGTCGCCGTACTTGGCCCAGTAGGTCTCGCGATAACGCTCGTCGTCGCCCCAGATTCCTCGGAGCATCGATGGCCAAGGCTTGACGATGGTGAGGAAACCGCCACCCTCATCGATCTTGTTGCCGTCGCCGTCGACAACCTCGGCGAACACGCCAGGAATGGTATGGCATGCCGAACCGGGTTTGGTGGTGGTGACACCGGGCAGTGGCGTAATCATGTGGCCGCCGGTTTCGGTCTGCCACCACGTATCGACGATCGGGCGAGCCGAGCCACCGATGTGTTCGTGGTACCACATCCATGCTTCGGGGTTGATGGGCTCGCCGACGGTGCCAAGCACCCGCAAGGTCGACAGATCGTGCTTTTGGACCTCTTCGGGGCCCCATTTCATGAACGTACGGATGGCGGTGGGCGCCGTGTACAACTGGGTCACGCCGTAGCGCTCGACAATGTCCCAAAGGCGGTCGCGGTTGGGCGTGTCGGGGGTTCCCTCGTACATCACGCTGGTGCAGCCGTTGGTGAGCGGGCCGTACACGATGTAGCTATGGCCGGTGACCCAGCCAATGTCGGCCGCACACCAGTACACGTCGGTTTCGGGCTGAATATCGAAGGTGTGCAGGTGAGTGAACGCGACCTGGGTTAGGTAGCCGCCGGTGGTGTGCATGATGCCCTTGGGCTTAGCGGTAGTGCCCGAGGTGTAGAGCAGGTACAACAGCTGTTCGGAGTCCATTGGCTCGGCCGGGCACTCGTCGGAGGCGTCGGCCATAAGGTCGTGCCACCAATGGTCGCGGCCTTCCACCATCGTGACATCGGTGTCGCATCGGTTGACCACGACCACGTCGGTTACCGACTCGGCACCGTTCTCGAGAGCCGCGTCAACGTTTGGTTTAAGCATCGATGGCGCCCCGCGCCGGTAGCCGGCGTCGGCGGTGATGATCATCTTTGCTTCGGCATCGTCGCAGCGGTCGGTGATGGCGTCGGGTGAGAACCCGCCGAAGATCACTGAGTGGGCGACACCGATTCGGGCGCACGCAAGCATAGTGATGGGCAGTTCGGGAATCATCGGCATGTACACCGCGACCCGGTCGCCCTTCTCGAGGCCTTTCGACTTCAGGACGTTGGCGAACTTGGAGACCTCGGTAAGCAGGTCCTGATAGGTGAGCGTGCGGGTATCGCCCGGCTCGCCTTCCCAGTGGTAGGCAACCTTGTCGCCCTTGCCGGCCTCAACGTGACGATCGAGGCAGTTGTACGCCATGTTGAGCTTGCCGCCCACGAACCACTTCGCGTACGGGAGGTCCCACTCCAAGGTGGTGTCGAAGTCGGTGTCCCAGGTGAGCAGTTCGCGGGCCTGCCGGGCCCAGAATGCCTCGTAGTCGGCTTCGGCTTCTTCGTAAAGGGCACGGTCGCTACAGAGCGCGGCACCAGCAAACTCGACCGGCGGCGGAAACGTCCGCTGCTCCATTTCAAAGACTTCGATCTCGTCGCTCATTCTGGTGGCCCCCTTGAGAACTCGTTGTACCCCCTAGAAGGTACAAGATTGCTCAGCAGCCAGCCTTAACGACGCTGGTTACTGCGGCGGAGTGACCGAGTCACGCACCCAGTTGCCGTGGAACCCGTTGGGAACTCGTGCCGGAAGATGCACGATGGCCTCGGGTTCGCCCACCACGTTGGCGGCGTCGAGGATGACCAAATCGCTCTTGTCGGTGGCCGCGTCGTACACCATGGTGAGAAGCCAACCGTCGTCCTCACCTGTACTGTTTGGCCGGCTCACAAACACCGGTTCGCCAGCCTCGCGAGTGGCGCCGTGATCGTGAACCTCGCTGGTGCCGGCGGTGAGGTCGTGTTTGATGGTGTTGCCAAACTTCCATTCGTCGGCGCTGTCGTCGATCGAGGTGGTGTAGCCATACCGGTGGGGTGCGTTGAGCACTGCTCCGGCCACGCGGGGAAACTCCTGAAAGCGTTCGTCGATGACGTTGCGGCGCACCGAGTGCGAAGCCGGATCGATCGTCCATCGCTCGAGTTGGGGCAGCGAATCGCGGAACGGACCGTTGCGGTCGGCGTCGAAGAGTTTGTCGTAGCGGCAGATATCGACGATGACCTTTCCATCGTCGGTGTCGTAGCTGTTGAGTGGATGAAAGGCGAAGCAGGGGTCGATACTGCACCAGATGATGTTGGCGTCAGCGTCTTCGTCGGAGCTCACGCTGCGGGGCAGTAGCCCAACCCGGGCGTCGTAGTCGTTGAACCAACGCACAGGAAACGGCGATCCCGCCATCGCCAGTTCCAGATCGACGGCAACGGGCAGATCGAGGATTACCGCGTACTTCTGGGTGAGACCCATGTCGTGAATCATCGGCATGCCGGGTGCGGAGAAGTGAATGGTCTTGGTGACAGCCCCGTCCGCACCCACCACCACGTACTGCACCTTGTCCAGCAGTTCGGCGTAGGAATAGGCGATGGCATGCATATCGCCGGTGAGCGGATCGTACTTGGGGTGGGCGGTGTAGCCGTTAAGGAGCGAGTGTTCGAAGCCGTTGGTCTCGACCGTCTCGAGTTCGTAGGTGAGTTCAACCGGTTTGGTGCCGGCTTCGACGAGCGCGTAGGTGCGCCCGGCATGGCCAATGACGTTGGTGTTGGGTCCGCTCGAAGCCGTGACCTCTCCAGGGAAGGTGCGATCGAGTGTGGCTTGCACCGACTCGCTCCCGACATAGCGGTTGCGGTACCAATGGGCCTTGCCGTCGGCGAGACGGATGCCGTGCACCATGCCGTCGCCAAGGAACCAGTGATGTGACTCCATGTCGACATCGCCGATTGGGTTTGGCCCATTTCGAAGCAAGCGTCCTTCGAGGTCTTTGGGTACCTGCCCGGTTACTTCGAGGTCGACCACCGTATGTTCGGTGCGCACTGGAGCGTTGTTGCCGCTCAGGTACGGGGAAGCATCGTCAAGGGTCTCGATCGCAGTCATAGACCACGGTCTAACACTCAACGAGAGCCACGAACAGTGCTGAACCGCCTTCGGTCACGACCGAACGCTCGTCCATTCGAGCAGGTCAGCTGGGGCCGAAGCGCGATCAGAATTGCAGGCACTCGATTTGGCAATAACAGAGGGATTCCGCTATTTGCATCGATATCCCGCTAGGTTGATGCTCGTGGACTTACCACCGACCGTCAGTAGAGGACCGCGAAGAGCGACCTGAACCTGCAGTCGAAACTAACTCAGCCGCCTTCGACGGCGCCCGTACCAGGAGAAGACCCAAACACAATGCTTTCAGAATTTAGAGAGTTTCTCGAGAAATTCAATGTCATTCCCGCCGCCGTAGGCCTAGTGCTTGCACTCGCCTCGATTCCAGTCATGGAAGCCGTTGTCAACGTCATCATGTCGCTGATTGGCAAGGCCGGTGGCCTCGACGTCAACTTCGATGAGTGGCAGCCCGGCGACATTCCACTGGGCGCTCTTATCACCGCACTCATCACCTTCGTGCTGATTGCGTTCGTCGTCTTCATGATCGTGAAGTCGCTCGCCAAGGCTGGCGCGAACACCGCTCCTGCCGAGACTCCCGATCAGGTGCTCCTGGCCGAGATTCGCGACACCCTCAAAGCACGCTGAACCATCGGCACCGGGTGTGCCGAACTGGTGAGAGCAAAACCAGGACAAGCCGGCCCGAAAGGGTCGGCTTGTTTGGTTTTGGGGCGGGCGAGGGAACGCGCTACTTGGTAACGAGCCGCTGTAGTCGATGCTGCACGGCCGACCGCTGAAGACCGGTGGCCTTGGCCAAAACCGCAACATCATCCTTGCGAATCTCGTAACGACGGTCGCTCTCGCGAAGCCGCTCGACCAACGCGAAGTACGAATCAAAAAGGGTGTCAATCGACCGCACTGTTGGCAGACCAATCGACTCGGCTCCTACACAAATTGCTGCGGAGTGAACTTCGAGTTGGGGGCGACTCATGTCAGACGACCATAGTTCACATCGAAAGACATGGAAATAGGCAAACTGGCCCATCTTGTGATTACCCCTATTTCGGGACTCGCCATTCAAACGCTATGAAACCTCCGAGACCGTCTGGGTCAAGCAGGGTTTCTGCTTCACTCACCCGGCTTCGAGCCTTCATCGCCTCGAGGTCGCCGAGGTGGGCTCGCTCGGCCCAGATTGTCTTTCCTTCGGCCACCAACTCGTCGATTCCCAGGTCTCCGAGCAGCTCGGCTTGGCTACGAACAGTCAGCAGGTGGCCCGCGACCGAGCGAAGCTGTTCGACTGGAATCTGGGTGGTGATGTCCTGGGATCCAGCGGCTAGCAGCGGGTCCACCCCTCGCTCGTTGGCCCGGTAGGTGCGGACCCAGTTCCCCTCGGGCTCTTCGACGATCACCGACGTGGGCGAGGCATAGTCGAGGACGAGAACACGACCGCTGTCGACCCGGTCGACCACCTGATCGCACCACTCGCGTGCCGCATCGATCACCGGCACCCGTGCGCCCAGCGGCGAGGTGCTCGGGAACAGAGCGGATGAGTTTTTGTTGCCGAGTAGCGTCTCTACCAACGCACCATCGACCGCATCGACGTGCACCTCAGACCAACCGTCGGCCGTGCGCTCGACGATATCGAACGGCAGATTATCGAGAAGCTCGTTGGCAAGAACGACATGCACGGCGCCATCGGCAGGAAGAGCGGCAACCGACTCGATCCCTTGTGGGTGAAGCTCGCGCTGTCCGGCGCTGATCTCAACCGCCATATAACGAAGTGCAGGCAGACACGCAGGGGCACCGGCGAGAACTGAGCGCGCCAAGGTGCCCGGCCCGGCACCGGCCTCGATCACAACAAACTCGCTCGGCTGCCCAAGTTCGGACCACACCTTATCGAGATACCGGCCGATGCAAAGCCCAAAGAGCGGGCCCACCTCGGCACTGGTGATGAAATCGCCACGACGCCCGGCGCGTCCACCGGTTGCGTAGAACCCGAAGTCGGGGTTGTACAGCGCCTCGGCGACGTACTCGGAGAATCGGATCGGCCCGATGGCGTCGATACGTTCGATCAGCAGTTGTGTGAGCGCAGCGCTATTGCCCGAGGGCGGCGCGGGTTGGCCGGAGGCCACGGGGTCAGCCCCCGGCGATCAAGCCGACGTCGGTGAACTGCGAAACGGCACCGGGCAGGAAGCCGAATACCAAGGTGGCAACAACGGTAAGCACCAGCGCGGCGCCGAGCGACGGCGGAATCCGGATCGGGGTGAGATCGCCGTCGGGGGCTTGATCGGCCCAAATTCGACGAGCAACCGAAGCGTAGTAATACAGCGCGATCACCGAGTTCACGGCCAGAAGCACACCGAGGATGATGGCCCAGGTGCCGCCCTGTTCGACCACAGCGAAGAAGATCTGGAACTTGGCGAACCAACCACCCAGCGGAGGGATGCCGGCAAGGGCAAACATGAAGATGGTCATCGCCACGGCAAGCCCTGGAGCGTAGGAGAACAAGCCGTTCATCGATTCGATGCTGGTGGAACCGGTCTTGCGGGCGGCGGCCAGAATGACGGCGAACGCACCAAGGTTCATCGCCGCATAGATCGCAAGATACGACACGATCGACGCGAGCGCTTGATCGCCAACGTCGCCGGCTACCGCAAGCGGCGCAAGGATGAAGCCTGCTTGGGCAACACCCGAGTAGGCCATAAGGCGAACGATGTCGGTCTGGCGGAGGGCGATGAGGTTACCGATAATCATCGAGGCCGCAGCGAGGATCCACATAAGCGGTTGGAACACATCGGCGCGAGCGTAGAAGCCCACAAACACCAGTTGCACAAGAGCAACAAAGCCAGCGATCTTGGAAGCAACGGCTAGGAACGCCGTGACCGGAATCGGCGCACCGCTGTAGGTATCGGGCGCCCAGTTGTGGAACGGCGCCGCCGAAACCTTAAAGGCGAATCCAACGATGACGAAGATGACCGCAAGGGTAAGCACCGGCGTGGAGCTAGAAAGCGACTCGCCCGTGAGGGGGTCGGATGAGAGCGAGGCGTTGACCTTGGTAAGGATGGTCTCGCCCGACGCACCGAACAGCAGCGACATGCCGTAGAGCATGATTGCCGAGGCGAACACGCCCATCAGGTAGTACTTGAGGCCGGCCTCGTTACTTTCGAGGCTCCGCTTCTTCCAGGTCGCCAACATGTAGCTGGGAATAGAGAGCAACTCGAAGGCCACAAAGATGCTGATGAGATCGCGCGATGACGCCATAACGACCATGCCGAGAATGGCCGACAGCATCAGGCCGTAGTACTCGCTCTCCCAATAGTCGCCCTCGGCGATGTAGTTGGTGGACAACAAGATGACCACGTAACCCGAGAGGATGAAGATTGCCTTCATGATGAGCGAGAACTCATCGATGACGTAGGCACCGTCGAACATCACCCGAGGGCCGGTTTCGGACATGTCGTTGGCCAGCGTAAGGATGGGAACCATGGTGACCAGCAGACCAATGCCTGCCAGCGCAGCCGTGTACTGCTTTGCCCGGTCGAGGAAGATGACATCGACCAGCGTGAGCAGCGCACCAAAGCCGAGAAGGATCAGCTCGGGAGACGCGGCGTGCCAATCGATGGCGGGCCGGTTGAAGGCCACCACATCGGCGACAGGAAGAGCAGCAGAGAAGTCCAAGATCAGCCCCCGGCTACTTCAACATCAAACACAGCCGGACAGTCGAGTGCAGCGAGGTCGTCGCCCTCGGCGATGAGGCACGGATGCAGCGACTTCTCGACGGCGGCGTCGCTGGTCTTGAAGATCAGGTTCGGGAAGATGCCCAACACAACGATGAGCACCAACATCGGCGCCCAAGCCACGTACTCGAACTTGTTCGCGTCGACGATTTCGGGGTCGTTGGCAAATTCCTCAGATGGTTCGCCGAACGCGGTGCGCTGAAGCAGCCACAGCAGGTAGCCGGCGGCAAGGACGGTACCGACAGCGGCGATGACCATGTAGGTCCGGAAGATCGTTTCCGAAACACCGTTGGCTGGGTTATATGCGGCCAAGATGGCCGGGAACTCACCCCAGAATCCGGCGAGACCGGGAAGACCAAGCGATGCCATGGTGGCAAAGCCAAGGATCCAGCCCATGCGAGGAGCCTGAATAAGTAGACCACCCAGGCGCTTGATTTCGAGGGTGTGGTAGCGGTCTTTCACCGAACCAGCGACGAAGAACAAGATGCCGGTGATGAGACCGTGAGCGACCATTCCGAACACTGCGGCGTTGATGCCGAAGGTGGTGAGGGTGGCGATACCGAGCATAACGAAGCCCATATGCGAAACCGACGAGAACGCAATAAGGCGTTTCATGTCGGTCTGGGCCAGACAGCCAAGGGCACCGTAAATGATTCCGATGACGGCCAGCAGGCCAATCCAGGGAGCCCACACAACGGCGGCCTGGGGCAAAATTGGAATGGCGATGCGGATGAAACCGTAGGTTCCGAGCTTCAGGAGCACCGCAGCAAGGATGACCGAACCAACGGTTGGAGCCTGGGTGTGAGCGTCGGGCAGCCAGGTGTGGAACGGGAACATCGGCACCTTGATGCCAAAGCCCATGAACATGCCGCCGAAGATGAGCAGGCCAGCTGTGCGGGTGAGGTTTGCGCCGCCCCATTCGGTGAGGGCCTGGATGTCGAAGGTGCGCAGCGAGTTGCCAGCGGAGTCTTCGGCGAGGAAGAACAGCGACAGGAACGCCAGGATCATCAGCGCCGACCCGAACAGCGTGTACAGGAAGAACTTGAGCGAGGCGTAGCGACGATCCGGTCCGCCCCAAACGGCGATCATGAAGAACATGGGAAGCAGCACAACTTCGAAGAACACGAAGAACAAGATGAGGTCTTCGGCGACGAAGGTTCCGATCATTCCGGTCTCGAGGATCAGAATCAGGATGAGCATCGCCTTCGGATTTGCCGGCTCAGGAAAGTGGTTCCACGAGTAGATAACGCATAGCGGCACGACCAGCAGGGTGAGCAGCACGAGCGGCAGAGCCATACCGTCGATGCCGACGATGTAGCGGCTGTTGATAACGCTGATCCAGTTGGTGTCGAAGTTGAACTGCATCTCGCCCGAGTTATCGAAGTCGAACTCGGTAAGCAGGTAGAAGGTTCCGAAGAGGAACAACCCGCCCGACACCGCAAGAGCGATTGCCTTGTGGAAGGCCTCGTCGGCTTTGGGGATGAGCATCATGACCAACGCGCCCACAAGGGGCGTGAAGGTGAGCACGCTCAGAAACCAGTCGTTGTCGTAATTCATGTGATTGTTGCGCCCTCTAGATGACGAAGATCAATACACCAGCGAGCACGGTGGCACCTGCGAACAGGTAGGCCGCGTACTGCTGGATTTTTCCGTTTTGCGTTTTGCGAAGTTCGGCGCCGGTTTCGGTCGAAACCACACCCGACAGATTTACTGCACCATCGATGACCTTCTGGTCGATGTGTTCGTAGACGACCTGGCCGGCCTTGACCGAGGTGCGGCCGGCGGCATCGACCGTGGCATCGAGCACGTTCTGGTTGAACCAGTAGGCGGCCCGAGCAATGGGCCCTTTGGTGCCACCGGCGATGACGTCGGTGTAGAGATGGTCGAGGTAGTACTTCTCGACGAGCAGGGTATGGCCGGCCTTCAGGAACCCAAACTTGCTGGTGGGACCGTTGGGAAGCTCGGTAAGGCTTTCGCCCATTTCCTTGCTCTTCCGATCGACCAG
>CALJDK010000014.1 GCA_938023735.1 uncultured Acidimicrobiales bacterium
ATCGGCGGGTCGCTCCTGTCTGCGATTATCAGCTTCGCCCTGGTGTTTATCGCCACCAACAAGCTCGGAAAAGAGCAAGCGGGCGTGTTGCTGCTGGCGGTGGCGCTGTTCAACATCGTGACCCGTGTGGCACTGATGGGAACCGCCACCGGCCTGGTTCGCTACATCAGCCAGGCCCGGGCAACAAACACCACTGGCGACATCCCCGATCTCCTTCGCTGGGCGCTTGCCCCCGTGGCCATCCTGGGCGCAATCCTGGCCGCGCTGCTCCTCATCTTTGCACCCCAGCTTGCGCCACTGCTGGCAAACGACGCCGACCCAACCCAACTCGAACAAAGCCTACGAGTCGCCGCACCGTTCCTTCCCGCCGCAGCCATGATGTTTGCGCTCCTCGGCGCATCACGCGGGTTCTCGAAGGTCCGGCCCACCGTGATGATCGACCGGATCGGGCGGCCGGTACTTCAGCTCGCTGCGGTTGTTGTTGCTCTGATTCTTGGCGCCGATGCCGTTGGTTGGACCATCGCCTGGTTGGCGCCCTACGCGGTTGCGATGGTGTTTGCCGGCGTTGCCCTCAACGAACTCCGGAGCCAGAAAGTGCTCTCGGGTCGTGACACCCAACTGACCCGACGGAGCTTTTGGTCGTTCACCCGCCCGCAATGGGGTGTCGACTTTCTTCGCGTGATGGTTCGCTGGCAGGACACCTTGCTTATCGGCATCCTCCTCGGCCCCGGCGAAGCGGCCATCTACTCGGCGGTTACTCGACTCGTGAAGCTCGCATCGATGGTGAACCAGTCGCTCGTGGAGACCGTGACCCCACAGATCTCCGAAGCACTTGCCGCCAACGATATGCCCAAGGCCGAGCGGCTCTACCAGGCATCGACCGCCTGGCTCGTGGTTGGGGTGTTCCCGGTGTACCTGACCAGTGGCCTCTATGCCGGGCCGCTCGCCGCGATCTTCGGTGAAGAGTTCCGGGCTGGCGCCACGGCGCTAGTGATTCTGTCGATCGGTCGACTTCTGGGCACCGCCACCGGACCGGTAGAGGCCGTGCTGACCATGTCGGGACGAAGCGGCACCAACCTGGGCAACCAGATCGGGGCGCTCGTGGCAAACATTGTCCTTACGTTGATCTTGGTGCCGCTGATCGGCCTGCCCGGAGCGGCGCTTGCCTGGGTCGCCAGCATTCTGGTGAACAACTACGCCCCGTTCTTTCAGGTTCGCAAGGCCACCGGGCTTCATCCCTTCGGCACCGCAACCAAACGGGCCACCGTGGCCGTCATCATCGCCTTCGTTGTTCCGGCAGCCATCCTCCACCTGGTGACAACCCCTGGTCTTCTGGTGGCACTAGCCGGAGCGACGGTGTCGGGTCTGCTGGTGCTTGCCTGGGCCTGGAAGAACCGCGAGCTGCTGGCAATCGACCAACTCCTGAAACGCGGAAAGCGTTCGGGCAACAAAACCGGCAAACTAGAAGCCCAGGCTCGATAGTTTCCCAAGCCACGCCTGTCCTTCCAATGGTCACTTCGCCGTCGCAAGGTCTCACCACAGACCAACTCGACACCGGCACCAACCCGGCGCTCGAAAGGGGGGTCTTCACTGCCCTTGCTGCCGTGCGATGGGTGCTGTGGTTATGGATGGTTGTGATCATCGCGTACGAGATCATCAACCGCCGGGGAGCGGTGGTCGATCCGCGGCAGGATCTTCGACTCCAAGAGCTCCAGCTGGCACACCCGGGTTGGGCGATTGGTCTGGTGACCGCCGCCGGGCTCTTCACCATCTGGGCAGCGGCGATGACCAAGATCAACCCTTCGGTCATCAAGCGAGCCCAACCTGTTGTTATCGAACTCATCATCGCCGGCGCGCTCCTTGCGTTCGGTGAAGTGATCTATGGCACCACTCGCCATACCCAAACGCTCGCCAATGCGTGGCCGCTGGTTGGCGCACTCATGACCGGCGCGGTTTTTGGCAAACGCTGGGGCGTGGCGGCGGGTGTGTGGTTGGGTGCTACCGCCTACCTGCAGGTGCCGCTCCCCCACGGCAAAGAAGGATTGTGGTCAGCCTCAATCGTCAGCTCGATGGCGCTGTACTGCGCAGCCGGGTGGGGCGCCGGGTACCTGATGAACCGGCTTCGCATCGCCGAACAGACCATTGCCAGCGCCCGAGCACGAGAAGAGGTAGCCCGCACCCTTCATGACGGCGTGCTGCAAACCCTCGCGGTCATTCAGCGCCGCTCGGACGACAGCGGGTTGGCATCGATGGCCCGCGAGCAAGAGCTCGAACTCCGGTCGTTCCTCACCGGCGCCACCACCGAACCCGACACGCTACCCGCCGCGCTCCGCCACGCCGCCCAACGCCACGAGAAGCAAAGCGACGCCAAGGTGCAGGTGGTTGTTGCGGAAGAGCTTCCGACCGTTTCGTCCGACACCATCGCTGCGATGAGCGGAGCGGTACGCGAAGCCCTCACCAACGCCACGAAACACGGCAACGCATCGTCCATCACCATCTACGCCGAACCCGACTACGACAACGACCGCGACGCCACCGACGTGTTTTGCTCGATCAAGGACGACGGTGAAGGTTTCGATGTCGACACCGCCACGGAAAGCATCGGCGTTTCTCGGTCGATCAAAGGCCGACTCGCCGACATCGGTGGCACGGCCGAAATCAGCAGCAGAATTGGCCGCGGCACCGAGGTTCGGCTGTGGTCGACCTCGCCCAACACCCCGACAGGAACAACACCATGAGCGACCTTGGCCCCGTAAAAATCGTCATCGCCGACGACCATCCCATCTGGCGCACCGGCATCAAGAACGATCTCGGCGACAACTTCACCATCGTCGGCGAAGCTGGCGATGCCACCGAAGCGCTCGAGGTAATCGCCGCCACCAAACCCGACCTGGTCATCTCCGACCTCAACATGCCCAACGGTGGCGGCATGAAGGTAGCCAAAGAGGTCGGCGAGGACATTCCGGTGGTGATCTTTACGGTCAGCGAAGCCGAGCGCGATCTACTCGACGCCGTCGCTGCGGGAGCCCTCGGGTACCTCATCAAATCAACCGAACCCGAAGAACTCCGCCAGCAACTGTGGAAGGCCTCGAAGGGTGAGCCGGTGTTCTCGCCCTCGCTCGCCTCGCTCGTGCTGGGCGAGTTTCGTCGGATGACCAAAGACAGTTCGCCCGCCGAAGCCCTGTCCGAGCGGGAGCGTGAGGTGCTGCAATACGTGGCCCGCGGTCACAAGTACGCCGAGATTGGTGAGGAGCTTTTCATCTCACCCAAGACGGTCGAGAATCACGTGCGCAACATCTTGAAGAAGCTGCACCTCAACCGGAAACAAGAGCTCATTCGGTACGCGCTCGAGCACGGGATCGAGTAGCAGGCCGTTAGCACGCCCAGTATGGCGGGAACGTGCGCTAGCGGTCGAGGATCGCTGCTGCTGCCGCCCGACCGCTCAAGAAGGCGCCTTCGACCTTTGACGACCCAAAGGCGTCGCCCGACAACACGATCTGTGGATCTCCGGGCACGCCGGCACCCCAGGTAACCATCGGGTCAGGCCATGGCCGCACCGGTCCGGCGTAGCGCCAGCGCTGAAGCTGAGTGGCCGTTGGTTGGGCTCCGCCCACGACGTCGGCGGCGGCCGCAAGAAGTTCGGCAATCACCGGCTCGTCGGGCTCAAGCCAATGCGCCATCGACCATTGATGGCTGGCATGCAGGGTGAGCGCGGGGATCTGGGAGATGCCCTTCCGCTGGTTG
>CALJDK010000015.1 GCA_938023735.1 uncultured Acidimicrobiales bacterium
GTGCCGGGGCGGTCGTTGACGTCTGCGGGGTCGGCGGCTGCTTGTGGGGCTCCGGGCATGCCTGCTGGACCGCCGGGGCCTTGCGGGGCTTGGCCGGGTTGCAGCTGACCACGCATTGCGGCGAACTGTTGCTGGGCCATGAGCTGTTGGGCGTACATCGTGGCCTGGATGCCCTGGACGAGTCCTTCGAGCCAACCGACAAGCTGGGCCTGAGCTACCTGGAGCTCGCCAGTGCTAGGTACGTCGTCGTCGGTGAATGGGAGCGCCAGACGGCTGAGCTCTTCGCGGAGATCAGGCGAAAGCGATGAGCCGAGTTCTCCAACCGATGTTTCGTAGATGTCGCGCATGCGGTCGCGGCTGGCTTCATCGAGGTCGGCGGCTCGAACCTCCTCGAGCAGCTGCTTCATCATGGTGCCTAAACGCATTACCTTGGCGGGACTCGAGACCGCCTCAGGAGACTGCTCGGCAGCATCGTCCGCAGCGGGCGGAATGACCTCGGCAGGTGTGGCAGGGGTGGATTCAGGCGTATCTGACATAGCTCTACGTTACCAACCGGCCAGGAGAGGCACGTACATCTCGGCAGAGGTGAACGAACCGTGCCGGCCCTTGAGGTCGAGAGGGATGTTCTCCTTCGGGTCAACAAAGACGCTGGTTCCCTTGGCGACCACCGCGACATCACCCAGCCGCTGCCGGGCGTCGGGAGAAATCGTTGGACCGAACCACCCCTCGGCAAGGACATCGTCGACGGTGTGCACCCACGCCTGATCGCCATGGGCCTCCCGAGTCATCTGGGCCACCTGGTCGGTGTCGCCGTCACGTACATGCAGCCAGCGGAACCGAGCCTCGCCCGACTGCCGCAGGATTCGTTTCTCGATGTCGCGGTCGAGCGACGTTGCAGAGCCGCTGCAGTCGATCTGGCCGTGGTCGGCGGTGACGAGAAGAACCGCTCCTCGTGGCAACAACTTCAGGAGGTCGTCAACGAGTCGGTCGACCATGCGCAACTCGGCGTCGTAATGCGGACCGAACCCAAACTCGTGGGCAATTCGGTCGATGCCGTCGTAGTAGGCATACACAAATGGTTCGCCGGCTTTGAGCTCGCGCTCGACCTCGACCGCGATGCCCGAAACCGAGCGATACCCGACAAAGCGTCCGGTGCGAAGGTGAGCGGTGGTAAACCCCGTGCGCTCGAACTCGCCTTTGGTGATGACCGGTGGCGCCTGATCGTCGAACACCGGACACGGCTGAAAGTCGACCGGGTCGATCGTTCGGCGAGCGTCGCCACTGCCGGTGGTCCAACGAAGCGCATTGAGGGTCTCGCCCTGCACCGAAATGCGGTACCCGACGACCCCGTGTTCACCCGGGGTTCGGCCGGTAGCGATAGAGGTGAGCGCGGCAGCGGTAGTTGTGGGTGCCACCGAGGTGATGGGGCCGCCTTCCATATGGCTGAGCGTTGGCGCCGACGCTGCTCGTTCGCCCAGCTGTTCCCAACCGAGCGCATCGACCACCAGCAACACCACCTGCGAGGCATCGCGAGCGATGTCGGGGATCCAGTCGGGCCAGACGTCGGGCGCTCCGAGGAGCGCCGGAGTGAGGTTCGATAAACAGGCACCGGCGTAGCTCGGTAGAACACGTTCCACCCCACTACACTCGCACACAGCCAACCGTTCGGTACGGTCGACCGTCGCCAAGACCATCGGCGCCAGACCCTCCAACCCGTCCTCCACACCGTGAAGGGACTTCGCCATGAAAGTTTCCACCAGAGGCGATTACGCCAGCCGTGCGCTTTTGTCGTTGGCGCTGAACGATGCAGGCGTTCCAACGTCGGTACGAGACGTTGCCACCCGTACCGGACTCCCCCAGCCTTACCTCGAACAAATCCTGCTGGCGCTGAAAGGTGCCGGACTCGTTCGTTCGAAGCGGGGCGTTGGCGGTGGCTATGTTCTGGCCCATGATCCGGCCGATATTCGACTGTCCGAAATCGTCCGCGCTGTCGATGGCCCCATCGTTGCCGGCGACTTCAGCGAGCCCCATACCGATGGCGCATGCGATCACGAAGGCCAGTGTGTGCTGCTGTCGATCTGGGCCGATGCGGGGGCCCGTATGCGCGACTACCTCGACTCCTATACTCTCGCCGATATTGCGATGATGGCGGCAGGCAAGGCCGACTGGCCGAGCTAGACAGCCGACTGGCCGAGCTAGCTCTAGGACATACTGGCGAGCACGGCGGCGAGGTCAGCCGGAAGCTCGGCGGTGGCCGCGACGGATTCGCCCGTGACCGGATGCGTGAACTGCAGCTGCCAGGCGTGCAGAAACGGCCGATCGAGGCCTTCAAGCACGGTTCCGTTGCCGTACTGCGTGTCGCCAAGAACCGGATGCCCGATCGAACGCAGGTGCACGCGAATCTGATGGGTGCGGCCGGTGTCGAGATCGCAAACCACATCGCTGGCCGCAACCGGCTGCTCGAACCGTTCGGCAACCGTATAGGTGGTGCGGGCTTCGCGGCCCGACGGCAGCACGGTCATGCGGCTCGGATCGCGGTTTGAACGGCCAATCGGGGCATCGATCAGACCCTGGTCGGCCCGAAGTCGACCCGAAACCAAGGCTCGGTATCGCCGCGCTGCGCTGTGGTTGCGCATTTGCACCACCAAACCGTCGTAGGCCTCGGCGGTGAGCGCCACCGCCAGAAGGCCGCTGGTTCCCTTATCAAGTCGGTGCACGATCCCCGGTCGTTCGGGCTGACCAACATCGATTATCGAGGGATAGGCGGCAAGAAGTCCGTTGACCAGCGTGCCGTCGGGGTTTCCCGAGCCGGGGTGCACGATAAGGCCGGGCGGCTTGTTGATGACGATGACGTGTTCGTCCTCGTAGACCACATCGATCGGCACCGAACTGTCGGGTTCGAGGTTGAGGTTGGCCACCTCAGCTACGGGAAAGGTCAGCACATCATCGGCGCCGACCTTCCCTGATCGCGACGAAACCACCTCACCATTGCGGGTCACCCGTCCGGCGGCGATCTGGGCCGCAACCCACGAGCGACTCTCGGCAGTAATCATGGCTACAACCCGGTCGATTCGTTCGCCTGCCAGCGCCTCTGGCACCGTTTCGGTGTGTTCGGCCACTAGAGCTCTGGGTTCCGAACAAGAACCACCATCATGGCAAGCACACCCAGAACGATTCCCATATCGGCGACGTTAAAGACCGGCCACCATCCAAGGTCGATGAAGTCGACCACAAAGCCTTCGAGAAAACCGCCCCGCCCCCGGCGAAAGAGCCGGTCAACGACGTTGCCAAGCGCTCCGCCAACAATGAGTCCCGAAACCACACTGATGGCGGTGTTCTGTTGCTTCCGCGCAAACGCCATCAGCCAGATCGACACCACAACCGCAGCAACTCCAAAGACCGGGCCCAGCGCCGTACCGGTGCTGAATGCTGCGCCGGGGTTGAAGTGCAGCGAAAACCTTGCACCCAAGATGAGGTCGATGGCCTTGCCGTCTTCCAGCGCGTTGAGCGCCCAGGTCTTTGTGATCTGGTCGATCACCAACAGCACGGTCGCGAGCGACAGTGCAATGATCGTGGCCTGGCGAGAAGCGCCAGGCTGGCTACTACCGGCGTCCGAGTCCCATGGCTTTGTACTCGACTCGTTCGAGGGCCCAAGGGATTGCTCGGAGTCGTTCTTTGGGGATGAGGAGTCCGGAGTGGATGCAGACGCCATAGGTTCCGTCTTTGATTCGGGCAAAAGCTTGATCGATCTGGTCGACTGAGTGTCGAGCCTGAGCGCTGAGGGCAAGATCGCGTTCACGCTCAACGGCCAGGGTGTCACCCTCGCCTGATTCTTCATCAAACTGTACGTCGCCCGGCTCACGATCTTCCATCAGGGAGTCGGCTTCGGCTTTTAGGGTCTCGGCCGAATGAACATACTTTGCTCGTTCTTCGGTGAGGAGAGCCTTCATTTCGTCGAGGAACTTCTTGTCGAACTTCGACTTTGCAGGCTTCTTAGCAGCGGCTTTGCTTGACACGGTCTTCTTTGCGGCCTTCTTGGCTGGAGCTTTCTTCGCAGCGGCGGTCTTCGTCTGGGACTTCTTGGCCGGTGCCTTCTTGGCGGCGGTCTTCTTTGCAGTGGATTTCGTTGCGGGAGATTTTTTGGCAGCAGCCTTCTTGGCTGGAGCCTTTTTTGCAGCGGCCTTGTTGGCCTTCGAGGTTGTCGACTTCTTCGAAGCCATTACGGGAGTCCCTTCAAGTCATTGACGCTTGAGTAACAGCGCTTCAAAAAAGCACTGTTGGTGAACCCGCCGGAGTATACGGCGCTAGCGGAGGAAAACGCGGATCCCCGTGAAAATATGTCACGAGTTGCGAAGTCCTCCCGCTGCTCAGCGTTGACGTCCGAATCGTTTGGTGGGGCCATCGCTGTCATCGTCAAAGAACGCTACCAATGCCGGATCATCGTCAGATGCGCGGTCGTCCTCGGACACGGCACGACGCAATTCTTCAAGAAAGGCGTCGCCGGTTGGTTCGTCATCAGAGTCCGCACCCGAAACCGTGCTCGAAACAGTGTCGGCAGAATCGAGTGATGCGTCGATGTCGTCGCCGAGCGTTATCGCGTCGGTTTCTGACGTTGGCGAAAAGGCTTGCGTGGGCTCGTCGGCAGACGAACCTTTCGCCATACTCGAACCGGTTGAGGCATCGTTGGTGAGATCGATCACCTCTGGCTGGTCGCTAGCTTCGACGGCACTTGTGCCAAAGAAGTCATCGTCGTCGAAGACCGGAAGAACCGAATCCTCGGAGTTTTGAGATTCGTGATCGAACAGTTCGCGACCAGAACCAGAATCACCGGCGACAACACCATCGGGTTCAACAAATCCAAGATCGTCAGCGATGGGCGTCCGCTCGAAATCCATGACGTTCGATGCACTCGTGCTCGAAACGGTTTCGTCGGCGACAGCTTCGTCCGCAACGATCACCGCTCCTTCGGAATCTTCGATCTGTTCGGGCACGACATCGTCAGCCAGTTTGTCGGTGAGATCGGTCGAAGCACTGTGTTCAGAAGCACTGTGTTCAGAATCACTGTGTGCTGTCGATTCGGTGTTCGCACCAAAGCTGTCGATCAAGGAACCCGACGTGGCGGCAGTCGTTACTGCGGCGCCACCGGCAACTGCGGCAGCGGGCTTGGTAAGTCTGGGGCCCGACCCTGAGCCACCACCAGTGTCAGGAGAGGTGCTGTCAGTGTCGGTCAGCGAAATCGTCTCGGCCGACTCGACGTCTGGTTCTACGGCCTCGAGAGCATCGTCAGCAACCTCATCGACAACTACTGACTCAGTTTCGACGGGGGCCGTTTCGTCGACGGTCTCTACCGATTCAGCGGCCGTGGCGGGCGCTTCGGATGACTCCAGCGCGTCAGCCATCGGAGCTTGCTCGTCGGTCTGGTCGGTCAGGTCGAGGGCTGGCTCGCCTGCGGTTTCCGGTACTGGATCTGCTGCCGGTTCGGCCGCTGCAACTTCTTCTACCCCTACCTCTTCGGCCTCTACCTCCTCTACCGCTACTTCTGCTGGCGCCGTTACCTCTTCGGGTCGCTCCTCGAGCTTCGAATAGCGGCTCAGCTGCGGAACTGGCGAAACCCGGAGGGCATCGGGTTCGTCCACCGCTGACTGGAGACGGGCGACCGACTCGAGCACCAACGAGCGCTCAGCGTCGACATGGTGCTCCAGCAACGCCACATCTTCGGCGAGGAAGTCGCGTCGATTCTCAAGATCGCGAATCTCGGCAAGCAACGGCGTCCGGGTGGCTTCGGCGACGGCCCGGGCTTCGGACTCGACCTCGCTGAGGATTGCGTTGCGTTCGGCCTCGGCTTCAACCGCAGCCTTCGATGACGCGTGCTCGGCTTCGAGGAGCAGCGCATCGACCTCGGACTGGGTGGTGCGGCGCTGTTTCGACGTCTCCGACTCGGTCAGTGCCCGGAGCTCGTCGGTCTCGGCCTTCGTGGTTGCTCGGAGCTCGTCGGTCTCCTGCTTTGCCACACGACGCAACTCTTCAGCTTCGGCCTGGGCCTCGCCGCGCACCTCTGCTGCCTCGTTCTGCACCTGCGACAGCGTCGACGACGCTTCTTCGCGGGCCTCGGTGAGCAGCTTGTCGGCGGTTTGTTGGGCCAACAGCAAGGTGCGGGTGATGGTTTGCTCGGACGGCTCGTCGTCGCGGCGGGCTCGACGTGCTGTTGGCGCCGCATCGCCGCGGTCGATTCGGGCTTCAGCCGCTTCGGCCCGAGAGATTGCTTCAGAGAGCCGACCCTGCAACTGAGCGACTCCAGCGCTGACCCGCTGAAGGAACATGTCGACCTCGTCGGGGTCATAGCCGCGGAGGGCCTGACGAAACTCGACGTCTTTGAGCGATTGTGGGGTTACGTCCATGCGCCGATGCTAGCGGCGAATTTCACACAATTAGCGGATCATGAACAGAAGTGGTACGCGCAGCAGCGCTACCGCTTCCCTACTTGAGCAGGCCTTCACGATCGGCTGCCGTGACCTCGACATCGGACGGCGTCAGCAGATACACGTCCTTGGCAACGCGCTCCATCTGCCCACCGAGCCCGTAGCAAAGTCCACTGGCGAAATCGATGATCCGACGGCTCAAGTCGCGGTCGACGTTCTGTAGGTTCACAATGACGGCTTCAGAGGACGTGAAGCGATCGGCGACGACCTGGGCATCGTTGAACGAGGTTGGAGCCACGGTTGACGGCTTGGCCGTTCGTTGGATGGGCAGTGCCCGCACTGCGGGCGAACCCGACACTCGGGCCGGCTGGGTGGCGGGAGCGATCCTGCGAACCGGCTCGGTCTCGAGCGGCGCCGTGGTGAGACCGCCCGATAAGCTGTCGAAGTCTGCGGGGTCGTTGGCTGGCATAGGTACAGCGCGAACCGTAGCGCCGACAGGAGCTGGTCCGGCGGCCGATACCGGGCCGCTCAGGCTCGGCTCGGGGGCGTCAAACTCGGGCTCGAGAGCCTGGCCGAACTCGTACTCTTCGTCTGGGCCAAGACCCAGGTACAACAATGTTTTTTTGAAAACAGACACGATCGCTCCTAGATGGACATGTCGCTCCTGGGTAACACTCTACCGAACCGCGGCGCCGGGTTCCTGTCGGAAGCTACTGACGTGGCCCGAAGAGGGCTGACCCGACACGAACAATCGTCGCTCCCTCTTCGACAGCGACCTCCAGATCGCCGCTCATCCCCATCGAAACCTCGCTGAGCTCGTACGAATCGGCAAGCTCCCGCAGCATCCGAAACCCTGGTCGGGCCGCCTCTGGTTCGGCCAGAATCGGCATTCCCATCAGTCCAACCACTTGCAACCCGGCGTCGACCGCGGTGCTCATGAGGGCGTCGAGTTCGTCGGGCGGGCAGCCCTTCTTTTGATCTTCACCCGAAATGTCGACCTGCAAGAGAACCGACGCTCCGGGTGCGTGCTTTGCGATCTCGGTGGCAAGCGATGGGCGATCGACGCTGTGCCAGAGGTCGACGAGGTGGGCGATCTTGCGAACCTTGTTGCGTTGCAGGCCACCGATGAAATGCCATCGAACCGGCGAAGCCATGAGAGAGGGCGCGTCAGAAAGCAGCTCGTCCACGGCTGCGTGCTTGGCCACAAACTCCTGCGCATACGACTCGCCGATATCGGTAATGCCGGCCATCGCTGCCGCAATCACCGCTTCGGCAGGAAAGGACTTGGCCACGCCAATCACCGTGATGTTCTCGCCGCCGACGGCCCGAAGTCGGTCGTTGACCGCGGCTAGGCGTTCGGCGATCTGGGCGGCATGGCTGTTCATGGGGATGGGTGTCCCAGCGAGCTGTCGTCGATCCACGCCGCCGCAACCTGGCGGCCCTTGTCGCCACGGGCCCGGTGACTGTTGTAGCCAGGGTCGCACGCCGTGCAGCGCTCGATGACCACAGTCTCGACATCGAGATCGGCGAGCTGGGCGGAAACACCCGCTACGAGGTCGAGCCCAAGCGAACCCTGGCTGGTGGTGCTGCGCACAACCGAACCGAGCGACGCTTCGGCAGCAGCAAGGTCGGCTTCGCCGAACTCGTAGCACTCGGGTCCAATGGCCGGGCCGATCACCGCAACAAGGTCGCCTCCACCGTGGTTCCGCATCAGTTCGACCGTAGCTGGAAGCACACCGGCTACCGCACCACGCCATCCGGCGTGAGCGGCCGCCACCATGCCCGCCGACCCAACAAAGAGCACCGGCACACAGTCGGCGGTTTGTACTGCCACCACTGACTTCTCGACGGCGGTGACACACGCATCAGCTTCAGACGCCGCGCCCTCGCCAGGTTGGGTCGCGTGCACCACGTCGGCTCCGTGAACTTGGTGGAGCCACGTCCACGGGTAGTCGCAAAGCGCGCGCCGGTTCTGGTCGAGCTGCCCAAGAGTGTCGGCGATTGCGAAGTCGCCGTCGCCAACATCGGAGAACCGAAGATGGGCGATTCGCCCATCGGCCAGTTGGTGTTCGTAGTGCAACATGTCAGCCTCTGACCCGATCCGAGCAGGGGACGTGCGAAACGCTCTCGTAAGAAGAGCGTGCTACTTCAGGAAAGAGGGTACGTCGAACTCGTCGTCGCCGAGGTCGTCGTCGTCATCTCCGGTGTCGAAAATATCGGTGATGGGGGCAACGCCGCCCGATGCTGAGCCTCCGCTGCCTGAGCCCGAGGAGCCCATCGAGCCCGATGAACTCTCGGAACCAGCCGACGCCGAACCAGCGTCTCCGGCAGATTCATCCCAACGGTCGAAGCCGGCGGCGATAACGGTGACCCGAACCTCGTCGCCCATCTCGTCGTCGATTACCGCACCAAAGATGATGTTGGCGTCAGGGTGGGCAACACCGTGAACCACCTCGGCAGCCTCGTTGACCTCAAACAGGCCAAGATCGCTACCACCGGAGATGGTGAGCAGTATGCCGCGGGCACCTTCGATGGATGCCTCGAGAAGCGGGCTGGAGATGGCGGCGCGAGCGGCGTTGAGTGCCCGACCCTCGCCCGAGGAGTAGCCGATGCCCATCAGTGCCGAGCCAGCGTCCTTCATGATCATCTTGACGTCGGCGAAGTCGGTGTTGATAAGGCCGGGCGTGGTGATGAGGTCGGTGATGCCCTGCACACCTTGTAAGAGGATCTCATCGGCCATCTTGAACGCGTTGAGTACCGAGGTCTTTTCGTTCGACACCGTAAGGAGACGGTCGTTGGGAATAACGATCTGGGTGTCGACTTTTTCTTTCAGTCGCTGAATTCCCTGCTCGGCCTGCACCGAACGGCGGCGACCTTCGAAGGTGAACGGCCGAGTAACAACACCGATGGTGAGAGCGCCGAGTCCCTTGGCGACCTCAGCAATAACCGGCGCCGCGCCGGTACCGGTACCGCCACCCTTGCCTGCGGTAATAAAGACCATGTCGGCGCCGGTGAGGGCGGCTTCGATGTCTTGAATGTGATCCTCGGCGGCCTGGCGACCGATTTCGGGGTCACTTCCGGCTCCGAGTCCTCGCGTGAGTTCGCGTCCGATATCGAGCTTGACCTCGGCGTCGCTCATCAGCAGCGCCTGGGCATCGGTGTTCACCGCGATGAACTCGACGCCTTTCAACCCAGCATCAATCATGCGGTTCACGGCGTTGACGCCACCGCCGCCAACTCCAACAACCTTGATCACCGCAAGGTAGTTCTGCGGGTTCGACATCTCGGGACTCCTGATTTGTAATCGGATTACTGCGTGTTACGCCCAGATTGTTCTGACCAGATTGTTCTGACCAGATTCACCTAAGCCTGCACTAGAGGTTGAGAAACCCTCAACCTCAACTTGACACAAGCTCTGGTGAACCTTTAGACATTTCTCGGACGTAAGAGCCAAGGTTACGAGCAGCCAGCCCTGCGGGTCAACACGGGTGTCTGCGCGACGCGCACGTCAATATGGTTGGCGCACTGCAATTGCACCCGGGTTAGCACGGTCGCCAGCGCAACATATTTGTCGTTGAGGTTCTCGCTATCGCCCACCAGCGCGCGGCCGTTGTCTACCAGATCAAGAACAACACCGGTCTCGCCGTCAACACCAATGCGCTCTACCCACGGCGCGATCCCCCGGGGCATTGCCGAAGCCACCCGAACCGCGTCGACGGCCTCGGGTACATCTTCACCCGGCAATGCCAGCGGCGCCGGCACCTGCACAACCGGCAGACCATTGTCGACATTGGCGACCCGCTCGAGCACGCGACCGAAGCGGTCGACCACGGCAAAGGAATCTCCATTCGACGGGAGATTGGCCACGGGCTGACGTTCGACAATGTCGATCGAGACCGTGTCGGGCCATTGCCGCGACACCTCGGCGGTAAAGATCCATGGCAACGAGGACACCGCCACCTTGGCCCTACGGATGTCGGCATCCATGAGTGGTTCGCCGACATCGAGTCCGGCAACGGCAAGGACGTCTTGCACATCGGTGCGGTTGGCCCCCGAAATCTCCACCGTCTCAAGATCGAACAACGGCGATCTGATGATGATAATTCCCAAGATGACCACGCCCACGATGCCTAGGAGAACCAGCACCCGCCGCAGCCGGCGGCGGCCGTTCTCGCGACGCACCTCCTGGCGGCGTTTACTCATCCGCGGATCGACCTTGGGACGATCGCGCGTCGGCATTTGGGCAAGAGCGTTCACAGCGCTCCAGTCTCGTGGGTCTTGGCAACAATTCCACCAAATTCCCCAGAAACAACATCTACAACAATTCGGCGAACCCAACCATGCGAGTTTCGGCATGCAGCGTGACGCCCGCATGCTCCTCGACCGTCGCCACGATGTGGCGCATCAGGGCCACAACATCGGCCGCCTTCCCGTCGGGGTCAGCCTGAATGAAGTTCGCATGCTTTTCCGATACTTCGGCCGAACCGATCCGGAAACCCTTCAGGCCGGCGGCGTCGATGAGGCGACCGGCCGAGTCCCCTTCGGGATTGGTGAACACCGAGCCGGCGTTTTGCCCACCGGGCTGATTTTCGAGGCGCCACCGCACGATCTCGGTCATCTGCTTCTTGGCGGCCGATGCATCGCCGACCGCAAGCTGCAACCGCACCGCCACCACTACCTCATGGGCAGCAACATTTGAACACCGATATCCAAGCTCGAGTTCGTCGGGGCTTGCGATACGCGACGTGCCGTCGTGAAGGTTGAACAAGCCCGCAGAAACCAACGATTCGCGCATATCCGAGCCGTGCCCGCCCGCATTCATCCGCACAGCACCACCGAGGGAGCCGGGCACACCGACGGCCCACTCAAAGCCGGTGAGGCCAGCCGCACCGCTCTTTCGGGCCACCACCGGAAGTTTGGCGCCAGCGCCAGCGACGACCTGGGTGTCCTCGACCGTCACGGTCGTGAACCCCTCGCCCAACGCGATGGCCACACCAGCAAATCCGCTATCGGCTACCAGCAGATTCGAGCCGAGCCCAATGATCAGGAACGGGGCTCGAGCGCTCTTGCTCATCGAGTTCGACGAAGCGATTCGATGAATTGCCGACAGGTCGTCGAGGCTGTTCGCCTCGACGAGAACGGCAGCATTTCCGCCTACCCGGTACGTGGTGAGCTCGCCGATTGGCGCATCGATCTGCACGACATCGTCGCCGAACTTCTTCAGGAGTTCGTCGGCGAGAGATGTCGCAGGGGCCGGCTCGTCGGATGCAGCTGCCTCAGCCGGATCGGTCGGCGTCGGATCGGCAGAAGTGGGCGAGCCAGGGTCGGCGTCTTCGCCGTCGGTGGGAGGGTTACTCATGGCGAGCAGCGACGGAGCAGCTCGTCAGGCAGATCGGTAAGGTCGCCCGCTCCGAGCGTGAGGCACAGATCGCCGGCGGTGAGTTCGCCAGCGAGGTAATCGACCAGTTCCTGGTGATGAGGCATATAGGCGAGCCGGCGGTGTGGCCGCTCGGCCAGTACGGCGTCGGCGATGAGCTTGCCCGAAACGCCCGGTCGTGGGGTCTCGCCCGCGCTGTAAATATCGGTAACGACCAACAGGTCTGCCTGATCGAAGGACTCGCCGAAGGTCTGCCAGAGAGATGCGGTACGGCTATAGCGGTGGGGCTGGAAAACACAGACGACCCGTTTCCACTGACCATCGGCGGCGGCGGCGAGCGCAGCTTCAACCTCGCTGGGAAGGTGTGCGTAGTCGTCGATAAAGGTGATGCCCTCGACCTCGCCCCGCATCTCGTAACGGCGCGCCACGCCGCCGTAGCGGGCCATGGCGGTCACTGCGGCGCTGAAATCGGCGCCCAGTAGCAGCCCCGCAGTTACTGCGGCGGCGGCGTTGGTTGCGTTGTGCAGACCGGCGACCGGAAGCTCCACCCGACCGAGTTTGGTGCCGTCGTGCACCAGGTCGAATCCAATGCCATCGCGGCCACCTTGAACATCGACCATTCGGTACGCAGCGGACTCGTGTAACCCGTAGCTCACCGCGTTGTGTTTGGCGCCCAAGTCGCGGGCCACCTCGTCATCGGCACAAACAATGATTGGTCCGTCGGTGCCCTCGAAGAACTGGGCAAACGCTTCGAGGAGCTCGTCGAACCCGCCGTAGTGCTCGATATGGTCGGCCTCGATATTGGTGACGATGGCCATTCCGCGCGGCAGTTCAAGAAACGTTCCGTCGCTCTCGTCGGCTTCGACGACGAACATGTCGCCGTCGGCCCAGGCGGCGCCAGTTCCAATTTCATTGACGTCGCCACCAATGATGAACGAGGGGTTCAGTTCGGCGGCCCGAAGAACCAGCGCCAACATGCTCGACGTGGTGGTTTTTCCGTGCGTACCGGCCACCGCAACGGTGGTGCGTTGTGTGGCGATGGAGGCGAGAGCTTCTTTGCGGCGAAGCACCTGAAGCCCGTTGGCCCTGGCCGCTGTGAGCTCGGTGTTTCGTTCGGGAATGGCGGTGGAGATCATGACGATCTCGGCATCGCCAAGCTGGCTGGGATCGTGGCCCACAAAGACCGTGGCACCGAGCGCCTCGAGCCGACTTAACCCGGGCGATGCCTTGAGGTCGCTGCCGGTCACCGTATGACCCATGGCAAGCAGGACCTGGCCAATTGCGCTCATCCCGGCACCGCCAACTCCGATGATGTGGATGTTCTGTGGGCTGGTGAGATCGACTAGAGGGGCGTCAGGCACGACGAAGGGGCTTTCCGGGTCAAGAGAAGAGTTGCAAAGAAGAAGAACTGAAGACAGAACTCGGGGAGAGTCTAAAGACGTAGGTTAGACGTGTTCCTCGACCAGATCGGCCAGCCTTTGGGCAGCGTCAGGTCGGGCGACATCACCCGAAGATGTTGCCATGGCGGCGAGCTGCTGCGGAGCATCTCGGAGCACCTCGACCTCGCGAACGAGCCGCTCGGCCGTAAGGTCGGCATCGGGCACCAGAACGGCCGCGCCAGCGTCGACGAGAGCCCGGGCGTTGGCCGTTTGATGATCGCCTGGCGCACCCGGCAGCGGTACCAGAATTGCTGGAACGCCAACGACCGCCAGTTCGGCCACCGACGTTGCGCCCGAGCGACACAACACGATGTCGGCTGCGGCATACAGCGCCGGCATATCGTTCTCGTACTCGACCTGTTGATAGATGAGGTCGTCGTCGGGCCGGCTGGGGTTACGCTGGGAAAGCTCGGGAAAATCGCGGGAACCGATGACATGGCGAATCGCCAGCCCGCTCCCCGCGTGGCTTTCGTTCTCGTCTTGTCTGTCGAGCTCGTCTTGTCTGGCCTGCCAGATCTCGATGGCGCCTAGTACAGCGTTGTTGATTCGCAAAGCTCCCAGCGAACCGCCAAACACTGCGATGACAAAGCGATCATCGGGAAGGCCCAGCGTGGCCCGAGCACCCGAGCGGTGAGCGGATCGGTCGACGGCGAGAACGACGTCGCGAACCGGGTTTCCTGTCCAGACCGATCGCGGAAGATCGACACCCTTAAAGGAAACACCGCATGCCTTGGCGAAACGCCCGATGAGTTTGTTGGCAAGGCCGGGCACCGCGTTTTGTTCGGCGACCACGATTGGCACCCTCAGAACCACGGCCCAGAGCGCGCACGGCACCGATGCGTACCCGCCCAAAGAGACCACGATGTCGGGCTTCTGGGTGCGAAGAAGCTGGAACGCCGTACCGAAGGCCTTCAGCAGACCAAAGATGGCTCCGGCATTGTCGCG
>CALJDK010000016.1 GCA_938023735.1 uncultured Acidimicrobiales bacterium
TAGCTGTCCCAGTGCGAGGTCGGCCATGTCGAGTCGTCGGACTGCACGGCGGCGGGTAGCACTCGGCCCTGGCGGGAAACAAACGCCATTCCGGTGCCGGCAGCGATCATCGCCAGAGCAAGTGCCGTGAAGGGGACGGTGAATGGGCCGGTCTCGGGAAGAGTTTCTGGGGCGTTGTCGGCCGCCATTGCACCCTCAATTGGTTGGGCGGGAAGTTCAATAACGCCACCAACCGCAACGCCGGGTTGAACCCGAAGGCTGATGGGGGAGTAGTTCACGAGAGCCACATCGCCATCGAAGCAGATGGCTGAAGCGATAACCGGCTCGGGTACGGCGGGAATGGTGAGAGGCGCAAGCCAGGTGCCGTCGGCCTCGGGGGTTACGTTCTCGGTAAGCATTTCTTCACCAGACGTTGTCATGATCATGACTTCAACGTTGTCGCCGTCGCACATCGCCCCACCAATTGTTGCGGTGGCGGGAGCGTCCTGAGCGTTGGCCGGGGGGGCCAGTGCAAGAAGGAGGGCGAACGCAAGGAGAAGCGCTGCGGTAGAGGCGAAGGCGGTAGAGGTGGCCTTTTTGATGGAAGCAGTCTGGGGGGTCACAACCTCTGGTGTACCACAAGCATGAAAGAGATTGAAAGGTCACGAAAGGAAGATGAGTCAAATAGCCCAGCAAACTGCCGATGTTTGTGCTTAACTCGTCAGTACCGAGGAAAGGAGGTGGTCCACATCACTGGTAATAGATTTGGGACTTCGGAGGTGGCTGGCCGCTAGGCAAGCCCGCTGGAGCAGTTGGTGAATACTCGCCAGCCACCCTGCACACAACGAGCCCGTGGGTAAGTCCCGCCCACTTCAACTAGGCAACGTGTGTAGTTTCCAGCCCACAAGTTAATTGTCTCCGGGTATAGCGCCCGGAGTAGCAATGTGGATCGAACGGAGGCCTTCGGGCCTCCGTTCTACTTTTTGTCGAGGAGATTACAGGTCTTCGGCCAGAATCTCGGTCGAGGTAACCACGCCGCCAAGTTCGTCCACGGCAAACACCCGGCCCGGAGCCGTGTTGACCTGGCAGAAGAACTCCCACACTTCGTCGGGGTCGACCGCTCCGTCAGCATCGGTGTCGCCTTCGGTAAACACGGGGTCACAGCCCGCCGACGTTACGGCCAACTCGCTGAGCTCTACATCGCCCAGGTTCTGTACCGAGAACTTGGTGGCTGTCTCTTCATTGGTGCGGATCAAGCGGATTCCCGGGCTGATCAGCTCGATCTCGAACGGAGCCTTCACCTGGGCCGGGCCGCCTTCGGTTGTTGTGCCGCGAACGATGACTTCGCCGTCGGGGGCGCCAAGACGCGCCAGGCAGGTGAATTGCCAAACCTCGGAGCGGTCGAGGCGGGCATCGCCGTCAAGGTCGCCACTCGTGAGGTCGAGTTCGTCGTCAGGGCACCCAGTGAGTTCGATGGCATCGATGGTCACTTCATCGCTGGATGAGGCAATTACTACCTGGAGGGTAAGGGGGCGGTTGAGATAGCCGATTTCGGGGTCGCTGTATACGGCCACGCTGATATCGCCATCTTGGCCAACGTCGGCCGCCTCGGAAACGGGAATCTCGTTGCGATCGAACTGGCCTAGGTAGCCGAGCGTGCCCACCGAGCAGATGTCCTGCCCGTTGGTTACGCACTCGCCGCTCACGCCGGTATAGAACGATTCGGGGTTGCTATCGACTGAACCGGTCGCATTGATCACGACGGTTTCGCCCGGCTTCATGAAGCCGAGGCTGCAAACAAAGCCGCTATCGGCCTCGGCGCAGGTGGTGAGCGAGCCGTCGGTATCGCTGACAACGTTCAAGTCCTCGAGCGTTACGTCACCCTCGAACCCGCCCGAAACGTCAACAAAGTCAAAGACCCGGTCTGAGGTGGTGTTGGCAACCGTCCAGGTTGCGGTAATGGTTCCGCCGCCTGAAAGTTCGGCGTCGCCATCGACAATCTTCAGCTCAAGCGTGCCGTCGGTCGGCTCAACCGGCTGCTTGAACGATGTGCGGACGTTGCGCGAGGACGGGGCTGCCGGAATCCCGATTTGTGGATTCACCCGGGCCCGAAGACTCGGTTGCGTTCCGCCTTCAGGGTCGATCAGCGTCCAGAACTGCACGACCGTTGTCTCGCCGGGGGCAGTGCCGGTCAGCGAAAGCGTGCCGGCGTACTTTTCTTCGTCGGCCTCGCCAACCCATGCGGCCGTTGGAGCAACCTCGTCAACCGAGACGTTGGCCGGATCGTCTGCCACCACGAACGAGCACACGACACCCTGGGTTTCATCGATCGCATCGTTGAAGTCGATGAGGAACTCGGGATCAGGAGCATCCTCGGCCGCCGTAGAGGTGATCACTAGGTTCCACGCCACAATCGCACCAGAGGCAAAACGCGAACCATCGATTCGGCCTTGATCGAGAACTGCATTTGAGCTGGGAATTGGGCTTGAGGCTGCGGGCGAGGTGGGGCATCTCACCTGGTCGAGCGTGACAAGATCGGCGACGTTTGGCTCGACAACAGAAAGGTCGAGCGAATAGTCGTCGCCCGATCCGCCACCCAGAAACAGGGCAGCGCAACCAATAACAAGCACCGCAACAAGGCCAAGAAGCACGGCTTTGGGGCCAGCAGAAGGCTGATTGGCCGAGTCATCGAGATCGTTGACATGGTCGGAAGATTGGACTGGGGGAGTGGCAGGTGAAGTACTCACAATCAGGTGATCGGCAGATTTGGGCGTCAACTCAACCAGTGTTTTCTTTGCGCACTAGACTTACGCAATGGAACGCCCCTCGAACTTTCACGAAACGCAGTTTCTCGGCGATAAACGCACCCAGCGCGTGTACGACGTCGACGCCGTCGAGGATGCCTCGGTGATCGAAGACATCATTGCTGCCGATGCTGGGCTCTGCTTTGGCCCCGACACCCTGGCCGAAGCCCGCAACCGTGGATACCGGTTTACCAAAGCCTAAGCAATGGCCGACATCGAACTCGATAGCGGTGGCCTGTCGCTCTGGGCTGAGATTTGCACCGCCGACCGGCCGGGTCCCGTGCCGGGGGTGGTCATCGCGCACGGCTTTCCTTCGGGGCCTGGCACGTCATCGTGGTCGAGCATGCCGAGCCTGGCCGAGCGAATCTCCGAATCGATGGCCTGGAACGCTATGGCCTTTACGGCCCGAGGCATAGGCAGGTCCGAAGGCGATTTCTCGCTTCGTGGGTGGCTCGATGACTTGCGGGTCGCCGTCGACACCCTGGCCTCCCATGGCGACACCTCTGATGTTTGGGTCGTGGGCTTTGGCACCGGCGGAGCACTCGCCATAGCGGTTGGGGCCACCCACGCGCAGGTTGCCGGTGTGGCAACCGTCGGTTCACCCGCCGATTTCGACGACTGGGCAGAAAACCCTCAACACCTGCTGGCATGGGCTCGCGAGAACAAAGCCGTGCGATCCGACGACTTCCCGCCCAATTTCGACGCATGGGCAAAGGAACTTCGCGGGTTCCGCGCCGAGAAGGCAGCAGCGGACCTGAACAAACCACTGCTGGTGCTGCACGGAAGTGCAGACGATGTTGTTCCCCAGCTCGATGCACGAGCCATCGCCGACGCTCACGGAGCTGCCGACCTCCGCATAATCATCGGTGGCGGACATGGGCTTCGTCACGATCCGCGCGCTGTCGCCGTGCTACTCGGATGGCTCGACCGGCAATGGCACGAACGATCGGGCGCGTTGCAAACGGGCCGAGGCCAGTAGACTTCAACGCGTGACTTGGCCCCATGGCGAAAGCGTCCCACATCCCCGGATCCTTGCCGTTTGCACCGCAAACATTTGCCGCTCGCCAACCGTCGAGCATCTTCTCGGTGCCAAATTGGCCCAACGAGGGGTGCCTTGTTCGACGGCTTCTGCCGGCTTTCTGTTTGATGGGCGGGCGGCCGACCAGGTAATGGCCGATCTTGTTCGACCTGGCGGAATCGACCTGTCTCAACACAGCAGCCGTAAGATCACCCAAGAGTTGGCCGACGCCGCCGACCTCATCATCACGATGGAACGCAGGCACGCGCGAGAGATCATCGTGCTCGCCCCCGAATCTGCTCACCGAGTGCACACCCTCAAAGGGTTGGTGAGATCCACAGGAGCAGGTGGCATCGCTGCGAGCCTCGAAGACAGCCTCGTCGACCTCGCCGAAAAGAGAAGCTTTAGTGACCTGATGGGCGATGGTGGTCCCGACGAAGTCCCCGACCCGCACAAGAAGGCAAAACGCCACTACAAATCGGCGCTACAGTCCCTTGACCAACTAACCACTGACCTGACCTCGTGGATTGCCTCACGGGTTCCCGCTGGCTAGGCCAGACTACTTATTGCCGTCCCCTAGCCACAGCGCATACGCTAAGTGAAAGTACACGAACTTGCACCATAGGGTGCGAGTCCTCAGCCCCCTCCTCCTCACGAGTCGCATGAACCTGCCAGCCCCCAGTCAACCGAACGATCCCGACGATGTTCGGCTCAGCGATGGCGGAGCGGTTCCGATTACCGCAGCCCATCGAGTACTTGGCCCGTACGCCCGCTGGGGGAAGCGTGCGTTCGACATCCTGGTGTCGGCACTACTTCTCGTCGTTCTCTCTCCGGTCATGGTGATGGTTGCCGTAGCGATCCGATTGTCGCCACTCCGCGGCCCAGCGATCTTCCGTCAAAAGCGAGTCGGGCAGTGGGGTGTTCCCTTCACAATGGTGAAGTACCGCACTATGAAAACCGATCGTCGCGAGCAGTACCTCGAGTCGGAAGGATTTATCGGTACCGAGCGTCGCCAAACGCATAAGACCGATGACGACCCTCGTCATACCGCCGTCGGGAGATTTCTCCGCAAAACGAGCATTGATGAACTGCCACAACTCCTGAACGTTCTCAGAGGCGAAATGAGCCTAGTTGGCCCGCGGCCCGAGATCCTTGAGGTAGCGAAGCGTTTCGGCATCATCGACCACCCGCGACATATGGTTCGCCCCGGAATTACGGGCCTGTGGCAGATAAGCGAGCTTCGTTCCGAACTGCTCCACGAAAACGTTCACGTAGATCTTGACTACATCGAGAAGGTGACCCTGCGCGGCGACCTTAGGATCCTGGCGCAAACCGCAACGTCGGTTTTCACAAATTCTGGCGCATAGGCAGTAGCGCTGGTCCCCTAACGGATCTACCGCTGAGCGAGCTTCGGACGGTCTTTCAGCATGCCCCAAACAAACTGCGGGTGGCCTAACAGGTACCGACGCCAAAGGCGCTTCGGTTCAGTAAGCAGCCGAAAGAACCACTCGAGGCCCGACTTTTGCATCCATTCTGGAGCTTGTTTGGTATTTCCAGAATGGAAATCGAAGGCAGCACCCACGCCGATCATGACTCGAGCGTTAATGCGATGCAGATGCTCGTGCATCCACCACTCCTGCTTGGGAGTTGAAAGACCAACCCACACAATGTCGGGGTTGAGTTCGTTGATCTCGGCGACCAGCGCATCGTCTTCTTCTTTGGTGAGCGGGCGGAACGGCGGCGAGTGGGTGCCAACAACCTTGAAACCGGGATACTGGTCGCCAAGTCGGCGCCCAAGTTCATCGGCAACACCGGGGCCAGCCCCATACAGGTAGTTGGTCCAGCCCTTCTGAGCCCCTTCTTCGCACAAGGCCAACATGAGGTCGGGTCCGTAGGTGCGCTCGCACGAGTCGATACCAGCGTGTTTGCACGACCAGACCAATGGCATGCCGTCGGGAGTCGACATACCCGAATCGTTGTGGATCCGGCGAAGATTATCGTCGTGAAGCGATTCGACCACTCCATGCACGCTGGTGATGGTCACATAGGTGCGCTCGTCATCGGCGATGAAGTTCGAGATCACCTCAACGGCCGTCGGAATATTGACGGCGCTGATGTTGACGCCAAGGACGTCAACACGTTGGTGATCGGGTCGGGTGGTTTTCACAGTTGCCTTAGTTTCCAAACGTTGACTTAGGAGCTTGTCATCTGTTCGAAGATCCAGTTGTAGGTCTTCTCAAGACCATCGCGCAGCGGAATCGAAGGCTCCCAACCCATCAGGTCGAGGATCATCGTGTTGTCGCTGTTGCGGCCACGCACACCCTGGGGGGCGGTGAGATCGTGGTTGCGCTCTACCTCGATACCGGCAATGTCGGCAGCGAGATCGACGAGTTGGTTGATAGTAACAAGTTCGCTCGAGCCGATGTTGATTGGCTCGATGATGTCAGAGGCCAACAGACGGGTGGTGCCTTCGACACAGTCGTCAACATACATGAAGCTTCGGGTCTGGAGCCCGTCGCCCCACACGTCGACAACATGGTTGCCCGACAGCTTTGCCTCAGCAACCTTGCGGCAGATAGCCGCCGGCGCCTTCTCGCGGCCACCGGTCCAGGTGCCCTCGGGGCCATAGACGTTGTGGTAGCGGGCTACCCGGGTCTCGAGGCCGTAGTCCTCACGGTAGTGGCGGCACATGCGTTCGCTGAAGAGCTTCTCCCAGCCATAGCCGTCTTCGGGTAACGCCGGGTACGCATCGGCCTCGGCCAGTGCAGTGACATTAGGATCGGTTTGCTTCTCGCCGTTGTACACACAGGCCGACGACGCATAGAACATGCGCTCGACACCGGCACCCTGTGCTGCTTGCAGGAGGTGGGTGTTGATGAGCACTGAAAGCATGCAAAGCGCTTTGTTGTTCTCGATGAAGCCCATGCCGCCCATGTCGGCGGCAAGGTTATACACCTGGCTGATTCCGGCAACCGACTTTTCACACGGCTCCTTCTCGGCCAGATCGAGCACGAGGTTCTCGGCATCGGAGTGCACCTGGTACCAGTCGGACTGGGGCTTCAGGTCGACGGACCGAACGTCGTAGCCGTCATTCAGTAGTCGGGCTACAAGGTGTCCGCCGATGAAACCGCCGCCTCCGGCGACCAGTACCTTCTCGCTCATGTAAAAATCCTCCAGAGGATTGACAACCGCTTGGTTGCCGCAAATTTAGTGTGTGGGGGTAACGCAGAAATGGTGTTGCCCGACCATGGTCTATCGGCACTACCAGAGTGCTCTTAAGGGCCTAGGTGCAAGCAGAACAAGGTTCAGCCTATCGACGCGAAAATCGCGCCGTGCGTCGTCGAGGCAATGACATTTGGGGGTCTCGATTCGGGGAAGGTTGGTAGGGGATTTAGCGCACGATCTGTTCGAGACGCTCATAAAGCGATCGGCCGGTTTCTGACGGCAAAAATGCCGTTTGGCACGCATCGGAAGCGGCATCGTGGAGCTTGTTGAGATGTTCGATGTCGTCGATTGTGGCCAAAATCTGTTCGGCTACGTCGACCGCTCGAGGTGCCGGCAGATAGTCGACATTGGGCTCGACGGGCACCCCGGCCATTGCCGAGGGGAGTCCGACAATGGGTACTCGATTGAATACGTAATCAAGGATCTTCATCTTCAGGCCGCCGCCTTCGGGCTCAAACATTACCGCCATGCGAGAGTCACTGAGGTACTGCTGAAGATCGGGGACGAAGCCCGGAAAGCTCACGGTGGGGAAGAGTTCGGCGGTTGGTTTGTTGATCTCGTCGTCGCCGCCCACGATGGCCAACTCGATGCCAGCATCGTGAAGTGGTTTGGCGGTGACCTCGAGAAGTTCGTGCATGTTGCGGCGCTTTACACCCCACACGAGGTTGTTCACGATGACGACCCGACGAGGCGTATCGGAGGTAATGGTGCGCTCTTGCAACCTTTCGCCACGGTACGCCGGCGGCATCAACAGAAGTCGCTCGCGCTCGACATGGTTCTTCCGGTGATACGACTCGATGTCGGTCTCGGAGATGGCCGTAACAAGAGCGGCCGAGTCGCACAGCTTTTGCTCGAACTGCCGCAGCTTTCGCAGATCGAGCGTAAAGGCGACCTTGTGATGGAACGATGGGTTGTTGTCGAGCGTCGATTGCTTTACTGACGACTCGTGGTTGTGCGACATGTACACGATTGGTGCTACGGAGCGGAGCATGTCGATAGGTCCGCTCGATCGAAGATGATCGACGATGATCGCGTCGGGGTTGCTTCGCCTTACCAGTGGCCCCATGGCTTCCTGGGCCTCTTTGTTGTAGACCTCGCTGATCATGAACGGATACTTGGTGAGCTGACCACGGACCGTATGGCGAAACGCTGGGCCGAGAAGGGTCCAGTCGGGATCGTTTGGCCGCGCCACCTCGTCGCGCTCGTGGCCGATAAAGGAAATTTCAGCGCCGTGCTCGACGAGCGAACAGGCGACGCCTCGCGGATAGGTGAACAAGCCCATTGTTGCCGGCTCGAAATGGTGGCCGGCAAGCCAAAGAACTTTCATAGATTGACCTCACTGGGGGGAACGTGGGGAAGCGAGACGGGAAGCGGAACTAGGCCATCATACTAGGCCGGTAACGCGGGCCTTGGTGTCGATATGGCCAATCTTGGGCGGTAGTGTGCATGACGCCAGAACACTGGATCTCCGCCGCAATGACGCCTATTATTGAAACACCGCGTTATTTACTGAAAGGTAATTAAATATGACTCCACGCTACGAACAACGTCCACATCGACTGGGCGAGTCGTTTGGGGTCTTCGTTGTGTTGGCTGCCACTTTGCTTCTCGCAGGATTGGTTGGGGGCGTCTCGACTGCCGAGGCAGCCGGAACAGCATGTCGAGGGGCCCAAGCCACAATCATTGGTACGTCCGGGAACGATCGACTCATCGGCACCGCAGGAAACGACGTCATCGTCGGCCTCGACGGCGACGATTTCATCAATGGCGGCGGCGGCAACGACATCATCTGCGGCGGTAGCGGTAAGGACCGCATCGCTGGTTCCACCGGAAACGACATCGTGAAAGGCGGCGGCGGCAACGACCGCATCTTTGGTGGCAGCGGAAACGACCAACTCTTTGGCGATGGCGGGAACGACTTCATTATCGGCGACGCTGGAGCCGACAACATTCGCGGCTCGAAGGGTAACGACACGTTGGCCGGCGGCGCCGACAACGATCTGATCTTTGGCGACGGTGGCAGCGACCTCATCAACGGCGGTGGCGGAAACGACACCGTGGCCGGTGGCGGCGGAAACGACCGCATCAACGGCCAAAGCGGCGCCGACCGCCTTCTCGGCGGTGACGGCAACGACACCATCTTTGCCAGCGCTCCCGGCGCAGCACTCGGCCGGGTCGTTACCCGCGACCGCCTTGAAGGTGGCGCTGGTGCTGACTATCTCGAAGGCGACTTCGGACCCGACGTGCTGCTTGGCGGTACCGGCAACGACGAACTCCACGATTTCAACGGTGCGAACCTGCTCGATGCCGGACCCGGCAACGACTTCATCGGAGGCGACGGCGTACTTCGTGGTCGGGCCGGAAACGACACGCTGTTCGGCGGGCCACAGAAAGATAAGTTGTTCGGCGATGAAGGGGTCGACTTCCTCATTGGTGGCCGCGCCAACGACGAGCTCAACGGCGGCGCCGGAAACCTCGATGTTTGCGCCGGAGGGCATTGGGCATCAATCGACGGAGGTGCCGACTTTGCGATCGCTGCTTCGCAACGGGGCGACAGCTTCGTCGGCTGCGACGATGTGCAGCGGCAGGAAACTCGAGCCAGCATCATTACCCCGTTCAAGCCCAACCAAGTAAACGGATTCTTGCTGCAAGACCTTGTGGGTCTGGGCGACTAACGCTAAGAAGCTACCCGTGCGGCCGGAAAGTATCGGTGGTCGCACGGGTATACCACTCGTCGAGCGCCGACGCCGCCTCGTCGAGATGAAAGACCTCGCGTACCCGCTTGCGGCCGGCACGACTCATCGATGCTCGGCCTTCTGAATCGCGGGCTACCTCGATCATGGCTTCTGACAAACGATCGGACGCAACATCGCGGGGGCCAGGCTCGACCAACATCCCCGACTCGGAGCCGATCATCTGTTTTGCCGCGCCGGTATCGAAGCCAATGATGGGCAGGCCCATGGCCATGGCAAACACAAACAGCGTTGCGCCGCTGTCGCGCAGACTCGGAAACACAAACACATGGCTTCGCGCGATGAGTGCCCGCTCGTCGTCGCGATGAAGCGATCCGTGGAGCGTTACCGAACGGCTGATGCCGAGTTGTGCAATGCGATCTTCGATGGCCTCGCGCTCTGACCCTTCGCCGACCAGGTGAAAGTGAGCGTCGGGAAGATGCCTTAGGGCCTTGGCGAAGGCTTCGATGGCCAGGATGTGGCCTTTCCAGCCGATGAGGCGGCCAGAACTAACGAAAGATATTGGCGCGTCGAGGTCGGGGCCTTCGAGCGCTTCGAGCGCCTCGATCTGCTCGTCGTTGAGCGAGAAAGACGGGCGGTAGAGATGCACATAGGATGCACCGGCTTCGATCATGCGAGCGCGAGTTTGTTCGGTCCCCGCTACCCGAACCGCACGACGGGCCTTTGCCATGCGCTGCCAGTTGGTAGAGCGCATCGCCGACCACTGCAGGGCCTCGCGAGCGGCATTGCCCATGCGGCTCTTGGTGTTGAGCATGTGGCGGAAGGCGGGCGGGATGACTTCGCCGCCGGTAACCGGGCCAAAGACGTACGGCGGGCCGAGACGAACGATAGGGCTTGGCAGCCAGAATGCACCGAAGGACACGTGATGCACAACGTCGAGCAGGTTCAGATCGTGGATCTTCTTTGCTTCGTCGTAGCCCTTGCTGAGCCAGCGCATCATGTGGACGGCGTCGCCCCAACTGGTCCCGGTGTGGAAGGGGCCGGAGTCCTCAGGGACATCGATATAGACCCAGTTGACTTTGTCCGAATCCGGATGCGCCTCGATGGCGAGCCGGTTGCTGGCTTTGGTCAAGGCCCAGACGGTGTGCTTCTTTGCAGCTATCTGGGTCCACTGCCACCCGAGGCCGGGTTCGGACCCGGCGTTCGGGATGCAGTCGTAGGCGACGATGAGAACTTTCACTGCGCTCTAGCGTAACCAGGCCGACTCGGAAACGTCTCGGCTAGTTGTTTCGGCTCTTTGCAGCCGCTACTGCCGTGACTGCCATGGCAAGCAAGGCCAGGCCAGCGACGATAAGCGGAAGCGGAAGCGAGCCGCCTTCGCTGATGGGTTGTTCGCCCAGGCTGAGCTCGGGAGCATCGGCCTGAACGTCATCGCCACGCATTGCCGGGCCCTCGTCGACGAACGGAAGCTCGGTTGGTTCTTCGCCGATCCGGTCGGTGTCGATGGGTTCGGCATCTTCGTTGGCGGTGTCGGTCTGAGGATCTGGACGTTCGCCCAGGCTCTCGGCCGACTCGTCGGGACCGATATCGTCGAACAAGCCTTCGAGGCTAAAGCCGCTTTCGGGGGCCCGTCGCTCGATATGAGGCGTCCAACCTTCGGGAACGACCAGTTCGGGGACGGTGGTTGTCGTCGTAGTCGTGGTCGAGGTGGCGCCTGGGGTGGTGCTTGTTGTGGTCGACGGTGCCGCAGTTGTGGTTGGTGCTGCGGTGGTTACCGGCGCCTTGGTGGTTGGCACCACGATGATGAACGGTGCGGTAGTAGGCGCACTTGTAGTGGCTGGCGCCTGGGTGGTTGCTGGCGCCTTTGTTGTTGGTGCGTTAGTGGTGGCTGGCGCCTTGGTGGTAGCTGGTGCCTTGCTAGTAGCCGGCGCCTGAGTGGTTACCGGGGCTTTGGTGGTGGCAGGTGCTTTGGTTGTTGCGGGCGCCTGAGTCGTTACCGGGGCCTTGGTGGTAGCAGGTGCCTTGGTGGTGGCCGGGGCTTTGGTTGTTGCGGGCGCCTGAGTGGTAGCAGGAGCCTTGGTGGTGGCAGGTGCCTGGGTGGTTGCCGGCGCTTTGGTGGTGGCAGGTGCCTGGGTGGTGGCAGGTGCCTGGGTGGTTGCCGGTGCCTGGGTCACAGCCGGCGCCTTTGTGGTTGTGGGGGCCTGCGTGGTGGCTGGGGCCGCACCGGCGAACTCGAAGGCGCCGATGTCAGACTTTGCGCCGGCTGGGCGGTTCACGCCACCGAACGAGCTGTTCACCAGGTCCAGACCCTGATCGATGGCGGGCGACCAGCCCTGAAGCGAGAAGTCGGCCTTGCTGGGGTCGGTCGTAGGGTTGGTAAGACCGGGGTTGCTATCGACCCGGCGGTCATCGGGGTCGACATTTCCGCCCACGACGATGTTGTTGTAGCTCTCGAGGTTTGATCCGTTCTTCAGCACGATGCCGTCGGTGCCGTTGTGTGGCCACGCAATGTTGTTTGCTACCCGAACGTCGCGGGCATCAAAGGCATCGATTTCGGCGCGGGTACCCGTGAGCTTCGGGGTCCACGAGTTGTGCATGGTGGTGTTGTTGTACACATCGACATGGCTCGACATGAACACATGGATTCCCTTACCGCCGTTGTTGAACACCACGTTGTTGGCGATGAGGGTACGCAGGGTGTATCCGGTCAGGTTGTTCTGGTCGAGGATGATGCCGTTTCCGTCGGTGATGTCGTTGGGGAAACCGATTCCGGCACCGTTCACTTTGTTCTCGTTGGCGTACACGACGTTGCCGACGATGTAGTCGGAGTAGCCGTTGGCATCGTCGCCGAAGCCGTGATGCTGCGGACGCCAGATCGAAATGCCCGAGCCCTGGTTGTCGTTCCAGTACGAGTTCTCGTAGATCTCGTTGTACATGATGCGAGCATGGCTGATCTTCTGCGATCCGTATCCGCCTACCGGGAAACCGTGGATCTTGTTGTTGGAAACTAGAATGTGGTGGCCAGTGTTGGCGACAACGCCGTATCCGTAGCTATGGCCGGCGTGAAAGCCCCGTCCTTCAAGCTCGAAGCCCGAGACCTCGACATAGGACGAGTGATAGAGCTCGATGGCGCTGGTGTTGGTGGCAACGATCTTGGGGGAGTGCCCGGGCATGGCCTTGATACGGATCCACGCATCGGCGGTGCCGTTCTTGTTCGCGACCACGATGTGGGCCTGACCGTTGTTGTTGTCGCCGGTGTAGGTGCCGTTCATCACAAACACCGTGTCGCCGGCCTGAAGACGGCTGACCGCCGTGGTGATGTAGCGAAGTGGGGCGTCCTGCGACGTTCCGCTGTTTCCGTCGTTGCCGAACTCGGCGCTGACGTAATAGGTGGTGCCCTGGGTTGCACCAAGCACGTCGGTGCGATCATCGTCGCCCGATGGCTGCTGGGAGTCGACGGTGGGGGGCTCGTTGGTCGAGCACGCAGCGCCGAAGAGAGCAAGCGTAAGGAACAGAACGGCGAGTCGAATGAAGCCGTTGGTATGACGAGTTGAGGTGATCTGGGGGGCAGTCATGCCCAAGAAATCGACGAATAAAAACCAGACCTTTACCAGATTTCGAGTGATGTTCGCCTAGCGGGTCAATCGGACCACGACGGGAGACCTACGACCCGAAGTCCACATTGCACCTCGAAAAATGCCGGGTCTATTCGTCGGGCTGTTGCTTCTCGGCCACCGTCGATGGGGGTGAGGCTTCGACCGAACCTTCGCCCGTGCTGGCCTCATAGGCACCCGCATCGGGGAGCGGGCCGCGAGCGCGACCCTCGATGTCGTCGGGGTGCAGAAGCGTGGCTGCATCGATAGCCGGCGAAGAGATTCGAAGCCGGAAATCGGCCGCTGCCGGGTCGATCGAGGGGTTCACGAGGCCCGAAGTGCTCACCAGGATGTCGTTACCGCTGGTGCCGTCCTCGTCGCCAACGATGACGTTGGACTGGCGAGCCTGATCGTCGCCCCGTGTGGCGATGGCCTTGTTGCCTTCGGCCGGCACGATGAGGTTGTTGGCGATACGTATGTTGCGGGTATCGAACGTAGCGATTTCGGCATTCTCGCCTTCGAGTCCGGGCGTGAAGAGGTTCTGATAGGTGGTGTTGTGGAAGACGTCGACGTTGATCGACTGAAACACATTGATGGCCCGGCCACCGTTGTTGAAGGCAATGTTGTTGGCGATAAGGGTGCGGCCCGAGTACTCGACCATGTCGCCCTCCTCGTTCATGGTGTTCTGATCGATGATGATGCCGTTGCCGTCGGTAATGATGTCCTCGCCGCAGAACCCACAGAAGACCCGGTTTTCGTTGCCGTACAGCGTGTTGCCAACGATGTAGTTGCTGTATCCGGCCGCATCATCGTCGAAGCCATGATCCTCGAGACGCCAATAGGAAATACCCGAACCCTGGTTCGAGTCCCACAGCGCATTGCCGTGCACCACGTTGTTCAGCACATACAGGTGTGAGCTACCACGGGTGCCGAACCCACCGGTGGGGAACCCGTGGATCTCGTTGTCGGCCACAACAATGTGGTGCGACTGGGCCACAACAACGCCGTAGCCATAAGAGTTCTCGGCGGAGAAACCAACGCCTCGCATTTCGAATCCTTGAAGCTCGATGTAGTCGGCGGTGATCTCGAACGCACTGGTCACGTCGGCTTCGATAACCGGCCGGTGGCCAGGCATTGCCCGGTACCGGATCCAGTTGCTTTCCGTGCCCGGAACCTCAAGAACAAAATGCGCGGCCCCGCGCTCTTCCAGGCCATCGACTTCGTTGTAGATGCCGTCCATGATCCAAAAAACGTCGCCCGCCTTCTGCCTGTCGACCGCCTGCCCGATGGTCTGCCACGCCGACTCTGGCGACTTGCCATCATTATCGTCGCTGCCCTGTGGGCTGATGAAGAAATGGTTCGGAGCTGCCGGGTCGGGTTCGATATCGGGAAGACGCACGGCCTCGCCGGTTCCGGCGGGCACACCTCCGCCAGTGATCGCGAAGGAGTCGACGGGTAGCGGATCGATGCCACTGACACCGTCGCCACAAGCGGCGGCCATCAGGGACAGAAGCGTCAAGAGCGCGACAAAAAGAAAAGGACGGGGGGATCGCATACCTACACCACAGTACCGACGGTTTCGCGATCAGATGGAGCGGGCTCGGCAGTTCTCAAACGAGCCGCAGCGACCCACAGTGCCACCGCAAAGGCCAATTCTGCCGTAAGCGTGGTTCCAACGGCACCCTTCCATGAATAACGCGGAATGAAGTACAGGTTGAGAAGAAGGTTCAGCAGCATTGCGCCGACCATGATTACCAGTCGCACATTGTGGCGATCGCTGCCGGTAAGGGCGTTGGCCGGGAACATCTGAATACCGCGAAGCAGAGGCAGAAAGGCAACCAGTTGAAGGACGGTAGCGACGTCTTCAAACTTCTCGCCATCGGTAAACCAGAACACGATGGAGATGATGTCGGGCAAGAACGGCGCCACGAAAAACAAGACCAAGCCCACCACGAGGCCATAACCGGCCGACCGAACGGTGAGCCGCTTCGCAAACTCGTAAGCCTCGGCCGGGTTCCGCGCCCCTTTCTCGAAGAATGACGCGTCGGTTGCGCGGGCCATCGCCATGATCGGCAGAACCGAGATGGTGGCGATTCGGTACGCAATGGAATAGAAGCCCGCAGCCTCAACGAACTTGTAGCGGGTAAGCAGCGGTCGGTCGATACTGTCGAGCACGCCATCGCTAGTGGCCGAGAGCACAAACGGTAGGCCCATGCGGATGTCGCTGATCGTGGGCGGATTGAACCGGGTCTTGATGTCGAAAGATCGTTGGGTGATGAGCATCGAGCCAAGTGCACCCAGAGCGGAGCCGCCGATTGCCCACCACGCCCAACTGTCGAGCGTTCCTGCACCAAAGACGGTGAACCCAATCAGACTCGCCACCCGCAACGATGCGAAGGTGAGTTTGGATTTTGCGCCCACCTCGAGTCGGCGCATTGCTTGGCTTGCCTGCGTTGCTGCCTCGGCCAACCAAAAGAATGTGGTTTGCGAAAGCGAGAGCAAGACAAAGGTGCGCGGTGAGACCTGCGGCACAAACAGGGTACGAAACACCAGCAGAATGAGTGTGCCGATAAGTGTTCCGAGCACCACGGTGGTGACCGTTCGCTGCCACTCGGGCTCAAGCGGCATGCCGCGGGCCACCCGTCGGATCATGAGAACGTGGCCGCCAACGTGGGCCAGGTTGGACATGATCAAGGCCATCGCAACCGTGGCGCTATACAGCCCAAAGTCGCTGGTTTCGAGAACCAGGGCCAGGCCGAGGAAGATCCCTAGGCTTACTACAAGCTGGCCAACCTCGGCGGCCATGCCCCAGAGCGCGTTACGTCCAGACTCTGATGATGCGTCGTTGCGAAGTGCGGCGAGCCGGCTCATAGGTGCCTGTCGGACTACAAAGGGTTTGCGTGAGTGTCGTTGGCTGCGACGTGATAGCCAAGGACATCTTTACCCGCCACCGCTTTCAACTGACCAACGCCAATCAACGACGTCTTCAGGCCCCGCACGATTCCGCTCTTGCCCTGCTTCGCCCCAAACAACACCGCCCGGGCTGCGCCGAGCGGGAGCTTTGCGAGGCCCTCGACCAAGTGATGAAAGCGCACCTTGTTTCGCTCGGCATCGGTGGTTGCGAACGACAGATCGACAATGGCCAGCGTGTTGCCATCGCGCTGGAGACGCTTGGCAACGGTGCGCAACTCCATACGGTCGGCCGGAACCCACTCGGTGGTGAGCGCTCCAGTCGATTGCACCAATTTGTAGTTGCCGCGCACCAAGCGATGACCGAGATGGTGATCCTCGCCCCCGGTCTTACTGAACCGTTCGTCAAACAGCGGGCCCAGGTTGTCGACTAGCGCCGTTCGGAGAAGCAGGTTGTTGGTGGAGACATAGTCGGTATCTGCCTTGTCGGCCGAGTCTGGCGAGAAGTCATACACCCCAGAGTCGTCGAGCCAACCAGGTGGAGGCGACTCAAACGCAAAGGTGGTGTTTCCAACAACGGCATCGGCGTCGGTAGCAATCTGGGTTTGTGCGAGTTCCGCAAGCCACTGGCTGCTGGCTTCTTCGTCGTCGTCGATAAACGCCAGCCACGACGATGACGCGTCGATGGCGGCGTCGACCGCTCGATTGCGGGCCACCGAGAGTCCGGTGTTCTGTTCGGCGATGTAGGACAGGCCAGGAATACGATCGGACCATGCCTCGACGGTGGCCTTCGCCGACCCCGCAGGATCGTTATCGACCACCACGGTATGGGACCATGTCCACGGCTCGGGCTGCGCCACGGCTTCGAGGCTGGCAAGAAGCCGAGCCAGTTTGTCGGGGCGTTGGTAGGTGATGACGCCGACGGTAAGCGACGTCATCGCGAGCGGCGGAGCGTATGCGGTGCCGGCGGAAGCTCTTCGTCGTTGATCTCAAGCACTCGTCGCGACAGCCGCGCTCCGTGGACCGAGGCAACCACCAGTAGCGGCCAAAAGATGGTTCGACCCGCAACACCCGACTCGGTTACCGAAATCATCATCAGCATCGAGAAGAACCCGAGTGGCCAAAGCCCCACAGCGCCGTCGACGTAGCGGACATGGCGCGATGCTCGAACGATGCCTCGAGCTACCAAGACGATCATCGGCACGAAGCCCAGCAGTCCCAGCGAAAGGAACATGTCGAGAAAGACGTTGTGAGCGGTAGGTGGCAGCCAGTTGTGTGTGATCCAGATCTCGTGCGAGGGACTGAACCAGCCGCCCCAGAACGCCTCCCAGCCGAAGCCGGTAAACGGACGGCTTGAACCCTCGGCGATGAGGTCTTCCCAGAGGATTGTCCGGCCGGTCAGGGTGACATCGCGATCGAGTGCCCGCGTGAGTTGATCAAGGCTGGCTGTTGCGACTGAGATTGCGAACGCGGCGCCACCAAACAGTGAAACCGCAACCGCGCCATAGAGGGTTTTGCGGGCCCGGAACGCCTGATAGATAAACAAAAAGACCGGAGTGATGAGGAAGCTCGCCAGTGATGTCTTCGATCCGGTGCCAAGAACAAGGGGCAGCTGAAGCCCGAGAAACAGTAGGTAGACAAGTCGCATTGAGCGGTGCTCGCGGTAGGCAACCGAGAACACCAGTGCCGACAGCACCGAGAGGCGGCCGAGCACGTTTCGCTGCGACGTGATGCCGGTCCAGTTGGCGTCGACACTCAGATCGATGCCGTATTGCGGAAGGCCAAACACCCAGAGGTAGTTGAGGATTGTTCCGATGATGAGCACGTACGCCAGCATCCGGTTGATCCGAGCAAGCTCGTACCGAACCACCAGGTAATAGCCGACCAACGTTGCGATCGCGAATGCTCCAAAGCGGCGAAACGTTTGTATTGAATCGGGGCTCCACAGGATTGAGACCAACGCCACCGAAACAATGAAGGCAATAAGCCATTCGCGGCGCACCGCTTCGAGAACAAGGTTCCAGTTGCCGATGAGTCGAGTGCCCAGCAAGGTTCCAAGCAGCAAAAAAACGGCGGACGGAAGCGCGCTGTTTCCACCGGTATCGATGGCCTGAATGGGGTCGAACGCCTGAAACCACTCGTTCGGGAGACCGAGGGTAAGCGTGCCAATCGTGAAGACGGTGAGGAATTGCTCGAGCACACCCGGCCGACTAACAGTTGCGGGCCGGCTTCGTACCCCAGGGCTCATGCCGAACCGAGGTACCAGTGCGGTCATGAGACCAGGTTCTTCGAGGCTCGCTCGTAGGCGTAGCGATCGCGGCGGCTAAAGAAACCAGCGTCGCGGCTGCGGTCGCGGTTGAGGATGGCGCCAAGTACCCGAGCGCCAGCCCGGTCGAGGTCGCTTCGCATCTGAAGGAGGGTGGACGTGTCGGTGCGCCGGCTATCGACCAACACCACAACGCCGCCAACGCTGGCACTAGCAGCAATGGCGTCGGCAGCCGAGAGAACTGGTGGCGTGTCGACGACCACGTATTCGTAGGTGGCCTCGAGGCGACGAATAAGGTCGCGGAACCGAGCAGAACCGAGCAGTTCACCCGGGTTTGCTGGCGTCGGACCCGAAGGGATCACTGCGAGGTTCTCGACACCGACACTGACAATTGGGGGTGGCGTAACTTCGCGAGCCTGAAGTGCAGTCGAAAGGCCCTCGGTGTTCCCAATGCCAAAGAGGTTCTCGATGGATGGGCGACGCATATCGGCCGATACCAGCACGGTGGGGGATCCGCCCTGGGCGAGAGCGATTGCCAGGTTGGTGGCCGATACCGATTTACCCTCAGCAGGCTGGGCACTTGTAACCAGAAGACTGTGGATGTTGTCGGTGGTGGCGAGGTACTGGAGCGAGGTGCGAAGCCGGCGGAATGACTCCCGTGCCCGTTGCACCGCGGTCGACTTGCTTGAACTGAGCATGACCAACGCCGAAGCACCGGTTCGGTTGCTGAAACCAAACGGCGGCACGGTTCCGAGAACCGATGCGGCCATCGCCAACTCGACATCAGACTCTTCGCGAGCGGTGTTGTCGAGGCGGTCGAGCACGAACGCCGCCGCAATTCCCATCAGAAGACCCGCGATGAGGCCGGCAGCGCGGATCGCGTTACTGCCGAGCCCGTTGGGCTTTTCGGGAGTTGCAGCGGTCCGAAGGATTTCGGCCGGCGGAGCGTTTGTGATTGCCGACTGCGACCGGAGGAGTCGAGAAAGACTTGCTCGAGCCGGATTTATCTGACCGAAGATTCCTTGGCGCTGCGTCGTCAAAGACTGAAGCTGGGCGTTAAGTGATGGCCGACTGGCAACTTCGCTGGCAGACGCCGTACTTGCGTTCGCACGAGCAAGTTGCTGCGTGACACTTGCCTGCTCTGCGCTAATTTCGTCGAGTTGAGCGGTGAGCGAGTCGACGTCGGTTTGGACGATCTCGATCTGATTTGCGTAGAACGAATCGGCGTCTCCGACGCGGTCCTCGGCGTAGGTTTCCATGAACGAGTTGATGATTCTCGCGGCGAGTTCGGGGTTTTCGTCGGTGAAGGTGCCTTCGAGAACAAAGCCGGTTGGAGCAAACTCAACCTTGAATACTGACGACTCAAGCAGTTCACGAGGCGAGCGTGAGAGCGAAAGTTCACGGGCCACCGTTTGCGCGATCGGAACCGATAACAGTTTGGCTCGCTCGGTTTCGAGATTCGGCAGTGCCGTGACACCGCTATCGATGCCGCTGTTGGAATCGACCGGGCTTGGGCCAAGGCGAATGGTGGCCGCGGCGTCATAACTCGACGTCCGCGATGCTGCGAACAGCGTGGCAAGAATAAGACCCAAAAGCGCACAGATGGCAATCAGGAGTTTCCGGGCTTGAATCGCCTTGAGATAGTCCTCAAGCCCTGGGGTCTCGTTGGCTTGACTATTCGCTTCGTACATCACGGGTGGGGATACCTCGGTAGTAAGGGATCTATCTTACGGGAGCGCCCCGGCGAAAGGACGACGCTCGCCAAGACGAACGGGTGCCAATCGGCCAGAGTTGCGCAAAATCGACTGATTGCCGCGGACAGATTCACCGCAAAACAATCACTACTGCCAACCCTATTCGAGAAGGCGGTAACAGTGATGGCAATCGAAAGTTCGCTACGAGGCGGCAGAACCCTCGTGCTCAAGCCAGCGCTCGGCCATCTTGTCGTGAATCTCAGTGACGATGGTTTCGAGGCTATGGGTGAGCTTCCAGTCGGGGTAATGCGATTGGAACCGGCGAATATCGCTCACGTACCACTTGTGATCGCCGATGCGGTTCTCGTCGCTGTAGGTCCACGAGAGCTTTTTGCCCGAGATGCGCTCGGCCAAGTCGATTGCTTCAAGCATCGAGCAGTTGATGTGTCGACCGCCGCCAATGTTGTAGACCTCGCCAACTCGCGGACTCTCGTAGAAGTGCTGAAAAGCACTGATGAGGTCGCTGGCGTGGATGTTGTCACGAACCTGTTTCGCTTTGTACCCGAATACGGTGTAGGGATTGCCGGTGACCGTGCACTTGACTAGGTACGCAAGAAAGCCGTGAAGCTCGGCGCCGGCATGGTCTGGGCCGGTGAGGCATCCACCGCGGAACACCGCAGTCTTCATGTCGAAGTAGCGCCCGTACTCCTGGACCAATGCATCGGCGGCAAGTTTTGAGACGCCAAACAGGCTGTGCGTGGACTGATCGATGGTCATCTCTTCGGGAATGCCGTGCTCGTGCCAGGGGTGGTTATCGTCGAGTTCCCAGCGGGTTTCGGTTTCGACCAGCGGTAGGTGGTTTGGTGTATCGCCATAGACCTTGTTGGTCGACGTGAAGATGAACACCGAATCGGGGCAATTCAGCCGAGCGGCCTCGAGAAGGTTGAGGGTTCCGTTGGCGTTAATCGTGAAATCGGTTTGAGGGTCGCGCGCCGCCCAATCGTGCGAAGGCTGCGCTGCGGTATGAATGATGAGCTTGATATCAGACCCATACTCGGCAAACAGCCGGTCCATGGCCTTTTCGTCCCGGATGTCGAGACCAACATGGCGGTAGTTTGGCTGGGTGTTGATGAGGTCGTTAACGACCCAGTCGGTAGAAGCCTCGTCGCCAAAAAACTCGCGGCGCATATCGTTGTCGATACCTACGACTTCGTCGGCATCTTTGGCGAAATGGGTCACGGCTTGAGAACCGATTAACCCGCCTGATCCAGTTACGACAACAACCGACATGGTGTTAGAGCTCCGAAAGAATGAATGTAGGTGCGACAAGACGCACGGTTTCAGCATACTTCAGTGTCGGTCAAGTAAAAATAGGCCATTTGGCGCACTGAAGAACGTTTTTGCAATCGAGCTTGATGGGCAGCCGACCGCCTCAATCCGCTAGCCGAAAGTGCACTGTAGTACAGTTACTATTTGGACGAGAGAGCCCCTAACTAGTCTCGGCTCACTCAGTACTAACTCAATGGCACAGACATTGTCGATGCGAACGAACAAGAAACGGAGTGAAGGGTCCTTGACGCCCTCTTCCCCAACGGCTTCCCCAACCGACAAGGCTGAACTGTTTGGCGTTCTTGTGTCGCCGACTACTTACGAAGACGTAGTCGATTCGGTACTCGTGGCAAGCAAGGATCAGTCGACCCTCGGAGTTACCGCGCTGGCCACGCATGGGCTGATGATCGCAAACGAGGATCCAGAGTTTCGCGATGTCGTGAATTCGCTCGATATCGTAACCCCCGATGGCCAGCCGGTCCGTTGGGCGCTGAATCGCTTCCACGGCACGGGTCTTGACGATCGGGTCTATGGCCCGAAGCTCATGTGGGAGATCTGTCGAGCGGCCGCCGACCACTCGATACCAATCTATTTGTTTGGTTCGACCCAGACGACCCTCGATCTGCTCGTCGATGCTCTGAAGGCAGCGTTCCCAGGTATCGATATTGCTGGTGCGCAGGCCGATCGATTCCGCGATGCGACTCCCGACGAAGACCTGCTCGATATTGCGACAATTCGCGAATCGGGTGCGGGGATCCTGTTCGTGGGACGGGGATGCCCGCTGCAAGAACGTTGGGTTTCCGAGCACTCCGACAGCATCGATATGCCGATGCTGGCGGTAGGAGCGGCGTTTGACTATCACGCCGGGTTGCTGCGGAAACCGCCCGAGGCGATGCAGCGGGTTGGCCTCGAATGGCTTTGGCGGCTCGGCCTCGAACCAAAGCGACTATGGCGTCGTTACTTCTCGACCAACTCGCAGTTTGTTGCTGCCTGGGTGCGCACCGAAATGGCTCGCCGTAACGGCTAACCGGTTCGTTACCGACGGGGCGCAGCAAGCGCCGCTCGCACGCCCTCGCAAAACCGGCTGGCCATGTCTTCGGCCGACAACGTGCTTCCCGATGCGTAGGCGCCATCACGAAGCCTGCTCAAGCGTTCGGTATCGCCCAGCAACTCGGCAACCGCAGTTGCATACTGCACCGGTGTGGGGTCGCCCGAAACGGTGATGCCGTTGACGCCCTCTTCGAGGTAGTCGATTTCGGGGCTGTGATAGGCGATATCGGTGGTGACTGTAGGCAGTCCAAGGGCGAACGCATCGACGATGTTGAGCCCCACCATGCCCGGCATCATCTGGAGGGTCGCCACCGAGGCCAGGCGCACACGCTCGTCGCCGTACTGGGCGCCCATCATATGGATCCAGTCGTTCGTCTCGGCCGCGTCGGCGACGAAGTGGGCAAGCGAACCGCTGCCGATAACCAGGAACTCGACATCGGGAACCAGTTGGCGAAGGTGTTTCGCCGCTTCGACGAGGAACTCGGGTCGCTTGTGCGGATACAGCCCGCCGATAAAGGTGACGACCGGCCCGCTCCCAATACCGACCTCGGCCCGGACTTGAGCATCGTTGTCGGAAGGCAAAGCAGCCATGACCTCGCGGATTCGACGCGTGTCGGTGGAGTTCATCACCGAGGTCACCCGATCGGCAGGCATGCCGGCATCGATGGCGGCATCGCGTGACAGGGCGTTATAGGCAAAGAACCAATGAGCTTTGGACGTGAGCTTCCGCTTGAGGCCCTCGCCGTCGCCGCCCTCGAATGGTGCATGGAAGTTTTTGCCGTGACCCCAGAAGGCGTGTCGGGTTTTGAGAAAGCGTTGGCCGAATACCAACACGATGTTGAAGAGCTGTTTGGAGGCTTGCTCGGTGATGATGAGATCAGCATCCCGAGCCGCATCGAATGCCGGCTGCCAGAGCAACGTCGAACCGCGAACCGAGATCTCCCGCATGGGGCGGTGCTCGGCCCAGTCGATGGCGGCTTGATCGCCCTTGGCTCGATCTTCGTCGAGCCCGTCGGAGAAGATGAGGCGCAGCGAGATGCCGTGCTCGCGCAATTCCTCTCGAAGCAAGCCATAGAACGCAACCCGGTACTGGTTGGAGTTCTTCAGCAGGATCACCACGGTCGCCGAGTCAGCGGCGTCGAGCGAGCCCTTCCCGTACTGATCGAGCACCTTATCGAAGAAGGCGGGAGGGTAGAGGACTGCGGCCCGAGCAAGATGTGTAGCACCGCCGAACCGGTCTCCCGACAGCGCCTTCGCGCCGCCAACCCGGAAATGCAGGCCCGAACGGTCGCGGAGGTTTCGAGCAACCCGCTCGGCGAGAGGCGCGTTATCTTCGGCCGCTCGAAACTCGGCCGCTGTTGGCTCGGGGCGACCCTCGACGTTGGCCTCCTGGCACGCAGCAACGAATCGCACGATGTGGCGCTGATCGCTCCACTTCGAGGTCGACAGCGAATTTTGATGAATGCGAAAGCCGAAGCTGCGGTCGGGTACCGCAAGGACCGGACCATGAAACGACATCTGCGAGAAGATCCGGTTGTCGAAGCTCAGCGCGAAGTCCGGCTCCCAACCGCCGATCTCGCGGAGCAGATCGGTGCGAAGCACAGCACCAGGCCACAAGATCTCGAATGCTTTGCCCGAGGCGTGCCATGCCCGCCATTCGTCGACCGTTGTAGGGCCGAGATCTTTGTTGGATCCGAGCACGGGGTCGTCGGGCGAACCCGCAATGCGGCGAGCGAACGACGTGACAACCGAAGGCACCGGATCGGTGGCGTTGAACGTTTCGATAATGCGGGTGATGCGTTCGTCTAGAACCAGATCGTCGTCGCCCATGAAATTGACCAATGGCGTCTCGACGGCCGCAAGCGCCGCATTGTGCGATTCGTCGATCGGAAGGATCTGCTCGTGGTGAATGAACCGGGTGGGTCCGTTCCAAGCCTGAGCCTGCTCGATGGTGGCGTCGCGCGTTGCTTGACTTGAGCTGTTGAACAGAATTTGGAGCGTTACGCCGGGCGGCGTGGTTTCGAGAAGACTCGCCAGAGCCGCCCGAAGAAACTCGGGACGATCGACGGTGTTGAGCGCAATCGTGAGATCTTCGACCGTATAGGTCGGTCGCTCAGCGTCGGTGGTCATCGAAGGGTTCCGAGTGGCTGACTAATCTTCGAGTCGCGCCCGGATAGCCATATCCTGGGCCGCTTCCATGCTGGCGACGTCGTTGAGGTTTAGGTAGTCGCCTTCCAGATCGAAGGCAGCGACCTCGTGTCCGTCGCGGATGAGATCGTCGACAAAGGTGACGAAGTCGAGCGAGGTTCGACCCGACTGAAACGCGGTCTCAAGCAGCACCATCACATCAGGATGGATCACGAATGATGCCATGCCTAAGAGGTCGTTGGGCAACGAAACCGGGTTCTCGACCAATCGGATAACCCGCTCGCCATCGCGATCGACCGAGAAGTTCTTCTTGATGAGCTCGGGGTTGTCGACCGGCTTCACCGGCAGAACGGTGGTGAACCGCTGGTCGTCGAAGTTGATGATTTCGCCGAGGTTGGTGTTGAGATAAAACTCGTCGGCCAGCATGACCAAACCGTGTCGGCCTGCCATGTACGGCTTGGCCAGAAGTACCGACCACGCCCAGCCTTTGTCGAGGTGCTGGTTCTCGACGTAGGTGATGCGAACGCCGAAGTCGGAGCCATCGCCGAAGAACTCACGAATCGAGTCGGCCATATAGCCAAGGACGATGACGATCTCGGAAATGCCCGCTTCGTCGCGCATGAGCTCGACATGACGCTCGATGTTTGGTTTGCCGTCGATGAGGAACATGCCCTTATGCACCTCATAGGTGTAGGGCCTGGCCCGGATACCGCTGCCCGCGGCGGGAATAATACCGATCAATGAATCGACCATGAGAGAACCCGTTTCTTAAAGGTTGATCGTTGCGTAGAGCGAGCGGACTGAAGCGACCAGGTCGTCGATGGACGACATGGTGTGGCGTTCGGCCATGATGTGCTTGCTGAGCCGCAGGTTGAGTACTTCCAGCTCGGAGCGCCGAGCAGGGTCTTCGATGTCGCGGACATCGGCCACACCGGCAATTCCGACGGTGCGGCGAGCCATCGAGCAGGCACAGAAGCCGGCCGACTCGCGTAACAGATCGAGCATGAACTCGGATTTCAACGTGGCGAACTCGTCGGGGGTGAGGAGCCCGGCGGTGAGCATGGTGGACTCTGCGGCGGCGTCCCAGAGCTCGATGAACCGCTGCTCGAAGGTGTTCCAGATCACCGGGATCTGCGCAAGAATCCACTCGCGATACTCCTGGCCGCCCGCCCGCTCGTAGTGCGCTGTGCATGCCAGCAGGAAGTTGGAGATGATTTTGCCGATATCGAACCCGAATGGACCGAAGAAGGCGAACTCCATGTCGATGACGTAAGTGTCGTCCTGGTTCACCATGAGCGAGCCGGTGTGGAGATCGCCGTGGAGGAGCGCATCGGTCTTTGCGACAAACAGATCTTTGAAGCCAAGAACATCGAGCTTGTAGCGAGAATCGGTGTGAATGTTCTCGCGCACCCACTCGTCGGTTGCCGGATTCGAGTAGTTGGACTCGTGTTCCATGTAGGGGAACGTGAAGATGAACTCTTCGGTGAGCTTGCAGAGTTCGTCGTTTTTGACGAACTGCGCCATGAGGTCGCGGCGGGCCTCGCTGGGCATTGCCCACGCGCTGGTCGCAAACAGCGTCTCGGCCATGAACTTGCCGATTGCCTCGGCGGCGGTGGGGTAGGTGATGGCGTCGATCATTCCGATGCGGAGAATGATGTGTTCGCTGAGGCATTCCATGATCAAGGTGCTCATGGCCTCGTCGGCGTGGAACACGCCAGGCACCAGGTCGGGAACGATGTCGTTGTAGAGATTCAGCGCCCGGATCTCGTAGTTCATCCGGTCTCGGCTGAGCGGCCACGCTTCGCCAACCAACCGAAAATACGGCACGGCCTGCTTCACGATGACCTGCTTTGACGCGTCGGACGCGTTGGTCACCCGGTACACATAGTTGACGTTGCCGTCGCCGATCTCGTCGATGGTGATGGCGTCGCTCGCGAAGCCGGCCGAAAGCCCGAGCGCCTCGACCACGCTGGGAAGCTCGCCGAGGTAGGCCGGAAGCTTGTCGAGGTCGAGAATGTAGTAGTTGTCGTCGCTCACGAGTGAACGGGTTGCGCCTCGACAACACCCGCTTTCGCGAGCTCATCGAGCATGGCGGTATGGATCAGGCCATTGGTAACGAGGAGGTCGGTCTTTTGCAGGTCCCACGGGTTGCCGTGGAAGTCGCTGACCATTCCGCCAGCCTCTTCGACACAAAGCACGCCCGCAGCTACGTCCCAGGGCGAGATGGACAATGTGGTAAAGGCATCGACGCGGCCGGCCGCGACCATGTAGCACTCGACCGCAGCTGAACCGATTTTGCGGAAATCTTTGTTCTGCTTGTGAATGGCGTACTCGAGCTCGGCGAATCGAATGTTGTTCTTCTCGCCGCCGGGGCAACCAACGGCGTAAGACTTGGCGATCTCGTCGGTGGTGGACACCTGCACGGGGCGGCCGTTGATGGTGCAACCGTGATCGCGTCGAGCGACCACCATCTCCTCGAGGTACGGCGAGAAGATCACGCCGGTAATGGGCTTGTTCTGGAACGCCAGGGCAATCGACACTGCAAAGAACGGGTTGTGATTGAGGAAGTTGCTGCTGCCGTCGAGCGGGTCGATAATCCAGGTGAAATCGCTGCCATTGTCGATAAGACCCGTCTCTTCGGTAAGGAGATTGTGGTCGGGGCATCGCTCGGTGAGGACCTTGATGATGATGGCGTCCGCCTCGTGGTCGCTCGAAGACGTGACCTCTTTGGACAGGCTGCGGTTACCGACTGACTGCACCTGATTGCCGTACACGGTCGCTTGATGCGCCCGAAAGTTATCGACAAGGGATTTGCCAGCTAGCGTTGCGGCCTCAACGGCTACATCTGCGAAATAATGCATAGTGGTTCAAGATACCACCCGACATGGGCGTGTGGAAGGCCGAGCGCAGAAGGGGCCCAATGGCCCAGCGGCAAGAAACGCGAATTTGGCGGGCGTCGAGCGGCGACCGACGATGCGAGCTTGTGTTCTGGCAAAGTAAACCACCAACCATAATCTGCCCGTAGACTTGCGACCGTGAGCAACCGGCTTGTTCGTCGATGAACGACGAGTTAGATGATGACGTGCAACCGGGCGTTGTTGGACGGGCCTCTGTAGCAAAGAATACCAGTTTCGTGCTCGTGGCCGAGTTGGTGTTCTCGGCCGGTCGAATGCTCATTTTCGTGCTGCTTGGTAAGGCGCTCGGGCGCGTCGAACTGGGACGCTACGTCGCCGTGCTCGGAATGGTTCAACTGTTGTTTCCGCTTGCTCGGGTGGGGATCGCCCACGTCATGGTGCGGAGTATCGCCCAAGGCGGCAAATCCGGCTTCGGCGATGCCTGGTCGAAGAACGTCACCGTCCACGGACTCGGTGGAATCGTCGGCGCGGGCGTCAGCGTTGCGCTAGCGAAGATACTCTTCGACGTCAGCGCTTTCGCCGTCCTACTGATCGCCGCTGCTCAGTTTGTTGGGCTTGGCTTACAACAGGCCGGCGGCATGGCAGCGAACGCGTTTGGCAGGGCCGAGGTGGGGCTTGCACTGAACGGTGCCAACACGATTCTGCGCGTGCTGGCGGTCCTGCTCTTCATACAGTCCGGCGGTGACTCGGTTGACTCGTGGGCGCTCTACCTTTTCGGCGCAGCAGGTCTCGGTGTTTTGTGCACGTTGCTGATCGTTGGCCGTTTCTTCGAGGTGCAGCTAAAGCTTCAGTTACCGACCCGGCCAGATCTGGTGCTTGCTACGCCTTTCGTGTTTGCCGACACGGCGAACTCGGCGCAGGCAGACATCGACAAGGTGGTCCTCGGAGGGCTCGGCCTTAACGCCGATAACGGGGTATACGCGGCAGCCTACCGCGTCGCTGATCTTGCGAATCTCCCTCTGGCCGCGCTGGTTAAGGCAACCTATGGCGAGTTCTTCCGTCGGGGCGATAGTCCAATCGGTGAGATGCTTCGCTACTCAAAACGGCTGACCGGCGTCGCGATGAGCTACGGAGCCGTTATCGGTGTTGGGCTTTGGGTTGCAGCGCCACTAGTAGAGGTCGCGATGGGCGAAGAGTTCGATGATTCAATTTCTGCGCTCCGATGGATTGCAGTCGTGCCGTTTATCCGCGCCGCTCAGTACTTTCCGGCCAACGTGCTCGCAGGCGTAGGCCGCCAGTGGGAACGTGCACGATTGATGGGCTCGACCGCACTTCTCAACCTTGCTGCGAATCTTGCCTTGGCCCCGACGATGGGTTGGCGAGGCGCAGCGCTCAGTACCATCCTCGCCGAGATCGCTTTTGGAGTGCTCTTGTGGCGGAGAGTGGCGAAATTGGACCGAAATGTTGGGTGAGGGGCTAAAGGGGCAGGTAGATTGGTGGATTGAGACGACATCTGTCATGCCGCGATCGTTGAGAACTAGCCGCTGCTCTCACTAAAGATGCCTTCTGCGGGTGCCGAAACCTTTGGGTATGTCCTCCAAGGCCCATATCCCATTCGGCCAGCGCTCTGCAATGGCCCGCAGATCCGTGCTCTTCGCTGTCACATCGATACTCTTGTTGCTTGTCCTTGCGCTGACAGCTACGTCCTTTGGTCGAACTGATGAGTTGTCTGCGGGGGAGTCGGTTCCGATCGGCGCAGTTGAAGAAGACGACCGACGCGTTGTCCGAGAACTCGAAGTCCCCACCGGTAACGCATCAAGTGACACGATCGCATCGTCGCCTACCGACTCCACCACACCGACATCGCTAGGTGTAGACCGGCCCCCAGTGGCCGACGTCCCTGCTGACGAATCACCGACAGCTAACGATGATGCGACCCAGCCGGTCGCAACGACGGCCTTGCCTTCGACCTCGACGGTTTCGCCAAGCTCGACGGTTTCGCCAAGCTCGACCGTGTCAGCCGTGCCGGTTCAGTCCGCTGATTCGACGGTTCCGTCTAGCGTGCCGGTGGTCGCTAACTCGTTGGCAGCGCAGCCCAGCAGTACCACGACACCGACCGTAGCGCTACAGCAGTCGACCGCTGACCTGCAAGCTGCATGGGCAGCGAGAAAACAGCCGATGTCGAAGGACTTCACCTTGATGGGGCTGGTGGAGAATTCACAGCAAATGGATTTCGGCCAATCTGATTCACAAGTGAGGTCGGCGCTTGAAGACATCTTCGGTCCGGTGAAGTATGCGAACTCCGAGAACTGGCACAACTTGGCGGTTGTGGAAGACCCGACAGGCGACTACATCCGGTACCGCAGCAACGTTGGCAACAACTCGCGCCAACAGTTCAACGTCCCGATAGTTCCGTCTCAGGAGTCCTACCTCGTGTATCGATTTCAGCTTGAGCCTGGATTCGATGCGGGCGACGGCGATGGCTCCCATGGTTCGCCATCGTGGGGTACCGGGATCAAGATGCCCGGACTAATGAGGGGGGGCCCAGCGGCCAACACCGGCGGTAACCACACCGAAGGCGGATTTTCCGGGCGACTCATGATCCGCGGCACGCGCCATTCCGACGGGCGAAACGACTTGCCACGCGAAGGGATCTCTCTCGCAGCATATGTGTACGGGCAGAGGATCGACGGGGCCAATATAACGTCGGGCTTTGGCGAGGACTACTACTTCCTTGACGGTTTCGACACCACCCCCTTCGAGGGCATCAGAAGCGGAATCAATGGTGGCGTTGGAGATCCGCGCATCTGGGACCTCGAGGTCGGCCGCTGGGTCACCGTCGTCCTCGGATATCGCGTCGAAGGCGGGAACGGATGGTTCAAAGCATGGACTATGACCGAGGGAATCGACGCTGCCCCACAGCCCCGACTGTTCATTGACAAGATCGACTGGACCGGCGGCTGGGAAGGACCAGACTCGCTCTTGATGCAGCAGTACTACGGAGGCAGCGGACCTGTTTGGCATCCTGACACGGAGTCCTATATCCGCTTTAAGGATTTCGGCGTGTTCCGTAATGAAACCTCGGCACTCTCGTTCGCCGGTCAGAGTTAGAGCCGAACAGCTTTAGAGGCTTCTGGTCGTAACGACTCCCGCTACACCCTCAACCTTGCCAATGTTCGACCACAGGCGCATGTGCGCTTCTGCGCGCCGGTGAGAGTGTCGTTTCCCCAAAGCGACAATCGGGGCCATAGCTACGATCTGCACGGTCGCTTTCACTAGGAGCGCCAGAACGCTTGGATTTGCCACGCTGCCGGTAAGGCTCACCGTTTGGCGGGCGTGATTTTGCCCCTGTCGACGCACCCGGTCTCGTATCCAAGGCCAGTTCGCCCTCGACTCCGGAACTGTCTCAACAACCGCTCCTTCACCGCAGTCGATGAACTTTGCCCCAAGGAGCTCGAGTTGGCGGAACAGCATCGAATCGGCCCCTCCCGACAAACCATACGAAGGGTCGAAGGGGCCAGGAACTTTCTGGAGAACGGCTGCCCTCACGAGCGTGTTCGAGGTTCGAAAGGCGCGTGCCCGTCGGCCAGTCTCATGGATCGAGCGGTTGAAAGCTGACGACGTCAGAATCCAACTTGGATGGTTTCCCTCGAACTTGGGAAGAACCGGACCGAAGACGCCATCGGCGTCGAAACGTTTCATCGCCTCGAGGAGTTCACTCAACGCTGCTGGAGTCGCCGTCTCATCATCGTCAACAAACCAAATCAGATCGCCGACCGCCATGCGGACGGCGAGATTTCGGGTGAGACTTATGTTTTGCTCTGCTTGGGTGTAGTAGTGAACATCGAAGCGACTCGCTTTTCTGAACTCGTCGACGGTGTCTCTCGCAGAATCCGGGTCGTTGTCGACGACGATGATGTCGACCACTACATCCGGCTCGAGTACCTGCCTCTCCAAGCTTTCGAGCAGGTCGCGAAGGCCTTTGTTTCGCTTATACGTCGCGATGCATACTGTGCACGTGGTCATGCCGCGGGATCGCTAAAGGCCCTTGGTCGGAATGTAGCTGCTGTGCACCGGGCCGCCGAGCACACAAATACCAACGACTCGAAGATCGACGGAAAGTCCGACCCGCGGGTGGCTGGCTAGGTGAGTCCATGCTCTCTTCATCCCGTCGGTCCAGTCGATATCGTCGAATACGACAACTGCGTCGTCGGATAGATACGGCAACATCTGCTGGAAGTACAAGACTGTCGCAGCCTCATCGTGATGGCCGTCAATGAACGCATAGTCCACCGGGTTGAAGCGTTCCAGCGTATCTGCCAGCGTATCGCTGAACTTTCCGCGGACTATCTCGACCCGGTGAGCCAACTCGACTTCGTCGATGTTGGATTGAGAGGCGTCGGCAAGGGAAGGCGCCCCCTCCATTGTGACCAGGTGTCCGGCGCCATTTAGTTCGAGGGCGGCAGCCTGATAGCACGCCGAGACACCAAGGCACGTTCCCATTTCGATGGCGATCTCGGGTCGATACTCGGAAACGAGTTCGTGAAGGAACCGAGCCCAGAACTCCGGCTTTGATGCTTTGGTGACCTGCTGAATCGTCTTCGAGATTTTGACGCCGTCGTTCATTTCTTGCTCGGACCGGCTGTCACCGGCACTTCCAGCCCCGTAGTCCATTATTTCGACGGTGGTCGTAGCGTCGGCTTCTTGACGCGTGCGAACAGCTTCGATGCGGTCCAGCCACTTGCTTTGCATCGGAGTAACTTCGCCGTCTAGTGCCCGCTCGAAAGCGGAAGCGATCTTCGTTCCGCTGGGATTCGATGCGAGCTTGCGCACTTCGCGCCGAGCCCGAGCGGTAGCAAGTTGCCGCACGCTATCTGAAACGAATGTCTGTGCGTCGAACATTGTGGTACTCCCAAGATGTAACAGGCTTGCCAGCATAACGGACGGCTCACTGTTAGCCGTCCAACAAGTGCTGAATGGAACACTGAAGCGATACCCGTTGTCAATGGGTATTTCGGGCCCAGCGTCGGCCCGCGGGTCAAACTTCGTGCACATTTTCGAATAGAATGAAAGGCACTGAGCGCCGAAGCGCTTTGTTGCGAACTACGAGGATTTTCGGAATGCAATACAGGCCCGATATTGACGGCCTGCGGGCGCTAGCAATTGTGCCCGTGCTGCTCTACCACCTTGATGTTGACTCGGTTGCTGGCGGGTTCGTAGGCGTCGACGTGTTCTTTGTCATTTCCGGGTTCCTCATTACGTCGATCATTGCGAAGAACCTAGACACAGGGAATTTTACGTTCGCCGACTTCTATCGCAGGCGTGCGTTGCGAATCCTTCCTCCACTGTTCTTTCTACTCGCGGTGACGATGGTTGCGTCCTACCTACTGCTGTTGCCGTTCGAGGCGCATGAAATCGGCAAAACCGCGATTTCGGCAACGGTCTTCTACTCGAATATCGACCTCTGGCGATCGGCCGATTACTTCAACCCCATCTCCGATACCAACCCGCTGCTCCACACGTGGTCACTCGGAATCGAGGAGCAGTTCTACATTCTGGTGCCGTTCCTGTTAGTGGCGCTTCACCTTAAATTCTGGAAACGACGGGTTGGAGTGTTTGCACTTTGTGTTGCGGGCTCGTTTCTCTTGAGCGTGATCGTGATAGCGCGCGAGCCAACCGGCACCTTCTACCTGCTTCCAACACGGTTTTGGGAAATGGCGGTGGGGTCAGTACTCGCACTGCTTGGAGTGCGAGCACAAGTTACCGGTCGCGCCGCCGAAGTGCTGTCAACGTTGGGCGTTTTGGGTATCGCTGGAGCAATCTTCCTGCTCGACGGCGGCTCCGTTTTTCCAGGGTACAACGCGCTTGCTCCGGTTCTCGGCACGGCGGCGCTTCTCGCCAGTGGTCAAACCTCATGGGTGGGCCGCCTGCTGTCCGCGAGGTTGCCAGTGGCAATCGGCAAGATCTCCTACTCGCTCTACCTTTGGCATTGGCCGCTCATCGTCTTTTACAAACTCGAAACTGGGCCAGAGTTGAGGCTCGCCGAAATCGGCGGCCTCATTGCGGCTTCCTTTGCGTGCGCCATTGTCAGCTTTGCTCTGGTCGAGACACCATTTCGACGAATTTCTTATGCAGTATCGACTCCTCGGGTTTTGATGGGGGCGGCGGGATCGATGGCGACTGTCGTCGTCGGCGCGCTCTTTCTTCAATGGGCAGCCGAGGAACGCCGCGACTTGCCGAACGAAGTCGTTGCCATGTCTGACTTCAACGATTACGAAGAAACCGAGCGATACCGAGAGCAGTTTCGCACCGACGAGTGTTTTCTTACATCCCGAACCGTTGGCGCGTTTTCGGCCTTCAATGCAGACTTCTGTCTTGCAGAAGACAATCAGACGCTACTCCTTGGCGATAGCCACGGAGCACACCTCGCCGGGCCTCTCGAAAAGGCGCTGCGCGAAAGCGACAACGAGATTGTAAGCGTCGGCCAGGCGACAGCGTCTGGCTGCAAGCCTCTCCGGAATGCGACAGGGGAGGCTCGCTGCACCGACCTGATGTCGTTCATATACGAAGACTGGCTTCCGTCGTCAGCGCCTCCCCGGGTGATCTTGGCCGGGAGATGGCAGGAGGCAGACATCGAGCCGCTCCGAACCTCGATCGACTACCTAAAGATCCATGGAGTACGTGAGGTCGTCGTTCTGGGCCCGACCGTTGAATACTTCGGATCGGTTCCTTCACTTCTCGCTCGGGACGTTCTCGCCGGGACCGACTCTCTGGAGGCATTTCAGGATAAAGCACGCTCGGAACTCGATGGCGAGATGCTGCGGAGACTGGAAACCGACGAGATTCAGTATGTCTCGGTACACCAACTCGTATGTCCCGCCGAGGGCTGCTTGTTAACCGTTGAAGATACGCCCTTTCAGTTCGACTACGGACATTTCACCGATGCTGGTGCGCACGTTGTGGCAGCCGGAATTGCGGCACAGATTGAAAAATGAACCGTCAGGAGCGGGCGACAATAGTAACGATCGTGCAACTGGCGCCTGGAGGCAATTGACGAACGCTCACCGCGTAGTTTTTGTGCTCGCAGTTGCGTTGCTGTTGGTGCTGGCTTTCCTCGTGCTGGGAACAGGAGGCCAACCGTCGGGGCCTGATACCGGCGATCTGGAGGTCACCCTGCCCTCTAGTACAACGAGTCAAAAACCCCCGACTACGACGACCACCACCTCGACCACCACGACCACAGTGTTCGGCGGACCATTTGGCCAGCAGTTGCTGGACGCCCCGATCGTCGGTTTGCCGGAAACAGGCTTCGGGCAAACCGAGGACGATATTACTGCCGTTCTCGATGTCCAGTTTCCGGGACTGAGAGACTACGCCTCGAACCATGAGGACCTCGAGATCGTGACCAGCGACGAGCCTGCATATCTCCGGTATCGCTCAGACGTCGGTAACAACTCGCGCACGCAGTTCCAGGTTCCGATCGAAGACCAGACCGAGTCCTATCTAGTGTATCGCTTCATGCTGGAACCGGGATTCGATGCGGGCGATGGCGACGGCTCGGACGGTTCGCCGTCTTGGGGGACCGGCGTGAAGTTGCCCGGTCTCATGCGGGGCGATGCGGCGGATAACACTGGCGGTAACCATACCGCCGGCGGGTTTTCCGGCCGGCTGATGATTCGTGGAACTCGCAAGTCGGATGGGCGATCGGGTCTGCCTCGCGAGGGAATCACCCTCTCGTCCTACATCTATGCGCAGTCGATAGATGGCCTAGACGTAGCATCGGGATTCGGGCGAGATTACTACTTTCTGAACGGGTTCTCTCAGCAGCCATTCGAAGGCATCCGAAGTGGCCTGTCGGAAGGCGTGGGAGATGAGCGGATTTGGGACCTACCCGTTGGGAAATGGATCACCGTGGTTCTCGGCTACCGAGTCGACGGCGAGAACGGTTGGTTTAAGGCATGGACCGCCGTCGACGGCGTAGACCGTTCGCCCGCCGAGCGACTCTTCGTACCATCGATCGACTGGTCGGGTGGCACCGATGGCGCGGACTCGCTGCTGTTTCAAGTCTTTTGGGGCGGTTCGGGGCCGGTATGGTACCCCGACTCACTTTCCTACGTGCGATTCAAAGACTTCGGTGTCTTCACCGATGAACGCGATGCGCTGCATGCGGCTAGGACGGGCTAAAAGGAAAGAATCCGGACGAAGTCGCCGCCCGTTTACTTGGAAAGAATACGTCCAGACGGCCCTGTTGCCGGGCGCCTAGCGCAGTGTACGATTGGAGACAATGGAATCTCCAGCGTCGGACCATCTCGGCCCCGTACTGGTCGGTGGACAGAGGTGCAACCGTGGTGATGTATAGCGGATCGTTCGAGACGGTCGAGACCCCGGGTCTTCAAGATTATCTCAAGGCTGTCCAGGCGAGAAAGCTTCTCGTCATCCTGTTCTTGCTCGCTGGGCTTGGGCTCGCGTACCTCTTTACAACCAATCGAACAGCCACGTATTCGGCCAGCACCCGCGTCCTCGTCAACCCAAGTCCGGCACGATCAGGCACCACCGGCAACTCGAGGCCCAACCTCGAGACCGAACGCGAGATTCTGACATCGGAACCTATTGCCCGGGTTGTTGCCCAAGAAGTACCCGATGCGCCTTCGCCACGAGACATTCTCGCCGGACTTGATGTGAGCTTCCGGACGGGCAGCGAGGTCTTGTCCCTCACGTATACCTACAACGACCCAACTGTCACGGCCGAAGTTGTTAACGGCTTCGCTCGGACCTACACCCAAGATCGAATCGATGCGACGGCGGAGGTCTACACGGCGGAACGAGCGGCACTTGCGTCGTCAGCCGACGGAATCGGCGAACAGATCTCCGCTGTCGATGCTGCATTGGTCGATGTCAACGATTCGCTGGGCGAACTCACACCAGAGGACACCGTTGGTGCCGACGTGCTTCGCGCCGAACGCACGACGCTCTCCAGTCAGCGCAACCAACTCACGGCCGACTTGATTACGGTTCAGAAATCTCTCCGCGCGCTCACACAAACTGAAGACGGCGCTAGCTTGGCGGCCGAGGTTCTGCAACTTGCCGACCCGCCGTCCGCCCCAGAGGGATTTCCCGACCGGCTCCTCTGGATCGTCGGCGGCATGCTCGGTGTCACCTTAGGAGTAATTGCGGCGTTTGTCGCAGACCGACTCGATACAACGGCGCGTGAGGAATCTGACGTCGAGCTAGCGCTCGGTAGTTCGGTGCTCGGCTCGGTGCCGCCATTCGGAAGATTTGGCGGAGCGAGCGACGGGCTCGTGATGCTAAGCGACAACACCAGCACCCGAACGCAGAGGGCACAAGAGTCGTTCCGACGTCTCCGAACCTCAATTCAGTTCGTAGGAAATTCTGACGGAATCCGCAGCTTATTGTTGACGAGTTCGCAGCCAGCCGAAGGAAAGTCCACAGTCTCGGCGAACCTTGCCGTTGCGCTTGCTCAGGCAGGCCAGACCGTCGTGCTTGTCTCAGCAGACATGCGTCGACCGACCCTCGAGACTATTTTCGGCATTCGCAACGTGACGGGTTTGAGCGATCATCTTCAGTCTGACTCCCAGAGTTACCCGCCCGTAATCAGCATCGGAGTCGAGAACCTCGCGATCCTGCCCAGCGGCCCGCCGCCACCAAACCCTGGAGAGCTTTTAGGGCTGCCGCGCTTCAAACAACTCATCGTTCAGCTTGAGGCCACGTATGACTTCGTCATCGTTGATACCCCGCCAGCGTTGTCCGCGGCCGATTCTGCAGCGGCTGCAATCAGCGTTGGTGGTGTACTTGTGGTTGTCGACTCGAAACGAACCGATACCGAGGCCCTCTTGCGGGTCCGTTCCGACCTTGAACGCTCAGGGGCTCGGGTAATCGGAGCACTGCTCAACAAGGATCGTTCTCGTTCCACGAAGTTCTGGTCGCGTCGCGATCGCTACGCGTACGAACGAGCAGCTGCCACCGCCCGAAAGTGAGCCTGAACGTCGCCGTCACCGCGACAGGGCCCAAACAAAGGGCCCAAGCACCGTCGACAATCGAACGTGCTGTATGCGTATCGATGCTGTTCCTGTTGTCATTCAATACGCCCAACCGCTGGTTCCTCTCGCGGCGGGAAAGCCTTGACATAGCGATAGAGGCAGCCGCAGATCCGTTCGCTGTGATACTGGTCTTGGGGCTTACCGGATTTTTCGCACACAAGCTCGCTGGAAACTGGCAGCCGATGTACTGGGTCGCCATGCAGGATCGACTCTTTCTTGCCTTCTTTGGGCTTGTCGGGCTGTCGACGCTGTGGTCGGTCGAACCCGTCGCAACGATTCGCGAGACTATTGTGACGCTCTTCGTAGTGTTCTTTGGCCTGTACTTGGTTGTGCGTTTTTCTCTGCGGGATGTCCTATTTCTTTCCGGTGTTGCCTTTGGCATCGGTGTCATTGTCGATCTGTTCTTCGTGTTTGCTCTTCCTGACTATGGCGACACGTTCGCTGGATGGAGCGGAACACAGATCAACAAGAACAGCCTGGGGAGACTTCATGTCCTCACCGCGATCGTCTTTCTTGTTGGCGCACGTACCTTTCGCCGGTTCCGTGTTATCAACTACTTCCTGGCAGGGCTCTCGGTAGCTCTTGTAATCGGATCGACGTCGTCAACGTCGCTTGTTTCGCTGTTGCTAGCGCTAACGACCACGGTTGTTGCGCAGATCTTCCGAGCGAGAAAATCGTTGTTCCCGGCTGTTGTGCTGAGCACGATGTTGTCAGCGGTAACCGCCGTTGGTTTCGCTACCGCGAATCTGGGTGTGCTGACCGAACTGTTCGGCAAAGACGTGACATTCACCGGCCGCACACCGCTTTGGGACTTCACGATTGCCGAGTCGATGGAAAGGCCTTGGACTGGTTTTGGTTGGAACGCGTTCTGGAACGGCTTCGGGTCGCCTGCTCACGAGGTCTGGGTCGAATTCGCTTGGACGCCGCCTCACGCGCATAACGCGTTCATCGATTACGCGCTCCAAGTAGGTTGGCCAGGAGTCATCTTGTTCATGATAATGATTCTGCGAGCGAGTTCGAGAAGCATTGCCTATGTCCGCGATACACCAGGCCCAACAGGGTTACTCCCTCTCGCCATCATCGTGTTCTCGCTGTTGTTCTCTCTGACCGAATCTGGGGTCGTCGGCCGAAATGGCTTCTTCCTTCTGGTCACGGTGTCTGTGTATTCCGTGGCGGTCGCGCGGGCTAGGCGGCAAACGGAGATGCGAACCGGCCCGTCATTGTCGATAAGCGAGAGCATCTAAGCGCGTTCGGGCAACTGCTTACGCGCTGGCCCGCGGCGACTCCTGGCGCACTGGTTGGTTGTCGGCGCTGGCTGGGTCGAGAGCCTCGGTGTCGAGGCCGTACTTGGCGATTGCTTCGCTGACCACGCTGGTATCGATAACGCCATCGCCCGCAAGTGCCGACAGGGTAGCTACCACGATGTTTGCGGTGTCGACTTCGAAGAACGAACGCAGAGCTGTGCGGGTGTCTGAACGGCCATAGCCATCGGTTCCCAGCGGCACGAATGTGCCTGGCGCCCACCGAGAGATCTGATCGGGCACCACCTTCATGAAGTCGGTTACCGCAATGATTGGCCCCGGCATCGACGCCAGCTTCTGCTCGCACGCCGAAACATCGGGCTCATCGCCTGGGTGCAGACGGTTCCAGCGCTCGGCGGCCAAAGCTTCGGTGCGCAGTGTCTTATACGACGTTGCGCTCCACAGCTCGGCCGATACCCCGTAGTGCTCGGCCAATTCGGCGGTTGCTTCGCGTGCAGCACCTTGGGCGCTGCCAGAGAACACGATGGTGGCGGGGTGGGCATCGGCTACTTCAGGAGCCTCGGCAAACCGGTAGAGGCCGCTGTTGATGTCGTCGTCGGTGACCCCGGCCGGACGCTCGGGCATCTCGTAATTCTCGTTGTAGATGGCGACGTAATAGAACACATCCTCGGGGTTCTCGCCATACATCCGATGAAGACCGCGGCGCATAATGGCGCCAAGTTCATACGCAAACGCCGGGTCGTAGGCCTCGCAAGCCGGCACGGTCGATGCCAACACAAGACTATGACCGTCTTGATGCTGTAAGCCCTCGCCCATAAGCGTCGTACGGCCTGCAGTTGCCCCCATCAGGAAGCCGCGGGCCCGAGAATCTGACGCCGACCAGATGAGGTCGCCCACCCGCTGGAAACCGAACATCGAATAGAAGGTGTAGAACGGCACCATCGGCACGCCGAGGTTCGCGTAGCTCGTTCCGGCGGCGATAAAGCTGGCCATCGAGCCCGCTTCGGTGATTCCCTCTTCGAGAATCTGACCATCGGTGTCCTCGGCGTAGGAGAGCAGCAGCTCGTGGTCGACAGGTTCGTATTTCTGGCCGAACGGGGCGTAAATCTCGAACTCGCGGAACATGGAGTCCATCCCAAACGTTCGAGCCTCGTCGGGCACGATGGGCACAGCCCGAGAACCGAAATCATCATCGCGCATGAGTTCGCGCAGCAGGCTGGTGAACACCATCGTCGTGGACACTTCACGCCCGCCCGAACCGGCGTCGAACGCCTCGAACGGCGCATCGGCAGGCATCGAGAGCGGACGGCGAGCGGTCGTGACCCGGCGCGGCACATACCCATCGAGGGCCCGGCGCCGATCCATCATGTAGTTGTACTCGTCGGAACCCTCGGCTGGCCGGTAGTACGGCGGGATGCCATCGGCGATCGCCGACTCGGGAATCTCCTCCTCGAGATGCAGGCGGGCCCGCAGATCGAGCATCTGTTCGGTGGTCATCTTCTTGATCTGGTGGGTTGAGTTTCGGGCCTCGAAGCCCTCGCCCAACGTCCAGCCCTTGATGGTCTTGGCCAGAACCACGGTCGGCGCGCCGGTTGATTCACTTGCCGCCTTGTAGGCCGCATACACCTTGGAATAGTCGTGCCCGCCGCGCGGCAGGTTTCGAATCTCGTCGTCGGTGAGGTGGTCGACCATGGCCCGCAGGCGTGGATCGGGGCCAAAGAAGTGCTCGCGAACGTATGCGCCCGACTCTACGGCGTAGCGTTGGTACTCGCCATCGACGGTGCTGTGCATCTTGTTCAGCAACACACCGTCGACATCGCGTGCCAACAGCTCGTCCCACTTAGAGCCCCAGATCACCTTGATGACATTCCAGCCGGCACCCCGGAATACGCCCTCGAGCTCCTGAATGATCTTGCCGTTCCCTCGAACTGGGCCATCAAGACGCTGAAGGTTGCAGTTGACCACCCAGACCAGGTTGTCGAGCCCCGACCGTCCAGCAAGCGAGATAGCGCCGAGGGTTTCGGGCTCGTCCGACTCGCCGTCGCCGATAAAGCACCACACCTTCGATTTCGAGGTGTCGTCGATGCGGCGATCGGTCATGTATTTGTTGAACCGAGCGTGGTAGATCGAGTTGATCGGGCCCAAGCCCATCGACACCGTAGGGAACTCCCAGAAGTCGGGCATGAGGCGCGGGTGCGGGTAACTCGACAGTCCACCGCCACCGATCTCGGTACGGAACCGATCGAGGTTGTCCTCGCTCAGACGACCCTCGAGGAACGCTCGGGCGTACACGCCTGGGGCGGCATGACCTTGGAAATACACGTGATCGCCGGGGGTACCGTTTTCTTTACCGCGGAAGAAATGGTTGAAGCCCACCTCGTACAGCGACGCCGACGACGCAAAGGTCGACAGGTGACCGCCAAGGCCATCTGCCTTCTTGTTGGCCCGCACCACCATGGCGGCAGCGTTCCAGCGGATAAAGGCTCGGATGCGGCGCTCGATATGTTCGTCGCCGGGGAACCACGGTTGATCCTCGGTTGGGATGGTGTTGAGGTAGGGCGTGCGAACACCAGGGGAGATGCCGACCTGTTGTTCCTGGGCCCGTTCGACCATTCGGGCCATGATGAACCGGGCGCGAACCTTGCCTTTTTCGCCAATCAGCGCGTCGAGAGAATCGAGCCATTCCTGGGTTTCGTCGGGGTCGATATCGGGCAACTGATGCATGAACTGATCGAGCATGACGACAGTCTTTCAGAAGTTCCCGGGCTAACGGCGTACTCCCAGGCGTTACCTGCTGGTAAGTGACCAATTACCGCAGCGACCGCCTGCGATGTGGCAGAATCCGCCGGGTGACAACCCTCGTATATACCGACGGCGCATGCTCGGGAAACCCTGGCCCCGGCGGATGGGCCTGGATCGTCCCCGACGGCCCCTTCGGTGCCGGCTTCGCCGAGGACACCACCAACCAGCGGATGGAGCTTCAAGCGGTGCTCGAGGCACTAACCGAATTGTCGGGACCGGTCGAAGTTGTGAGCGACTCAACCTATGTCGTCAACTGCTTCCGCGACGGCTGGTGGAAAGGCTGGCTCAAGCGGGGTTGGAAGAACAGTCAGAAAAAGCCGGTAGCCAACCAGGACCTCTGGGAACCGCTCATCGACCTTTACCAAGACCGCTCTGCCGAACTCACCTTCACCTGGGTGAAGGGCCACAGCGGGAATCAGTGGAACGACTATGCCGACCGGCTGGCAGTTGAAGCTGGGTATTTGCAGCAGCCCCGGTCTGGGGATTCCACGCCAACCGAAATCGGAGAACCCGACAAGAACCGTGGTCCATCGAAGGCTTCGGCGGCCGCTGGCTCGCCCGCTGACGGTACCGTCGTTGCCAAAAAGAACGGCCAAGGCATTCCTGACGGACACCTGGTGGCGGTTCTGGGTCATCAGCCACCAGAAATTGGCGGCTACGACGCCAATCCGTTGGCCGACCGTATCCGTACGCGCCTCGTGCAGATCCTGCGGGCTAAGGCCGAGATGGACCCCGACCTCACCGTGCTGAGTGGACTCCGGCTGGGCGCTGAGCAACTAGGCGCCGAGGCGGCACTTGCCGCCGGCGTGCCGCTGGTTAGCGTGCTGCCATACCCAAATCCGGACAAGAAATGGCCCGAACTTTCCCGTCGGCGATTCGCCGAGCTAACCGCAAAGTCACGCGAAACCGTCGTGCTCGCCAAGTCCGAACCCGACAGCTCCGCCAAAGCGGGCGCAGCGATGCGCAAGCGCGATGCTTGGCTCGCCAAGGCTGCCGACGAAGCACTGATTGTTTGGGATGGCTCAGATGCCCGAGTCGGGAAGACCGTTCAGGCTTTTGAGACCGCGCTGGGCGATGACGTTTGGGTGGTCGACCCGAGCGAGGTTTAGCCGTCGAGCACTGTTATGCCTGAATCTCGACGAGGTTGCCGTAGAAGGCGACCCGGCCAGCGATTTCTTTCGCGCCTTCGAGCGGATCCGGGTAGAACCAGCCGCAGTTCTCGACGGTTTCACCATCGACGGTAAGGGTCATGTACGACGCCTCGCCTTTCCAAGAACACATCGTGTGATGATCGTTGGGGGTGAAGAGTTCGCGGCGAAGCGACTCGCGCGGGAAGTAGAGATTTCCTTCGACTTCGACGGTGTCGTCACTATTGGCCACAACCGTGCCGTTGAAAATGATCTTTGCCATCGAATATCTCCTTGAAATGATGGTTCGTGCCGGTATCGCCCCGAAAAGACGTGGCACGTTCTCCCTCAAACGATACGAGGGCAGCTCCTATTCCATCGGCTTCCACCAGCAATTTCCCAGACAAGTGCCACCAAAGACCCAAAGACCCGCCAAACGAGCACCAAACCGGTGCCTGGAACCTTGCGGCCAAATAGTACCTGGCACCCAGGGGCCACTTGGTACCTGGCACCTGGAGGGCGAAAGGTACCTGGCACCGAAGTGGGGGTTTGGTGCCAGGTATAAATGTCCAGATGTGCGAAAACTAGGGTTCTAGGAGCTTCTTTAGGCGGTCGAGGGTGGCGGTGATGGACTTTAGGTTTTTGGCTGGGTAGCCGGCCTTTTCGATGGCTTTGGGGACCAGCGCTGTCGACCAGTCGAACGACTCGGTGACCAGCGTTTCGGTATCGGAGATCGGCTCGAGCTCGTACCGCCAACGGTGGCGTCCCATATGCCGCCACGCAATGCGACGATCCTCTTCGTACTCGACCACCACATTGCTGATGCTGTAAGGGATGCCGAATCGCATGTTCATGCCGAACTTGGTGCCCATTGTGAGTTTCTCGACATCGCCTTTGGCCCGTTGAACCGTGCCTGACCCATCGATACGGGCGTGTCCCTCGGGGCTGGCGAGGATCGCGAAGATTTCGGCCGGAGTGGCTTCGACCACAACGCTGTCGCTGACGCATCGTTCGTTTCCGTCGCAGCCGGTCATTTGTTCAACTCGGCAGCGAGGGCTTCATCGATGGTGGAATGGGTGAAGTCGAATCCCGAATCGAGGAGAACGTTGGGTACGACCCGAGTGCTTGCGAACAAGAGCTCGCGAGCGAGCTCTTTGCCGAGCATGAGATAGAGCGCTGGGGTGGGCGTCGGCAGGAGCGTCGGGCGACCGAGAGTCTTTCCGAGGGATTTGGTGAACTCGTTGTTCGACACGGGATTGGGCGCCGTGAGGTTGACCGGGCCCGACAGATCGGATTCGAGTAGATGGATGAGTCCTCGAACCATGTCGTTCATCGAGATCCAGCTCATCTGCTGTTTGCCGTTACCGATTCGGCCACCGATACCAAGTTTGAAGAACGGCAGCATGGTGCCAAGGGCACCACCGCTGGTCGACATGACAATGCCAGTCCGGGAGAAGGCCACCCGAATTCCGGCGTCGATCGCTGGTTGGGCAGCGGCCTCCCACGCAACGACGACGTCGGCCAAGAACCCGGCGCCCCGGTCGCTGGTTTCGTCGAGTTCGTCCTGGCCGCGGTCGCCGTACACGCCGATCCCCGAACCTGACACCAGAACCGAGGGAGGGGTGGACATGCTTGCAAGCGTTCGGGCCACCAATGCGGTTCCGTCGACGCGACTGTCGAGGATCTTTCGTTTCTGCTCGTCGTTCCACTTCTTTTCGGAGATACCCTCGCCGGCGAGATGGACGAACCCATCGACGCCTTCGAGTGCGTCGGCATCGAGGTCGTCGTTCGCTGGGTCCCAGCGAAGCGTGCCCGGGCCGCTGATGCTCCGGCCGATCTTGAGGGTGGTGTGTCCGTCGGCTTCGAGCGCTTTGACAAGCGCTGACCCGATGAGACCGGTGGCTCCAGTAATCGCTACGTGCATGGGCTCAGTCTGGCTTTTCTTTCGGGTTTCCGATGAGTTCAGCCGGGGGAACTATGGTGCGACGTCATGGCCGATCATGACACCAGCGGACTCCAGGCAAAAGTACTCACCGTCTCCGATGGAGTGATCCACGGGACTCGCGAAGACAAGTCAGGTGAGGCGCTTGCCGACTACCTGGTCGGCGAAGGCTTTGAGGTGGTCGAGCGCCGAGCCGTCGCCGATGGCGTCGAAAACGTGCAGGAGGCCCTGACCGATCTCACCGCAGATTTCAACGGACTGGTGGTGACCACCGGTGGAACCGGCTTTGGCCCACGAGACCTGACGCCCGAGGGAACCAGGGCGGTACTCGAACGCGAAGCCCCGGGTCTGGCCGAAGCAATGCGGCTCATCAACCCACTCGGCCGACTGTCGCGCGGTCTCGCAGGCACGGTCGGCCATGCGCTGGTTCTCAACACACCAGGATCCACCAAAGGCTGCGTGGAAATGACGAGTGCGATTATCGACGTCGTGCCCCACGCCATCCGCCTTATGGCCGATACCCCCACCGACCACTAGGGCGGTCCGCGCGATTCTGGACACGACATGACCGACGCAAACCATCCCAGCCCGTCCGGAGATACGGCGTCTGCCGGCTCAGCCGGTTTCAGCACCGAGCGCGATGCACACTTCATGCGGCGGGCCGTGATGGCCGCATCCGATGCCCGACTCTTGGCGCCACCGAACCCTTGGGTCGGGACGGTCATCGTGGCGACCGACGGCACCGCCGCGACCGGGTGTACCGAACCGCCGGGCGGTCGACTTGCCGAAATTGTGGCGCTCGACAACCTATCTGCGGTGGGAGTGTCGCCTGCTGGCGCAACGGTCTACACCACCCTTGAGCCAGGTAGCTCCCAAGGTGGCAGCGACTCCTGTGTCGCAGCACTCATCGATGCTGGCGTACGCCGAGCTGTCGTTGGCCTCGTCGACCCCGGCGATGACGCTGCGGGCCGGGGCATCGAAGCTCTTCGGGCCGCTGGTATTGCTGTGGATGTCGGATGCGAGGCCTCTCGGGTCACCCGACAGCTCGCCCCGTACCTCACCCATCGCTCAACGGGCCGACCACTGGTGGTGCTGAAGCTTGCCGGAACACTCGATGGTTACTTGGCGGCTCCCGACGGCACGAGCAAGTGGATAACGGGCGCCGAAGCCCGCTCGGACACCCATCGACTTCGAGCTGAAAGCGGCGCCATCATTGTGGGAGCGGGAACCGTACGGGCCGACGACCCAAGCCTCACGGTTCGCGATTTCACTCCTCCGGTCGACACGTCGTCGCTTGGCGAGGGCGGCCTCAACCCGCTTCGTGTCGTGCTGGGGTCCGCCGGCCCCGGCGCAAGGATTCAGCCGGTCTTGGAACACCAGGGCGACCTGGGCGAACTGCTCGACCAGCTTGGTGAGCAGGGAATTCTTCAGGTGCTGGTGGAAGGCGGGGGAGTGGTGGCCGGATCGTTCCACCGTGCGGGCCTGGTCGACCGGTATGTGCTGTATCTGGCGCCAGCGTTCCTTGGTGGCGCCGACGGTGTGCCGCTACTGAGTGGTCCCGCCGTGGTCACCATGGCCGAACTGAAGCGCGGCCGTTTCGAATCGGTGGTGCAACTCGGCGAGGACCTGCGCATTGAAGTGGTGTTCGACTAGCGCTCACCCGGTGCTCGCTTTGGGTTCGGGCGGAAGTAACTTTGAGTGATGCTTCGTCTTGTACTGCCGAAAGGGTCGCTCGAAAAGGCGACCTTCCAACTCTTTGAAGACGCCGACCTGGCGATCCAGCGCGACTCAAGCGTTGCCTACAAGGCGACCATCAAGGATCCGCGGATTAGCGAAGTTCGAATCCTTCGCCCCCAAGAAATCGGTAGCTACGTTTCGGAAGGCCTGTTCGACATCGGCGTGACCGGTCGCGACTGGATCGAAGAGCCATCATGTGAGGTCGAGAGCTTGGGCGAGCTTCGCTACTCGAAAGCCACCGCCAAGCCCGTGCGAATTGTCGTGGCCGTGCCCGGCGACAGCGAGTACAACTCGGTGGCCGAATTGCCCGACGGCGTTCGGGTGTCGACCGAGTATCCCGAACTCACCAAGCGCTTCTTCGCCGAGAAGGGTGTCGACGCCGACATCCGTCTGTCCTACGGCGCGACCGAGGCCAAGGTGCCCGACATCGTCGATGTGGTTGTCGACATCACCGAAACCGGACGGGCTCTCCGAGCCGCCGGTCTGAAGGTTATCGACGAGATTCTGCAGAGCTATACCGAACTCATCGCGAACCCGGTCTCGGCCGCCGATCCTGAGAAGCGTCACGCGATGGAGCAGATCAACACGCTGCTGCAAGGCGTTCTCGATGCTCGTGGCAAGGTCCTCGTGAAGATGAATGTGCCCGGCGCCTCACTCGAGAACGTGATCGACATCATCCCCTCGATGAAATCGCCGACGGTGAACGAACTCTTCGGCGGAAACGGCTTTGCGGTGGAAACCGTGGTGCCAAAGAGCGAAATCAACATCTTGATTCCCGCATTGAAAGATCAGGGAGCCGAAGACATCATCGAGCTCCCCATCCTCAAGATCGTCGAGTAAACCAGACCGCTAGTCGGGAAGATCCAGAACCTGGCCGGGCAAAAGAAGATCGGGGTTTCCCGGATCGACCAAACGGTGCTGGTTTCGCTCGATCAGTCGGCGCCAGTATGCATCGATCTCGGCTTCGGCTGGTGCCGTTCCCGAGCGCTCTTCGAGTACCTCGGTGGCGATCTGCCAGAAGTGCTCGCCCTTGGTGACACTCCACGATGTTGCCGCGGGCAAGGTCGGAGCCTCGGTGGGCCCAAGTCTGGTCATGACCATGGTGTCCGGTTCGACCGCGGCCGGTTGGCGGGAACGTTCTGGGCTGAAAACCGGTGCAGGTGCGTCGGCTGGTGAATCGTCGTCGATACGCACCATCGTGACCGGGGGACTCTCGGCGGCGCTGGCCGACGAGACGAACGCGGGCACGCTGAGCGAGATGGTTAGCGATGCGCCAAGAAACTGTTTGACCAGCGTCGGGGTTACGGCATCGAGTAGACGTGGACGCCAGCCCAACAATCCGGCCAGCAGCTGAAGTCCCACCACTGCCGCTAGGTACCAGGCCAAACCGATCGCCACCGCACGAAACGCAGTCATCACTACATCGGCCGGATCGGCCGTGGTGAACCAGTCGACGAGTTCGCCGCCCGAGAAGTTGGGGAACGGGAGGCGTCGGCCAACGACCCCGTGGAGAAGCCACAACGCGCCTAGGCAGAATAGGAACAGTGGCGTGGCCCGAGCGGCGGTGCGGGTGTTCATGAGTCGGCTCCTGAATTGGCGTGCACAACATTGAGGGTGACGGCTTCGCCTGCGGCATCGACGAGTACAAGGCGACCGCAATCGGTGCCCGCATCGAGTGTGGCGGTTGAATTGGGAATGGTGAGCGGCGTCACCCTTGCGGTTTCGCTATCGGTTGGCCACGTGTCGAACAGGTACACCTGACCCGAGTGGGGGCGCAGTATCGCTGCCGTCTCGGCGCCGTCGCAGTCCCAGTCGCCGATGGCCGCGCTATCTCCGGATTGGCCGACCGCATAGCGGAAGCCGTCGTGCTCAAGAACCAGCGGTTCGACCGGGATTTCGATAGCCACGGTGGTTGATGGAGTCGTCGGTCGGTCAGCGGCTTGGGTAGACAGTGCTGGCGCCGGTGATGGCGGATTCGTAACCGGTAGCGCTTCGTCGAGTGTTGCGATGGCGAGGGGGTCGTCGGCCGACGGCCAGAAAAGCACGGCGAGTGCGGCCATAAGTACGGCGGCCCCGGCAAGGACTTTGATCGATGAGCCCGAAGAGCGGCCTGCGGTTGGCTGGGAGGTCTGCACAAGCTGTCGACTCGCCGCCGCCAACGCTGCCGCACTGGGTCGTTTCTCGGGGTCGGTGTGCGACGCTCGGTCGGCTAAGGCTGCAAGAGCTTTGCGAGTCGATGGCTTGCCGTCGCCGATCTGGTCAAGGCACTCGTGGATAACCGCACCAAGCGCTGCGACATCGATGCTCGGATCTTGGTCGCCTGCCTGGCTGAGATCGCAAAGAATGGGACGCCGGTCGGCGCCGAGAACGATGTGGTCTGCGGTGAGCGACGCGTGGGTGATGGCCAGCGTGTGAAGATCGCTGAGGGTTGCAGCAACCGAAGCAACGCCTTTCGCTAGTTCGCTTAAGGTTTCGGGAGGGCTGCTCTTCCATGTCTGATCGCCAGCGAACTGGGTGCGCAACGTTCCGGTCTCGTCATCGAAGGAGATGAACTCGACGACGCCGGGGTGCGATGCCCGCTGAAGCATGTGAGCCTCGTGGGCGAAGCGTTCGTGCTCGTGGTCGGAGGTGGCCCGTTTCCTGACCACGACTTTGCCTTGGGTTTCCGCGGCGTGCTGGTCGTCAAGAGCGGTACCGTTGTCGGCTTCGAGGATTTCGAGTTCTGCGGCCATGAAGGAAATGTACTGAAAGTGCATGAAAAGCACTAATCGACATCACGTCTGCCCGTTTCCCTCGTCGTTTCCCTCGTCGTTTCCATTGAACATTTCAGCTCAGCCATGTTCCAGTCGTGTGCCGGCAATGCTGACCGCTTCGGGCACCGCTGCGATCGTTAGTGGGGCGCTTCCGTAGGGTTCGCCATCGGCCCAAAGGTCGGTCGATCCGCCCTCGATGGTGACCTCGGATCCTGAAAACACCTGCGTGCGATGGTTCTGAAGAAAGCTCTGATCGGGAACGGTGTCGTAGAAGGTCACCAGTTCTCGCCGGGTCAGTGGGCCGATGGCCACAATGTCGAGCAGGCCGTTGGTGGGGTCGGCCGCTGGGCATATCGGGGTTCCCGATCCGAAGAAGCGAGTGTTGCCGATGGCCAGAAAGGTGTTGTCGAGTTCGTGCCGAACCCCGTCGACCACCAGGGTTAGCGGCACGGTCTTCAGCGCCGGAAGCGCCAGGCCGGTGGCCACCACATAGCGACGTCCATCCTTGGGCCACGGAAGCCGGTTTGCTACCTGATTGGTAAGAACCGAGAAACCCTGCGTGATGATCGATGCTGCCCAACCGGCTGAGCTCTGCATGGCGTCGATTGGTCTGGCCTCAGCGAGCGCTGCGTCGACCGCCGCCACCGTGTCGGTGGGAAGTCCAAGACCTCGGGCGAAGTCGTTCCCGGTGCCAGCGGGCACGATGCCCAAGGTGAGCGATGTTTGGGCAACGTGTTGGAGCGCCAGGTTCACCAACCCGTCGCCGCCAACAACGACGAGGCGATCGATGTTGTCAAGCGATGAGATGAGCGTTTGCTGGGTGGCCTCCGGCGTGGGCTCGGCGACGACGGTTGGCTGGTGGCCGCGCTCGCGGAGAAGTTGCTCGACCTTTGCTCCCTCGCCAACAGCTCCGCCTTTGGCAGCTGCTGGATTCAGAAGAAGGCCGACCCGCATCAGATTCCCTAGAACGAGGCGGCAGGAGCAGGGGCGACCGGATCGGGTCCATCGCGGCGCGGCCCGCCGGTTTCGCGATAGAGCGCAGCGGTTCCGGCGGTCTGGAGCGCAGCGACGATTGAACTGGTGAGCGTGTTGATAAGCACCATGCTGATCGCCAACGACGACGGGTTGGTGATGAGGTCGGCGATGGCGAAAGACTCGGGTGAGCGATCTTCGGTGATGATGTCTTCGGCGAGCCCCTCGTTGATTCCGGGGCCGACGATAAGGCCCAACGGGAACGAGAACGCCTGGCTTCCGATGAGTACCGCAATGCTTAGTAGGACGAGTAGAAGGAGTCGGCCAAAGATGGCGGGGAATCGGCCGTCGCTTACCGACGAACTTGCCGAAAGCAGGTTGGTCTTTGGCGGTGCAACGGCCGCAGCGACGGTGAGGAAGCTCAGCTTCACCCAGAGAAAAACGGCCAGCGGAATCCAGAGCAGCCCGATGATCGCAACTGCTACAGCGCCAGCGGCGGCGCCGACCGCGATTGAAATTCCATAGGCCAACGCCATAACTACCAGAATCCCGATGCCATACAGCAGGAAGCGGGGGAGCCCTCGAAGTCCGGCACGAAGCGAGGTCGCCCACGAGGGTTTGTCGTCGTCGAGAGCCCCGTAGAGCTGATGGCCGGTTGCCAGGTGGAACACGGCGGTGCCGAGAAGCCACCAGATGATGGCAAGCACCAACGGGATGACGTAGTTGCCGCTGAATCCGCTGAAGGTGAGGCAGTCGGGGTCCTGCTCTTCAAACAACACACAGCTGAGGTTGTTTACGCGGGCGCCACGAACCGTAAGCCACGCAAACAACGCCGTCAGGAACGCGCTGGGAAGCACCGTGACCATCATGATGGGAAGGAGGTGCCCGGCCCGACCAATGGCGGTTCGAAACACGATGCCAAGCCACTCAGAAATCTCCGACAGACGGCCATCGGCCCCGGCGGTGCCAGGCGAATCGCCCTGCCAATCGGTACCCGGAGCGCCCTGCTGACCCGGGTTCGGGCGGACGGTGCTCGCCGTCCAGGCCGCGCCGTCCCACCACCGTTGCGAACCGGGCTCCCACGGATCGTCGTACCAGCCGGCTGGGGTCGACTCGCTGGGGTTCGGGGCGTCGGAGTTGCCGGTAGATCCGGGCGGGGAGAAGTCGTTCATTCGGTGAGGTCTACTAGGTGGGCTGTGAGTGCGAGGGCTAGAAGTGCCACGGGAATGCGGAGAAATCCTGGTCGCGTTTCTCGAGGAAGGCATCGCGTCCCTCGACCGCTTCGTCGGTCATGTACGCCAGGCGGGTGGCCTCGCCGGCAAAGACCTGCTGGCCGATAAGGCCATCGTCGATCAGGTTGAAGGAGAACTTGGCCATCCGTTGCGCGGTGGGGCTCTTCGAAACGATGGTGGCACCCCATTCGAGTGCGGTGGTTTCGAGGTCGGCATGGGGCACCACGGCATTCACCATGCCCATTTGGTGAGCCTCATCGGCCGAGTAGTTCCGGCCGAGGAAGAAGATTTCGCGAGCTCGCTTCTGGCCGACCTGGCGGGCCAGGTATGCCGAGCCGAACCCGCCATCGAAGCTGGCGACGTCGGTGTCGGTCTGTTTGAACACGGCGTGTTCGGCGCTTGCGAGCGTGAGGTCGCACACCACATGAAGACTGTGTCCTCCGCCAACCGCCCAGCCGGGCACCGCGGCGATAACGACTTTGGGCATGGTACGGATAAGTCGCTGCACTTCGAGAATATGGAGCCGGCCGACCCGGGCGCCGTCGATAGAATCGGCGGTCTCGCCTTCGGCATACTTGTAGCCGTCTTTGCCGCGGATCCGCTGGTCGCCGCCCGAGCAGAACGCCCAGCCACCATCTTTGGGCGACGGTCCGTTGCCGGTGATGATGACGCAGCCGACATCGGGGGTCATGCGGGCGTGGTCGAGGGTTCGGTAGAGCTCGTCGACGGTTTGTGGTCGGAACGCGTTGCGGACCTCGGGCCGGTTAAACGCGATACGAACCACGCCGTGATCGTTGGACCGGTGGTAGGTGATATCGGCAAGATCAAAGCCAGGAACTTCAGTCCAGAGGCTGTCGTCGAAGATTTCAGAGATCATCAAGCCGGAGCTTACGATCCGCGCCCGCCCCGACACGAAGTGAGACAAAAACGCCACCCCAAAAACGAAAGACGGTTCCAGACACCGTATTCATATCGTATTTCGCTGGCACGTTGTTTCGTCTTGGGTTAGCGGAGGTGGGGGGAGCAGTGGCCTACCAGGTCCCACCGTTCGGCGGCGCGGATTGACCGGTCGAGGAAGGCGCGGAATCGGCGACGGCTGCGCTCGCCGGCCTCGCCCTCGGCATCGGCGGCGCCGACGTTGGGAACCGGCTGGCAGGCAGCGGGATACAGCGTTCCCCACGCCAACTCCTCAATGACCTCGTCGTAGCTCCAGCTGGGCCCGCCACTCGACTCGAGGGTGGCGCGGTAGTGGTCGATCAACTCGGATTCGCGGGCAACGGTTTCGTCGCACTCGCTGGTGGCGAGGAGCCAGGCGAGATCGACGCCGGGAAAGCTCCGGAGACAGGTTTGCCAGTCGAGCACGACCGTTTCGGAATCGGTGTGGATCATGTTGTCAAGCTCGAAATCGATGTGGGTGAAGGTCCACGGTCGCTCTTCGTATTTGTCGAGCCAGAACTCGGTGTCGTTAATCCAGCTGGCGCTACAGAACTCGGCGAGCGCCGTGGAGTACACGTCGGGCTCGGCGGCCTGGAACGTGGCCCACGACTCCTGGGTGATCGGAATGCCGAGCTTCAGCGACTCGGTCTTCCAATCGAGCATCCAGTCGATCGACAGGAGTTGATCGCTCATCCAGAACTGCCCGTGCATCGTGGCCATCTTGCCGACAAGTTCGGCCATCGTCTCGAACGAAGGGGCATTGAAGATGTTGCCATCGGTACCGTCGATTCGTTCGATGAGCAGCATGTGAGCCGATTTGTCGTCGGCCTCTTCGTTCACAAAGCACTGCGGAACGCGCATGGGGACGGCATCGGCCAGATCGCGATAGAACCCGGCCTCGCGGATGTAGTTCTGCATGACCGAGTTGTAGAGCTGCGCCATGGGGTCATCGAGGGGACACTTGGCCACCATCGAGGTGGGGAGGTCGGTGGCGCCAGCCCACGTGATATCGACAATCCCGACCTCACCGAGCGCACCGACGATGCCCGGCATGGCACTTGTGGTGAGTTGTTGCACGCCAGGATGCTCGACGCCGTTGCGTTCGAGGGCCCCGTCGAGCCAGTCGGCGGTAATGCCCGAGACCGAACCGGGGATAGAAGATGCGCTGGCAGGTGAAGACGTCATGCCGGGAGATCGTAGTGACGAACGCCACACCGGCACAATGTTCCCAGATCGGTGTTCCCAGATCGGTGTTCCCGGATCTACAGCAGGTGGGCGCCGAGTCCTGGCTCGGCTCGAGTACTCAACATGCCGTCGACGAGCTCGAACCCGCCGGTGGCAACATCGCGCGCCAGGTCGAGGCTTCCGTCGAGATCGAGGTAGCGGGTAGCGGGCGAGGCGAGCGCGGCATGAAGCGCGGCCGAGATGCTCACAACACTTTCGTCCATGCATCCCCACATAAGGTCGATGCCGGTGGCGTCGGCAACGTCGGCAATGCCTAGCGCCGGGCTGATTCCGCCACACTTCATGAGCTTGATATTGAAAATTCCAGCCAGTGCCGGCGGCCCAGCAAGTCGATGAGCATCGCCGGGGGAGTGCAGGGACTCATCGGCAGCGATGAGGCGGCGGTCGTCGTCGCTCAGCCGGAGAAGGTCGTCGTCGCGGTCGTCGGCCAGGGGTTGTTCGACAAACTCCACGCCGAACGGTTCGGTTTCGACGAAGAATCTGGCCAGCTCTTCGATGTTGTACCCCTGGTTCGGGTCGACGCGGATGGTGGGATCGGGGCCGATGCTGGCTCGTAGTTGTTCGAGTCGGGCGATGTCGTCGTCGATCGACTTGCCGAGCTTTACCTTGAGCGACCGGAAGCCGCGGCCCAGGTACTCCCGGGCCTCCTCGATGACTTCGTCGACCGTGTCTTTGATGCCGATGGTGATCGATGTGGGAAGCGACGTATGGCTCCGGCCGAGCAGATCGACCACGCTGAGTCCGGCGGCCTTTGCGACCAGGTCGTGAAATGCAATATCGAGCGCGGCCCTGGCGGCTGGCGCACCGGGGTAGGCCGCCAGGATGTGCGCCCCGAGGTCCTCGAGGTCGACGTCGCAGCCGATCAAGTCGGCCGCGGCTTCGGTGAGCGCTGCGCTGGCATCGTCATTGGTTTCGCCGGTGATGAGTGGAGCGGCCGACCCGGTGCCGATGCCGACGAGTCCGCTATCGGTGTGGATCTCGACCACGTGATTCGATACCGATGTAAAGGTGGTGAACGCAATCGTGTAGGGCCGAACGAGCTCCATATCGACGAGACGATGGGTGATCTTGCTGATTTTCATCGGGCGATCCTGAGGGTCATTCGGAGGGTTGGGTGTGAGCTGCGATGTAGGCGGTGATGGGCGCAATAAGGTCGTCGACACCGTCGAGAAGTGGAGCCACGACCGGAATGCCGAGTGTGTCACGCAGCGCATCTCGCTCGGCTACGAGTTGTTCGGTGGTGAGATTCTCGCCGCTGAGACACACGCCCAGCACATCGCTGCCATAGTGCGAGATGAGGGCAATCTCGTCGGCGACGGGCGGGATCCGTTTGTCGATGTCCTCACAGCCATCGAACCAGGTGCGGCCCGGAGCATGTTGCAACACGGTTGCCCGAGCATCGCCCGACAACAACAGTTCGGACCCGCAGGGCCCCGACGGGTTCCGAAGCGACGATTGTCCTTCGAGAAGAATGAGTTGGGGCTGTTCGGCCCGCCAACAGGTGACGATGGCGTGCTCGAGTTCGCCGCTCACGAAATCGTTGGGAACCGAATCGAGCACAAAGCCGTAGGTGGCGCCCTGGAGCCAGCCGGTCTGGCCGGTGGAAATCAGGGCCGACTCGACCCCGGCGTTCTGGAGTGCATGGTGCAGGAATCGAGTGGTGGTTCGTTTGCCAACCGCGCAGTCGGTGCCGAGAACCGCAAGGCGAGGAGCGCCAACGGTGTCGATCGCGCCGGTCCAGAAATGCAGCTCTGAGGCCGGCTTAGGTTTGCGAAGGTCGAGGAGTTCGAGCCCGCGCTCGTGGGCGAGGTCGACCAGTAGCGGCGAGTCGGACAGGTACTCGTGCACGCCGGCGGCCACCGACATGTCGTGGCGAAGCGCTTCGGCGGCGGCATCGACAAGTTGCTGGGAGAGTAGTCCGCCGTGGGTGGCGACCCCGATGATGGCCCACGTGGGCTTGGTTGCACCTGCCTCGACGAGGCCAGCGAGTTCGTCAAGCGATGCGAGAACCGGAATATCACGGGTGGTGCCGTCGAGAACAACACCGGCGTCCTGGCCAGCGTTGTTGTTGTCGACGACGGCCACGATCTCAAATCGTTCGGAGTCACGGATGAGGCCATGCGCAACTTTGGAGTAGGGCTCGTGAAGTCGCCCGCCGGTGAGTAGGACCGCCCCGGGGCGGTCATCGTCGATATCCATGTGCTGACACTAACGGCTACGGCGCGGGCGTCGAAAAGGGTGCTCGTGTTCTTGCAGGCCGGTGCTCTTGCTGGTGTTGTTTGTGTTGCTAATGTTGCTGCTGTTTGCATTGTGGCCAGTGGGAAAATTGTGTCGTATGTTGCGAAAGGGGGTCATGTTGACCAATGTGACACATGGCTTTCCTGCGGATTTTGTCATTGATGTAATCCATCCGTAATGTTTGGAGGTCATGCAGCAAACTCAGGTTCCGAAAGGACCCGCAAACCGTCCGGCGGCTGGCGCCCCGTCGGGCCCGCAGGCAGCGTCTTCATCCCGCTCTCACGCAGGTGCTCGCTGGAGTGCCGAACTTCGAGCCGCAGAGATTCGCGACGTGGCCCGCCGGCGGGTTGGTTTCGTCCTTATCTTCGTCGCCACGCTGGTTCTCCTTCTCGTGCTCATCGGCCCCAGCACGGCCTCGGCCCAGCCCGAGGCGCAAGGCGCCACCGCAAACGGAGGCCCCATTGATCTGAGCGGGATTGATCTCAACGGTGTCCAGCCTGCCGGTCCAAGTGGTGCCGCTATCGACCTGGTTCACCTTCGTATCGAACTGATCGAGAGCGAACGGATCGAATTTGAGGGCCTAGCCCAAGGCGCTGTCGATGCATCGGCTCGCGGCGATATCGACCCCAGGAAGGCAAACGAAGTTTTCCGCTTCGCCCTTGCTCAGACCCGACAGAGCGACGAAGAACTCCGCCGCCTCAACAGCATGGTGAACGCCGGCGTGCCTTGGGGGCTGTCGGTTGCCGTGTTCCCCGTCGCCGACGTGAGCGAATTTATCGACAGCTGGGGCTTCTCCCGATCGGGCGGACGTCGCCACAAAGGCACCGACGTGCTGGCACCCCGTGGAGCCGACCTCTTCGCTATTGAAGGCGGGGTCATCGAACGTCAGGGCAACAGTCGGCTCGGCGGTTTGTCGGTCTACCTTCTTGGCGACTCCGGCGCCCGGTACTACTACACCCACCTTGACGAACTCGGTCCACAGGTTGCCGGCGAGCGCGTTGTCGCCGGCGACGTGGTGGGTGCTGTTGGCGACTCTGGCAACGCACGCGGAACCCCACATCTGCACTTCCAATGGGCCCCAGACGGTAAGACCGGATGGCAAAACCCTTATCCACTACTCGAAGCGCTGTGGGAAGCCGAGAACGGTAACCCGCCGCCAGTTCGTTAGCGAAAGCGCTGGAGAGCCTCTTGCGCGCCGTCCGCCATTACCAATACCGCAGCGGAGCCGCGGGTGGCGTTGGCCACGGGCAACTCGACGGTTTCCGGACTCGTCTCGCTCATCTTCCGACCAAAGGCCACCGCGTCACTAAAGCTGAGCGTCTCGTCGATACGAATATCGCCGGTGATCGAACTGGCGATGCTGTTGAGCTTCAACGGATCGCGGACTCCCGACATCTTTCCCAAGGTTGCTCGCAGGAAGATCTGCTGCCGTTCGATACGGCCCAGATCGCCGGTTCCGTCTACTCGGGGCTGGCCATCGATAACCTCGGTGTAGGCCCGAGAGCGCACGTAAGCCAAGGCCTGCACGCCGTCGAGGGTGGTTACACCGGGCGATGTGATGTCGAGGCCCGACTTTCGGTCGTAGGTGACATGGTCGAAGTTGACATCGATGCCGCCGACCGCGTCGACCAGATTCTTGAACCCCGCGAAGTCGACCTCGGCGTAGTGGTGGATGGGAACGCCGAGCGCATCTTGCACCGTGTTGATGAGCCGTTCGGGCCCGCCCTGAATCGCGGTATTGATACGTTGCTCTCCGCTGGTTCCCGAAATCGGCACCCACAGATCGCGGGGCAGCGGAAGCATCAGGTTGCCGCCGTCCTGCACCCGCACAACAATGAGGGTGTCGGTGCGTTCGCCACCGACGTCGCCGATGGCTCCCGCGTCGGGAGAGTCCGGATCAAGGTTGGCCCGAGAGTCCGAGCCGACCACCAGGAAGTTGATGCCACTGGCAGCCAATCCGCCGTTGGCTCCACCCGACGGATCGGTAAGCGCTTGCTCAACCGGTACCCGGTCGATCGACGAGAAGTTTCTGGTGAGGTACAGCAATTCGCCGACGATGCCGATGAGCAGCACCAACACGCCGATAACGATCCAGCGGCCGTAGCGGCGACGGCGACGGGGCGGGCGTTGCAACGGAGGCTGCGAGGGCGGTTGGTGCGCGGAAAGTGCACCAGCCTCATGGGCGTCAGTCGGAGGAGCAGGCACCGAGAACGACCGTTGATCGTGGTTGGCGTGCCCGCCGTCGTCGAAGACCGACGCACCAGCCGGGGGATCGAAATCCGAGGCTCGCGGGCGGGTGGTTCGGTCGGTCCGGTTGTGAGTCGAGGGTCGTGTACGACGCCCCCGACCCTCGCTATCGGCTGTCATGCATTCCTTTACCGCCAAAGGGGCGGTAGATTAGTCAACTGCGGGCGGAGCCTCTTTTCGGCAACCGCATTTGGGACATCATTGTGCCTGTCATTTTGAACAATTCCGTCGCGCGGCGCATAACCGCCGTGGTGATGAGCATGCTGTTGCTCCTCACGTCCTCTGCTGGCGCGTCTGAGGAAGCCGATCTGAAGACCGAAATCGAGCAAGCCAAAGAGGCCAAGAAGGTCGCACAGGCCGAAGCTGCCGCAGCCGCCGCCCAAGTCGACGTGGCCAAAGTTGAAGCCCAGGAAGTGCAGGATGCGCTCGATGCCATCACCGAAGCTGTCGATGCCCAGGAAGCCCGAGTCGAACGAGTAAAGCTCGAGTTGGCCAACGCTCGGCAGTTCGTCAAAGACAACAAAGTTCGCCAAGACCTCATCGCGGCAACCATCGAACAAGCTGCTCTCGACGCCAAGCGTTTCGCCGTCGACGCCTACATGGGCACCAGCGACCCCAAAGAGGTTTGGCTCGAAAACTCTGACCTTTCGCAGTCGGTTCGCAAAGTGAGCTACCTCGGCGTGGTCAACCAGGATCGAGGCGACAGCTTCGACGACCTCCGCCAACTTCGGGCCGACCAGGACGACGCCACGCAGGCCGCAAAGCAGGCTCGAGCCGATGTGAAGGCATTGTCCGACCAGGTGAAATCCGAGCTTACGTTGCTCGAACAGCGTCAAGCCGTACAGGCCGAGTTGCGCATAAAGGCCCAAGCCCGACTCGATGAATGGATCGCCAAGCAGGCCGATTCACTCGAAGATGAGGAAGAGTTCGAGGCCATTATCCGCAAGAAAGAAGCTGCGCTCGATGAGTTGCTGAATCCGCCGCCTCGCAACGGTTGGGTTCGACCAACCGCCGGAGCCGTTGGGTCGGGCTTTGGTCTACGTCGTCACCCCATCCTTGGTTATAGCCGCATGCATAACGGGATAGACATGAGTGGTGGCTTCGGCGCCGCTATCGTTGCCGCCGCGAACGGCGAGGTTATTCACGCGGGCTGGTTCGGAGGATGCGGTTACACCGTCATCATCGCCCACGGCGGTGGCATCACCTCTCGTTACTGTCACCAGGGCGAAGGAACAATCCAGGTGAGTGTTGGTCAGAAAGTGTCTGCTGAGCAGCGCATCGGTAGCGTGGGCAGCACCGGACTCTCAACCGGGCCCCATCTGCACTTTGAAATTCGCATCAATGGGGTTGCGGTAAACCCGCTCGACTACATCCCCTAAGGCAATCTCCTAAGCCGGTGATTCTTCGTCCGCGTGGCGGGATTCTCACGCAGTGTGTTAGCAATGTTGCTGATGTAAAACGTCGCAGACGTTAGTGGGTCATTGGACCCAAATCGCGGACTGCACTGGTATTTGATGGTTTCGTGCGCCAACATTGGGGTTCGGCATCTATTTGGGAGTGATGAAAACACATGGCAGCAGACCGAGGCCTTACGGGGCGCGATGTGATCGCCAAGACCTTTTCGAGCAAGAACCGAAAGGGCTATGACCCGACTGAAGTCGATACCTACCTTGAACAGGTGGCTTCGCAGATCGACTCGCTTCACGCAGAAATCGGTCGGCTAAGCGCCGAGCTCGACGCCTGTGTCGTCGAACGGAACAAGCTGGCTTCGGCACCACCGCCGCCGGCACCAGAGCCCGCCCCGCTCCCCGAGCCCGAGCCAATGGTCGCCGCTGCACCAGTAGCGCCCGTCGCTGCGGTAGCCGCAGCGCCAGCGCCCGCTCCCGCCGACGAGGGACCCGTTCAGCAAGCCGCCAACGAAGAGGCTTCCGAAGTGATCCTCCGTATGGCGCAGCGTGCCTCCGCCGATGCGATCGGCGAAGCCCGAGCACGGGCAAACGAGATCATCGCCGAAGCCGAGGTCCGCTCCACCGAGATCGCTCGCGAGTCCGATCGCAAGGCGTTCGAAGCAGCTAGCCGTCTCCAGTCTGACCTTCGTGCCCTCGAGGGCGAGGTCGACAACCGCAAGCTCGAACTCGAGCGGGTCGAAGGCGCAATCGTGGTCGAACAACACCGACTTCGTCAGATGGCCGACGACCTCATGAGCTTGGCATCCACCTACAGCCCGCCCATGCCTGCACCGGCCGGCGACAACAACGTTATCGACCTCACCGCCAACGAAGACGCAAACGACGCACCTTCAATCGGCTAGATCGTTCATCCCGGCTCGATCGCACAAACCGGCAAGATGGCTGAACCCACCAGTGGTAGTGGGCTTCTCGCTTCCATTGGTGACCTGGTCGAGGATGTGGTCGTTCACCTGAACGCCGATCCGCGGAAAGGCACCGACACGCCGGCTGCCATCGTGCGGCGGCGTGGTGGTAGCGCCGCAAATGTTGCTGCGCTAGCGGCCCGTTCGGGTACGCCGAGCCGCTTTATTGGTCAGGTCGGTAGCGACGCTCTTGGAGCGCTACTCGTTGACGACCTGTCCCGTGATGGCGTCGACACGGTCGTCACTACGCACGGCACCACCGGCTCCATCGTGGTGCTGGTTGATCACAAGGGTGAACGGACCTTTCTCACCGACCGCGGCGCCGCCTCGGCGCTGGCATCGGTTGGCGCCGAAGCTCTCGACAACGTCGGCGTCCTCCATATGCCCGTGTACTGCCTAGCGGCCGACCCTCTGGCCCGTACCGCTTCTCGGCTCGTTGGTGATGCTTCGGCCCATCAGATTCCGGTAAGCGTCGATCTCTCATCGGTAGCAGTAATCGAAGAGTTCGGACGCGCCGAGTTGCGATCGTTTCTCGAGACACTGGCGCCAACCGTGGTATTTGCCAACCAGGACGAACATCGGGCCATTGGCTTGGGCGAACGCGATCCCGTTCCCGGCGCTGCAGTCACCATCGTAAAGGGCGGTGCCGAGCCGACCTTGATCATCTCGCCCAAGGGCGACGTGCTGCCGGTGGCGGTGCGTCCGGTGCAAAACGTGGTCGATACCACCGGCGCCGGCGATGCCTTTGCTGCGGGTTACCTGGGCGCACTTCTCACCGGATCTTCGCCCCGCATCGCCGTCGATGCCGCCCACCGACTTGCGGCCCGAGTGCTCGGCTCACCGGGAGCTTCGTTCGACGCAGCACCCTGCTAGGAAGAGGCCATGACTTCACCTTCGCCCCTCATCGTCGTCAGCGACGCGGTGCAAGCAGCGCTGCAGGAAGGTCGCCCGGTGGTTGCGCTCGAGAGCACCATCTTCTCGCACCTGGGCTTACCATCGCCTGCCAACGAGGAAGCACTTTCTCGCTGCATCGCCGCCATTGAAGATGGCGGCGGGGTGGCCGCAATCACCGTTGTACTCGACGGAGTGCCGCGTGTTGGTCTCGACCCCTCCGAGCACCACCGGATTCTGGGCGCAGCCAACAAGGCCGCCGAACGAGAGCTGCCTGTGGCGGTGGCTGCTGGCTGGCCGGTGGGTGCAACCACGGTGTCGGCCTCATTGTTTCTGGCCGCTCAGGCCGGGGTGCGGGTATTTGCCACCGGCGGCATCGGCGGCGTGCATCGGGGCGACGCCAACGATGTGAGCGCCGACCTTGGAGCTCTGGCCGAACACTCGGTGGTCACCGTATGTGCTGGCGCAAAGAACTTTCTCGACCTGGCCCGCACGGTCGAACACCTTGAGACGCTCGGCGTGCCGGTACTTGGCCTGCAAACCGACGACTTTCCCGCGTTCTACGCTCGGACCAGCGGCGTAGCTGTTCCGCAGCGTATCGAGTCGGCTGCCGAGGCGGCCGCGATCGCCGACGCCCAGCACCGCTTGGGTCGGTCTGGCGGAATTCTGGTGACGGTGCCCATCCCCGAACCCGATGCCATCGACGCCGAGGTCATCGATACCGCCATCGAGACCGCGTTGGCCGAGGCCGAGGACGCCGGACTCGTCGGTGCTGCGGTCACTCCGGCCGTGCTTTCAGCCATTGGTAATGCGACCGGCGGGGCCACGGTTCCGGCCAACCTTGCGCTGGCCGAAAACAACGCTCGCGTCGCGGTGGAGATAGCGGCCGCCCTCGCGGCCAGCTAACTCTGGTCGAGCTTCCCCCGAAGCCACTCAGCCTCTTCGACGCCCTTCGGAGTCGAGGGTTCTCCATCGACCCACGGCCATAGCTCGCCGGCGATTCGGCGCCAGTTGGCGGTGGCCTCGAGGTGGGCAAGCAGTGCGTAGAGCCCCAAGTTGATGCGCTGTATCAGCGCAAACGATGGTGGGACGTTTGCGTACTTGAGGATCTCGTTGGTCTTGTGATCGAACGTGCGACGGAGCGTCTCTGATGCGTACTCGGCGTCGAGGGTGGTGGGGCCGTCATGACGGACAATCTCATAGAAGTGGAGAAACCAGTCGTGGATCTCGTCGTCGCTGAACGGCGCGCCGGTGCGAAGAAGTTCGCCACCCTCGAGCGCTTTTCGAAAGGCCGACTTTTTGTCGGCCAGAACCGTCTGGATGAGCTGCCCGAAGAACTCGGTTTCGTCCTCGTCGAACCGGCGCACAAGGCCAAAGTCAAGGAACGTGACCTGGCCGCCCGGGCGAAAGAGGTAGTTGCCCGGATGCGGATCGCCGTTGAACGCTCGCAGGCGATACAGGCTGCGAAACACGAACCGGAACATGGTTTCCGCAGCCTGGTTCTGCTCGTCCTGGCTCCACGTTTCGAGCTCGCTGAAGCGGGCACCCTCGGCGAACTCGGTAGTGAGTACCCGACCCGACGAGAGGTCGTCGCAGACCTCGGGCACATGGATGAAGGGATGGTCCCGGTAGAAATCGGCAAAGAGCCGCTGGTTGTCGGCTTCGAGCTCATAGTCGAGCTCTTCGCCGATGCGAAGTTTCAGTTCTTTGGCCAACGGACCGGGGTCGAGCCCGGGGAAGATCATCGCCATAAGACGGCCTACGAGGTCGGTGTTGTCGAGGTCGGCGGCGATGGCCTCATCGATGCCCGGATACTGCACCTTCACCACCACCTCACGGCCATCGTGGGTGGTTGCCCGGTGCACCTGCCCGATCGATGCCGCCGCGATTGGTTCCGGAGAATACGAAGAGAACAGCGAGTCGAGGTCGTACCCAAGCTCACGCTCGATAGCCCACCGCGCTAACGCTGGCTCCATCGGCGGCGCATCCTGTTGGAGCTGCCCAAGGGCAAGTTTGACCGGCTCAGGAAGGCCGTCGTCGAGGTAGCTGGCCATCTGGCCCAGCTTCATCAGGGCGCCTTTCATCTCGCCCAACTCATCGGCCACCTGCTGAGCCGTGCGCGCCTGGAACTCGGCATCGAGTTCTTCGCGCCGCGCCTTCGGGGTAACCGCACGACGGGCTTTGTGGGCGGCGGCTGCCGCGCCGAAGCGGGCCGTCATTTGAGCAACCGACTTGTTGCGCTGGAACCGGCTGGTCAGACGCAGGCCTTTGGGGTCTTTCCCAGATGACGACATCACGAAAGCGTGGCACACGCGTGCAAGCAGGCCCGGTCGAGTCGGAGAAACTTCGAATGTGTCACTATGCGAGGGTGGATCGTCAACGAGCGCTTACCGTTCTGCAGCTCGGTGCTGAAGCCAACCTCGACGAGGCCCGCGATGCTTACCGTCGTTTGGTACGAACGAATCACCCTGATCTCATCGGCAGCGACGGCACCGAAGCGATGATTTTGCTGAACCAAGCAATGGCCGTGCTTGAGGCCAACCCGGAGCCCGGGGCTGCGGAGCCAGTGGCCGAAACGTCGCTGGCCACGAGCGACGGCCATCCCGACCTGGTGGTGTTCGACGATGGGCTTACCCTGAATGCACCGGCCGACGAGCTGTTTCCTCGCTTGGCCGAAGCCCTCGATGTCGTGGGGGACCTCACCTACGCCGACGCGTCATCGGGATACCTTGAGGCGGCGGTTTCGTTCGGGAATCCGAGTCCGAGTCAACTAGTGGTGAGCTTGCAGGGGCGCGGCGAGCACACCGAAGCGTTCTTCACCCTCGAATCGATGGGCATCGAGACCCCACCTGACCTCGTCGAGGTGGTTGCGGCTATCGGCAGGGCGCTCCAGAACCCAAACGGTTCCTGAGTAGTTCTGAGTTGTTTGTCGCCTCTGGCGTCGTGGCGAACTAGGCCGTGAGGCGAAGCTGGCGACTATGAGCAACTGCGGCGCACGCATCGGCGCGGGCGGCTGCCCCATGCAGGCCAGCACCGTCTTGTCGGCGAAGCGCAAACCCGATCGCGGCACGGATACCGGCGGAGCGCAGCGCTTTGTCGATGGCCCGGGCGAGTTGCTCGGTGGCGCCAACGGTGGCGACCGGGATCATCAGAATTGAGAGTTCGTTCTCGTTGAGCACACCAACACGATGGGTGAACTGAAGGTGCCGGTCGAGGACAGCCAGCACGGTAGCGGTCCGCTCGTCGGTGCCGGTCGGCCCATGGTCGATGCTGATAACACCGGCCTGAAAGCCCGTGCGCTCGCAGCGAAGATCTTCTTCGGTTAGCAGCTGGCTCCATGCAGCCGCACCCTGAAGCACCGGTGCGGACATGCGGGATGCCGTGCTTGGTGCGGAGTTGCTGGTTGCGGAGTTGCTGGCTTCTGCGTTTTTGGTGGTTTCGTTTGGTTGACTGCTCACGGTGATCCCGTTCGTTGCTGGTTGGCAGTTCTGCTGATCGAGCGTCTGCCGGTTGAGTTTCAAGGCCCCGGATTCCGCCCGTAACGTTGATATGGGCCATTCGGCGCAAATCGTTGGGTCGTGAGGACTTTCGCTGAAGAAATCGGATTCGGAACCGAAAAGCCCCCAACTTGGGGCAGTCGGCCACTACCGACGAGAAAATCCAGCGTTTGGCGAAAAGTCCTCTGAACTGGGGAAATAGCGCCTGGTTGGGGAGTTGGGATGCGGATTCGGCGGTTGAATCGGCTGTTTTCGCCCGAGTGTGTCATAGGGGGTCGCCATGATGGTCCTATGCACACCACGACCCCCGACCTGTCACCCACGCTCGCCGCACGCGACGTACTTAGCGCCGACCATCGTCGGTTCCGTCGTCAGATCCTCGAGCACTGCTTTGCGGCGGGTACGCCGATCGACCGTGAGGTCCTCACCGTGATCCTGGCCGCCAAAGCGCAGCGCGATGAGCCGTTTCGTTGGTGGACGGCGCCGACAGTTCGCGAACTGCTGTGGGTCGATGTTGTCGAATGGTGCCTGGTGAACGCCGTCGATGTTCCCGGCAACGTGCCCGAAGCAATGTGGGCGCTCGTTGGTGCCTTGCCGGTCAGCGACGACCAGATTCGCGAACTCCGCGAACCGCTAAACCAGGAGGCTGGCCTTGACCGCAACGGTCGTCGCAAGGCAGCAAAGCGGCGGCACCCCAGTCGGAAGAACGTCAGCTGACCTGGTGGCCAGAAAAACGACCGTGGCCCCGGGCGAAACGCCCGGGGCCACGGAATTTGTGAGGGTTGCGGAGACTCTCTACAAAGAGATGGGGCTGCTAGCCAACAAATGCTGAAGCAAACACCAACGACACGATGGTCATAACCTTCAACAAGATGTTCATGGCTGGGCCCGAGGTGTCCTTGAAGGGGTCACCAACGGTGTCACCAACAACGGCAGCCTTATGAGCATCGGAGCCCTTGCCGCCGTGGGCGCCAGCTTCGATGTACTTCTTGGCGTTGTCCCAGGCACCACCGGCGTTGGCCATGAAGATGGCCAGTGCGAAGCCAGTAACAAGCGCGCCGGCCAGCAGGCCGCCGAGTGCATCGACATCGACAAAGCCCACAACCAGAGGCACAACGACAGCGAGAGCGCCAGGAATAATCATTTCCTTCAGCGACGCTGCAGTTGAGATCTCGACGCAACGAGCAGAGTCAGGGATAACGCCCTCTTTGCCCTCGCGAAGTCCGGGGATCTCACGGAATTGGCGACGAACTTCCTCGATCATCTCGGTCGCAGCACGGCCGACGGCGTCGATGGTGAGCGCTGCAAACAGGAACGGCAGGCCGGCACCGAGGAACAAGCCGATGAACACATCGACCTCGCCCACGTTGAGGTTGAGTTCGCCGCCAGCTTCCTGGATGGCAAACTCAAAGCTCTTAAACAGTGCCAGAGCGGTGAGTGCCGCCGAGCCAACGGCGAAGCCCTTTGCTACAGCAGCCGTGGTGTTTCCGAGGCTGTCGAGTGCGTCGGTGACTTCGCGAACCGACGGATCGAGTTCGGCCATTTCGGCGATACCACCGGCGTTGTCGGCGATAGGTCCGTAGGCGTCGACCGACACAACCACACCGGTGGTTGCAAGCATGCCGATTGCGGCAACCGCAATGCCGTAGATACCGCCGTTGAGGTTGCCGATGTCGTTGGCGAATGCGTACTCGCCGCCCCAGTAGGCCACGCCCACGCCGACGAGGATCAGGATCACCGATGCGGCAACCGAGACCATGCCGGCGCTGATGCCCGCCAGAACTGTGGTGGCCGGTCCGGTTTCGGTCTGCGCCGCAATCTTCTTCACGGGACTGAAGTGATCGGAGGTGTAGAACTCGGCGGTCTTTCCAAGTGCCCAACCAACGATGAGGCCACCGATGACCGAGAAGGCCAAGCCGATGGGGTTGTCGAACGTGTCGCTATCGCCAAAGAGCCAGAACGCAATGCCGATGGTGGCCACGATGGTGATTGCCATGGCCACGTTGGTGCCCATATGCAGCGCCCGGCTGAGGGCCTTCGAGTCGGTGGACTCGCCGCCCTTCACCAGGAACGAACCAATGATCGAGGCGATCATGCCAACAAAAGCAATGGCCATCGGGAACATGAGCAGCGACAGGGCGTCGTCGCCGATGTCGTCGGCGGAGAGGCCAACGGCGAACGCAACCAGCGAGATCGGCGCAATGATGGATCCGGCGTAGCTCTCGAAGAGGTCGGCACCCATACCGGCGACGTCGCCCACGTTGTCGCCAACGTTGTCAGCGATGGTGGCCGGGTTGCGAGGATCGTCCTCGGGAATGCCAGCTTCGACCTTACCGACAAGGTCGGCGCCAACATCGGCTGCCTTGGTGTAGATACCGCCACCGACACGGGAGAACAGCGCAATCGACGAAGCGCCAAGGCCGTAGGCCGTGACAACTTCGAACGCTTCGCTGTGCTCGCCGATGACGACAAAGATGATGTAGACGGCCATAAGACCAAGCAATGCGAGTCCGGCAACCGAAAAGCCCATAACGGCGCCACCGCGGAATGCGATGGGCAGCGCCTTACCGGGGCCATCTTTGGCGGCTTCGGTGGTGCGAGCGTTGGCCATAGTGGCCACGGTCATGCCGATATAACCGGCCAGTGCCGAGAGAACTGCGCCGATCAGGTACGTGATGGCAGCCGCCGGCGTGATGACGAAGAACAGCAGGATCATCATCGCAACGACGAACACCGAAACCCAGGTGTACTCCGCTTTCAAGAAGGCCTTTGCGCCCTTTTGGATCTCGGTCATCAGGAAGACCATGCGCTCGTCGCCAGGAGACGCAGCCTTCACATTGGTAAAGAAAAACCCGGCTAGGCCAAGCGCTGCGAGCGCTGACACTAGGGCGAGATACGGAATTGAACTCAAGTAAATTGTCTCCTTGGAAGGTCCGACAGGTATACGGCCGGGGTGCCGCACCCGCCAGTCGGTAACGGATCAAAGGTAATATTGGCGACTTCTCGGCACAAACACAGGGGAACCGTCGTTGAACCGAAGCGGTTCGAGTGATCTGTCCCTTGTCGCTAGTGTGAGTTGTCCCCGTACCCGAGGAAGTACTGATCATGTCCGAACCGTCGACAGCGCGGGGCGATAGTGCTTCCGAGATCCGGCGTCAGATGAAGTCGCGCCGCCGCACACTCGACGCCGCCACCCGCAGCGGCAACGCCGACCGGGTCGCACATCACCTCCTGGATGTACCCCAAATACTCGCGGCGCGGACTATCGGTGCCTATGTTGCCGTCGACGGCGAGCTCGACCCAGAGCCATCGCTCGGGCTTCTTACGGCGGTGCGTTACCTGCCGCTAGTCGGCGACGATTTCTCTATGGAGTTCCGATTGGCGTCGGACGAGTACCCCCTGATTCCCAATCGATATGGCATCGACGAACCGCCACCCTCGGCCCCACGAACCGAACCCGGCGATCTCGATGTGGTGCTGGTGCCGCTGGTGGCATTCGATCGTCATGGGTCGCGCATTGGCATGGGCGCCGGCTACTACGACCGATGCTTCGCGTTCCGTCAAACACAGAAAACTGCGCCGCTGCTCGTTGGTGTCGCCCATGGGTTTCAGGAAGTCGCTGCGATCGAGAGTCAGCCGTGGGATGTTGCACTCGACATGGTGGTTACCGAACAGGGAATTGTGGCGGGAGAAATTGGTGCCTGATACTCCATTCCCGGTGGTGCACAGGCAATGATGGGATCAATGCACATCATTGTCATCGGCGCCGGTGAGGTTGGAAGCCATGTGGCTCAGCGATTGGCGCGCGATGGACACGATGTTGTGGTGGTCGAGCGCAGCACACAGGCCCGCCGAAAGATCGAGAGCGAAACGGCGCTTCAGGTAGTTGCCGGAAGCGGTACCCATCCCTCGGTACTCAAGGCGGCAGGGCTCGAAAAGGCCCAAATGGTCATCGCAGTCACCACCAACGACGAGGTGAATCTGGTGGCGTCGAAGCTGGCCAAACAAGCCGGCGTAGCCAAAACCATCGTGCGGGTTGAATCCGAAGAGCTGCGCGGACGAAACGGCGCCGCCGTGCGAGACGCAATGGAGGTCGACCTGGTTATTGACCCCGATGATGCCACCGCCCACGAGCTGATGAGTTTGCTCGAGTTCCCCGGCGCCAGCGAAGTAGTGGTGATGTGCGGTGGCGAGGTCGTGGTGCTCGGTTCGCGTCTGGCTGAGGGCGCGCCGCTGGTAGGCATGCAGCTCTCCGAGGTGGGTGAAATGTTCGAACCCGACTGGCAGTTCATGGTGGGCGCTATCACTCGCGACGGAAAGACCGTGATCCCTCGAAGCGAACATGTGCTTGAGGCCAACGATCGGCTCCGGATGGTTGCCCTTCGCGATGCCCGTCGCCAGGTCGTCACCCTTTTGGGCCTGGCTCGGGATCTTCCCCGTCGCATCATGTTGCTCGGCGGTGGGCGAACTGCGCTGGTACTTGCCCGACTGCTCGATAAACAGGGAGCCGAGGTTGTGCTGGTCGACCGCGATCCCGATCGTTGTGACGAACTCGCCGAGAAGCTCGACAACGCCCTGGTGATCCACGGTGACATCACCGATGGCGAGATCCTTCGCGACGCAAACGTCGGCGACTTCGACGTGGTTATTGCGCTCACCGGCGAAGACGACGCGAACATTCTGGCGTGCATGTTCGCGAAGTCCGAGGGGGCTGTCGAGACGATCTCTCTCGCTCACCGGCTTGAACTGTTGCCACTGCTCCACGAGGTCGGCATCGACGCAGCAACGTCGCCGCGAACCGCTGCTGCAAACAGCGTGCTCCGTCAGGTGCGGGATGACGTGGCGGAAGTCAGGACCTTCCTCGAAGGTGAGGCCGAAGTGGTGGAGTTTGAGGTGAAAGCCGGAAGCGCCGCCGATGGCCAGAAGGTTCGCGACCTGCATCTCGACCACGACGTGCTCATCGGCGCGGTCTTCCGCGACGGAAACGCACAGATCGCCAGGGGTCGCACAAAGCTGCGCGAGCGCGATCACATTGTTGCCATTGCGATGCCCGGCGCCATCGAAGAAGCAGCGCACGTCTTCGGGTGATTTCGCAGACCCGCCCGGGCACCTCTTCTCGGTCGGCCTTTGACCCGAACCGGTTCGTGCGGAAGCGGTCAAACCTTGCCTACCCGCTGGCCATAACGCTGATCTCGGTGGGCGCCATGATTGCGGTTGCCGGGTTGGCCGGCATTGATGACCCGGCAGGCAAGGGACTCAACGACGGTGTGGCGTTTCTTCTTGTCGGGGCCATTGCCGCCACTGCAGGATTGGTCTGGTCTCGCTACTACCGGCCGCCCCGAACGCTGACGTCGCGCAACGCGATGGCCATCGCCACCTCGGTGTGGTGCCTTATGATTGTGCTGTCGGCGCTGGCGTACATCGTCAGCGGTGAACTGAGCGTTGCGTCGGCCCTGTTCGAGTCGGCATCGGGCATCACGACGACCGGAATGACGGCGTTGGAGAATCCGGCTGAGGCCAGCACAACCCTTCTCACGTGGCGCGCGATTTCGCAATGGGCCGGAGGGCTCGGAGTCCTCCTCATCGGGTTTGGGTTGTTGCCGCTTTATGGCGGCGCCTACTCACTCCGTGCCGGTTGGGGTCGACCCGGACCAAGTGGAACCCTGGGGCAGAGGTTCGATGTTGTCGCCCGCCGAGTTTTGCTGCTCTATGGAGTGTTCACGGCCATCATGTTCGCGGCCTACCTGCTGGCGGGGGCCAACGGGTTTGACTCGTTTGTTCTGTCGCTCACCACCGTGTCGACCGGCGGGTTCACCAACCGTGCTGGTTCGTTCAAGTTGTACGAATCCGCTGCCATGCAGTGGGTGGCCATTGGCGGGATGGCGGTTGCCGGCTCTTCGATCGCCATTTGGTGGTGGGCCTTCTCAGGGTCGGCGAAGCGAGCGATCTCATCGGTGCAGCTCCGTTCGTACGTCGGCCTGTTGGTTGTGGTGAGCTTCATCGCAGCAGTGGTGAACGGGGGCGACGCCGACGATGTTCGGCGTTCGATTTTTACCGTGGTGTCGTATTCATCGACCACCGGCTACGAGGTGGTCGACGCAGGCACGTGGCCGGCCACGCTCGACGCGATCTTGTTCCTGTTGATGGTGGTCGGCGCCATGTCGGGATCGGCCGGGGGAGGGTTGCACATCAGTCGCATCCGCCTCCTCATTTTGTATCTGCGTCGTGTGCTCTACCACCAGGTGCACCCTGCCTCGGTACTCCATGTAAAGGCCAACAAGAAGAAGGTCGAGGAGTACGTCGTAGCCAATGTGGTAGGCACCGGCGTGCTCTACGGGTTCTTGGTGCTGATCGGGGCCATCGGTGTTGCCGCGTTCGGTGGACAGCTCCATCTTTCCTTTATCGCTGCGGTGAGCGCGCTTTCGAACGTCGGCCCGGTCTTTGGGGTCGATGCTGCAGGGGCCGAAAAAGTCGATGGTGTGTTGGGCATGTCGGCTGCAGCCAAATTTGTCCTGGCGGGGCTGATGATCGCCGGTCGCCTTGGGGTGTACCCGGCACTGGTGGCGCTGGGTGATCTGGTAGCCCCGCTCTACGCGAAGACAAAATGGAAGCGACACTTCCTCGACCGTCGGCGGAGCGAAACCGGCGTGATCGAATGGTAACCGGCACTGCCCCTCGCTGGTCGAAACTCGGCCGGGCTGGCCAAGCGACGTGGAAGGTCGTCAACCCGGGCTGGAACCCCCGACCCACGCTGACCACCTCGAGTCGGGGCGGTCGGTTCGATTCGCCGCTCCTGCACATCACAGGTCTGGCCTTGATGTGGATTGCGGTCGGCTTGGCGATCTCGACCGTGGTGGAATTTGCCTACGGCGACCCCGATGGTTGGGCGTTGGCAGCATCGACGGGAATCTTTGGTGGTGCGGGTTACGTGCTGATGCGATCGAGCAAGATCGAAAAGCTCGACACCGCCCAGTCGTTTGCTGTGGTGGGCTGGACCTGGGTGATCGTGTGCATGGCCGGAGCGATTCCCTACATTTTGGCCGGCACGTTCCAGTACTGGGACGACGCGCTCTTCGAGTCGGTATCCGGCTACACGTGCACGGGCTCCACCGTGTTCTTCGGCTACAACGAGACCATCGAAAGTCAGGGTCACGGGATCTTGCTGTACCGGCAGCTCACCAACTGGGCCGGCGGGATGGGCATCGTCCTCCTTGCGATCACGGTGTTGCCATCGCTGGGTCGTGGCGGACTCGGCCTTATCGGCGCCGAGGCTCCCGGGCCGTCATCGGATCAACTGGTGCCTCGCCTCAACGACATGGCCAAACAGCTTTGGTATGTCTACGTGGGCTTTACCGTCATTATGGCGGCCGGGTACTTGGGCGCCGGTATGGGGACTTTTGATGCGGTGGCGCACAGCCTGGCCACCGCAGCCACCGGGGGCTTCAGTACCCGCAACTCGTCGATCGGTAGCTTCGACAGCATCTGGGTTGAAGCGGCGGCGTGCGTCGGAATGATCGCCGGCGGTATGAACTTTGCGCTTCACTTCCGGCTGGCTCGGCGCCAGTTTGGGGTGTACCGCCGCGACGGCCAGACGCGCGTGTATCTGTTTGTGTTGCTGCTTGGTGCGGCGGTGATCGTGTCCTTGCTGTGGTTTGATAGTCCGTTGACCTTTGGCGAGTCGGCTCGCGCCGGTGTGTTCAACACCGTGGCGCTCGGAACCTCGACCGGTTTTAGCAACGCAACCGCCCCGGGAAGCCCCGGCGATTTCGTGACATGGATTCCAGCTCCACAGGTCATCATTTTGGCGTTCTTTGTGGTCGGTGGCTGTGCCGGTTCTACATCGGGTGGCGTAAAGATCGTCCGTATACAGGTGTTGTGGCGGTACGTGCACCGATTCCTTCAACGGATCCGCCATCGCAACCTGGTGCTGCCGATCAAAGTCAACGGCGGACGTATGGCCGATCCGTTGGTCGAAAAGATCGTGGGATTCATGGTGCTCTATGCAACGATCGTTGCGATCGGCATTGTGGTGGTTACTGCGCTCGGTGCCGATCTGATGACCGCAGTGGGCGGCGTGATTGGATCGATGGGCAACATGGGTCCCGCGTTTAATGAGGCCGGCCCGACCGCATCCTTTATCGACGGCTTCAATCGGCCAGCCCGGATGGTGCTGGCGCTGCTGATGCTTATTGGACGCCTCGACATCTTCCCGATGTTGTTGATGCTGGTGGCGCCGCGCCGAGTTTGGCGCAAGGTTCGCCCGCGCCGGCCACTCTAACTGCCTCTCAAGCTAGCGGTCGAGGATTGTCCGGACTGCGGCTTTCAAGTAGCCGGGATCGTGTGAACCACAAAACTCGCGGGCCGAATGCATGGCCAATTGGGGGCACCCAACATCGACGGTGGGAATACCAAGTTCGGCAGCGGTGATGGGTCCAATCGTAGAACCGCATCCAAGGTCGGTGCGGTTGACGAATTTCTGGAACGGCACGTTGGCGGTTTCACAGGCCTGTTGAAACCGTGCGGCGGTTGCGCTGTCGGTCGCGTATCGCTCGTTGGCGTTGATCTTGATAACCGGACCAGCGTTGAGCCAGATGTGATGGTCTGGCTCGTGGCGGTCGACATAGTTGGGATGTGTTGCATGAGCGTTATCGCTCGAGATGAGTAGCGATGTTGCGAGCGACCGGTGAACCTCGTCGACGGAGCCGTCTCGCCCGCCGACGCTGCGCTCGATGATGCTGCGGAGCAACGGTGACGCTGCGCCCGACGCCGACGTGGACCCAACCTCTTCGTGGTCGAATAGGGCA
>CALJDK010000017.1 GCA_938023735.1 uncultured Acidimicrobiales bacterium
GAAGCAGACGAGTCGGTTGGTCTCGACGCGGCCCGAACGGCGCTGAGCGGCCGGATCCGGTTACGGGAGAGTTGTTCTCGCAGCGCCGAGGAGATTATCGACGAACTCTGGATGGCCGCCGAGGAAAGCCCCGAAACTGCCGACGGCGACAATGCGGGCGGCGAGCCGGGAAAAGCCTAAGCCCTCCCGGCGGGGGCAAATCGGACAACGACGACCCCGACGTGCTCGAGGGCGACGAAGCCCGAGACCAACTTGACGACGAGCAGCGCAAGACCAACTCCCGTCACGATCTGTCAAAGAACGACAACTTCGACGAGATCTCCCCAGAGGTCGGCGAACTCGATCCGCAGGCGGTTGAAGACGCCATGGCTGACGATGCCGATGCCACGTTGGCGCTGCTCGCCGATCTCACCGGAGCGACCGACGCCAAGCTTCGTGCCCTGGCGAAGGACTTGGCTGGACGCATCGTGGTCGACATCTCCCGCACCGGTAAGGCCCGGTCTCGAGGGGTCGGCAAACTTCGGTCGATACCGATGGACGACACCGGCGGCGATCTTGATATCGACGCCAGCCTCGAAGCGATACAGCTGGCCCGAGTCGCCGGCACTGCTCCCCCGCTTGTGGACCTGGTCACCCGTACCTGGACTCGACCGGGCTTGGCCCTGGTGCTTCTGATCGACCGCAGCGGATCGATGAACGGCGAGCGGCTTGCGGCTGCTGCGGTGGCAACGGCTGCCGCATCACAACGCGCACCCGACGATCATGCGGTTGTGGCCTTCTCCGACAAGGCGGTGGTGGTGAAAGGCCGCACCGAACAACGCGACCGAGAGGACGTGGTGAACGATGTCTTCCGGCTTCGAGGGTTCGGTCCGACCGATCTGGCGCTTGCCCTTCGGGTTGCCGCCGACCAATTGGCTGACTCGAAAGCGGTGAACAAGCGGGTCATCTTGTTCTCGGATTGCCGTGTTACCGCTGGCGGCGACCCGGAGGACGTGCGTGATCTCATCGACGACCTTCATATCGTTGCGCCGGAAGATGATTGCGAAGATGCGCGCGAGTTCGCCGAGGCCGTTGGCGCAAAGTTCGCAGCCTTGTCGGGCCCGAGCGCGGTGCCCGCCGTGTTCGAATCGCTCCTCGACTAGCGGCCCCACATGCTCGAACTACTACCCCTTACCGAATCGGAAGCCACCCAAGAGCGGGCGCGCACCTGGGGGCAAGACTTTCCAGGTCAAGCCGTCTGGGTGCTTTGGAGTCCACCCGTCATCGATGACGACGCGACGCTCATCGCCCAACTTCTGCTGGCGGCCGCTCGGGCCGGCCTCGACGAGCCGACCGATCTCTGCGATTTCGCCGTTGATGCTCTTGATGCCGAAGCGTTACTGCACCGAGTTCCGGCGCCGATGAGCCGCGGCGAACGCCAGATTTGTGGCCTGCTACTCATGCTCGCCGCGCCTTGCGACGCGTTGTTTGCAATCGACCCCACTGCGGGGCTTGATCTCGCGCGACGCAAGGCGGTTCGATCTCTTCTTGAAGACTGTGCCTCGCTGCCGTCGCAACCGCATGTGATGTGCGTGTCCGACGATCCAATCTTCCAGTAACGCCGCTACCTACGAGCGTCTCCACGCCACTTTCGGGAGGAGCACCTTGGCAGAGCGGGTTGCGGCTACGCCTTTGAGAACGCCGGCGTTGTAGCTGGCGTGATCGGCCGTACGCGCTGCAGTCCAGCGGGCCAGGTCGAGATCGGGGCTTTCGTTGAGCCACTCGCTGGCGGCCGGCAGCACGATTGCCGCGGCGGTAGCGCGGCGCACTCGCCGAGAGAACACCGACCCGACGACCGCAAAGGGCAGCCACGTACGGGTGACCGCCGCAGCAAGCCACTTGCCTGCGTTGCCATGGGCCTGCCGGGTGAGATCGAGCGCGTCACCCGTTGGATCATCGACGTGGTTTCGCAGCGTCTCGCGCAATCGTGCAGCGCCACCAACACCCAGAGCAAACGACGACGCGACGCCCGCCTTTCCACCAAGGGTTAGCAGCAGCCATGCGGCGAGCACCTCGACCCGCAACTCGACCGGCGCCACCGAACCGGGATGGCGCTGATCGAGATCGGCAGCCGCCGTGCCATAGGACATCCGCTGGGCAGCAAGATCGGTCCAGGTATGACGATTTCGGTGTTCAACGCGGGCCGACGGGTCGTAGCGAGCGTGATAGCCAGCGGCATCGAGACGCCACAACAGATCGACATCTTCGCCATACCGCAAGGTTTCATCGAAGCCATCGAGAATCTCGAGCACCGACCGGCGCATCAGCAGTGCTGCGGCTGGGGCGTAGGACACTCGGGAGCGTGGGGCGATTCGGCCGGGCCGACTGCCCCGGTCGAGCGATGAACCAACTCGCTCGTAGCGGTTGAGTGCCGAGGCCGGCTTTGTGGAACCGACCGGCCGGGAACGCTGGGGGTTTGGGGCGTTTACCCGAGGCGCCACCGCGCCAACAATGGCCGTGTCGAAGTGGCCAAGGATGGGCCGGAGCCAGTTCTGGGCAATGACGTCGGCATCGAGAAACGCCACCAGCGGAGTGGTTGCCAGCCGCCACCCGGCGTTTCGGGCTGCCGCTGGCCCAACGTTGCTCGGCAGCCGTACCAGCTCGGCTTGAGGGTGTCGGTCTACCTCCTCGGCGATCCGGTCGCTGTCGGCGACCGGAGACCCATCGTCGACCACGATCACCCGCATGTCGGGATAGGTGGCGGCGATCGCTGCGAGCGATTGCTGAAGCCCGTCGACGTCGCCGAAGACCGGAATGACCACGGTGACCTCATGGGCCTTTGGTTCGCGAGGAGTAATGACCGGGTGAGCGAGCCCACCTTCGACCAGTTGACCCACCAGCTTTGTGGTTGGGGGATCGGGTGGCAGCAACTTGCCAACCACAAGATCATCGATCAGTTGGGCGCCGGCCCCCGAGAAACGAAGCAACCGAAACGGAGTACCACCAAGCAAGGTCCGGCCCTGACCGGTGCGCCGAACATCGGCATCAAGCTCGAAGCGCCCAAGAAATACGGCAGGGGCATCATCGTTGGCGGTGGGTTCTAGGTGCTTCTCATCCTGCGAGTGGGGTGCCGCGAGATCCATACATTCTTTCTGTTTGGCTTTCTGTTTGGCTTTCTGTTCGGCCAACAGATCAGCCCTGCGGGTCAGGTGCCACTTGCAAACCGCCATTCCAGACCGGCACCAAGGGGTCAGTGTACCGGCCGCCCAGCTACCGTGGGTCCATGAACACGGGCATCTTCATCAATGGAAAATCCGAGGACGGGTCCGACGGCGACCGTATCGACGTCATCAACCCGGCAACCGGCGACGTGATCGAAAGCATCGCTGCGGGTTCGCCTGCCGATGCGAGCCGTGCGGTCGACGTAGCTGCCGCCGCCCAAGCCGACTGGGCACAAACCGCTCCCCGAGTTCGCTCCGAGATTCTGCGGTCAGCCTTTGAGATCATGATCGAAAAGCGGGAAGAGCTCGCCCAACTCATCACCGCCGAGCACGGCAAACCCATCGCCGACGCTCGTGGCGAGGTCAACTACGCCGCCGAGTTCTTCCGCTGGAATGCCGAAGAGACCGTTCGTATCCACGGCTCGATCGGCCGGGCGCCCGCTGGCGACAAGAACATCATCGTTCGTCACCCACCCATGGGCGTCGTGGTGATGGTGACGCCGTGGAACTTCCCGGCGGCGATGATCACCCGCAAACTCGCACCGGCGCTCGGCGCTGGCAACGGCGTGGTCATCAAACCACCGCGCGAAACACCGCTTACGGCGCTTCGCATCGCCGAACTTCTTCAGGAAGTTGGCCTACCCGACGGACTACTCAACATCGTGGCGGCAAAATCCAGCGGCGCCTGGTTCGATGCAGCGGTCGAGAACAAGGCCACCCGTATGGTGTCGTTTACCGGCTCGACCGAAGTTGGCCAGGTCCTGCTTCGGAGGTGCGCCGACCGGGTACTGAAGACGGTGATGGAACTCGGCGGCAATGCGCCGTTCGTAGTGTTTAACGACGCCGACATTCCGTCGGCTGTCGAGGGTGCGATGACCGCCAAGATGCGTCACTCGGCCGAAACCTGCACCGCCGCCAACCGGTTCTATGTCGAGTCGGGTATCGCACCCGATTTTACCGAGGCCCTCGCCGAGGCGATGAGTGGCATCAAGGTTGGAGCCGGCACCGACGAATCGGTCACCTGCGGGCCAATGATCAACCCGGGCGCGATCGCCGACATCGACGGCCTCGTAAAGTCGGCCGTCGACGCTGGCGCCGAAACCGTCATCGGCGGCAACCCGGTCGATGGCCCGGGGTTCTTCTACGAGCCAACCGTTCTCGGTAATGTCGACCACGACTCGCCCATCTGTCGCGCCGAGATCTTTGGCCCGGTTGCACCCATCATCACCTTCGATGACACCGACGCCATGATCGATCAAGCCAACGACACCGAAATGGGCCTGATGGGATACGTGTTCACCAGCGACCTCGCCCGGGGCCTGCACGTGAGCGAACGAATCGAGGCCGGAATGATCGGCCTCAATCGCGGAGCGGTCTCTGACCCAGCAGCGCCGTTCGGTGGCATGAAGCAATCCGGCCTCGGCCGTGAAGGCGCCAGCGAGGGTATCTATGAGTTTTGCGAGACGCAGTACATTGCTGTTTCTTGGTAATGCTGCTTCTTGGTAGTGCTGGCTAGACCCGCGGGTACAGCGTCTCGGTGTTGCCATCGACGCCGATGATTTGTCCTGAAATGTGACGTCCGTAGTCCGAGCAAAGAAACACGATGACATCGGCGATCTCTTCGGGGTCCACCCAGCACTGCATCGAAACACTCATCGAATACATCCGGCGCACAACCTCGGGCGACAGATCATCGGCAGCGGCGTGTCCGGCGACGATTCGCTCCATCCGGTCGCCGTTGACGTTGCCCGGGGCAATACCGTTGACCCGAATATTGTGCGGCCCTAGCTCCATCGCCAACGTTTTCGTCAATCCCGTAACCGCCCATTTCGCGGCGGCATAGGGAGCTCGATTTGGGAACCCAAGAATCCCAGCGCCAGACACAAGGTTGATGATGACTCCGTGCTCCTGGGCTTTGAACACCGGAGCGACCCGCCGGACGCAGAAAAACTGCGAGTCGATACCGACGCCCATCGTTGCTCGCCACTCGTCGTTGGTGACCTCTTCGACCGGTCTGGTCGGACCGCTAATTCCAGCATTGTTGACCATAATGTCGAGCCCGCCGGGCAGGATCTGGTCGAAGACGGCATCGAGCTGATCCGAATCCGATACGTCGCACTCCCATGACGTAATGCCCTCGGGAAGCGTCGCCAATCGTTCCGCATCGATGTCGCAGGTGAACACTTCGGCCCCGACGTGGTGCATGGCAAGAGCCGTGGCCCGGCCCATTCCATCGGCACCGGCAGTAATGAATGCTCGTCGTCCTTCAAGGCTGATGTTCATCTCGCGGACGCTAGGTGGACCCTGAACAAGTGTCCAGTATCGGAATCGCTCCGGCTTTCACTTGTCATAGCGACGAGAACGCGCCAAAAATGGAGACGTAACCGATTTGCATCGTTGTTGGGGGAAACAGCCATATGCACACTGAACGTCTTTTGCGCACCCTGTTGGGTAACGATTTCGCAGGGCTACGTGTCGAGGTCTACGACGGCACCGCTGTTGGGGATCCGCAGTCGCCGACCGTTGCTCGTATCGTGTCGCCCGACTTCTTTCGACGAATTGTTGCGGGCCGAGGATCAGAGCTTGCCTTTGGCCGCGCATTCGTTGCTGGCGATGTGATCATCGAGGGCGACATTTATCCAGTTCTGGCGCTGCGCCATCGACTCGGCGAGATACGACTGAGCCGTCAGGCGCTGACCGATGCGGCCGCGGTTCTTGGGCTGCGGTCACCGGCGGCGCTGGCTTCGCTCCATGTTCCGCCTCCCCCAGAAGAAATCATGCTTTCGGGCCCGTTGCACTCGAAGTCCCGCGACAGGGCTTCTATCTCGTCGCACTACGACGTTTCCAACGAGTTCTACGAGTTGTTCCTCGATGCGTCCATGACGTACTCCTGCGCAGTATTCAACGATCCGAAGGATTCACTCGAGCAGGCCCAGTGGAACAAGTACAACCTGATCTGTCGGAAGTTGGGACTGGAATCGGGAATGCGCCTGCTCGACATTGGGTGCGGTTGGGGGTCGATGGCTATCCATGCCGCTCAGAACTACGGGGCCGAGGTGGTGGGGGTCACCATTTCCGAACAGCAGTACGAGTTGGCGCGTAAGCGGGTTGCAGTCGCCGGTCTTGAGGGCCGAGTTGAGATTCGCCTCCAGGACTATCGCGATATCGATGATCTTCCCTTTGACCGCGTGTCGTCGATCGGCATGTTCGAACATGTCGGCGAGAAGCGGCTCAGCGACTACTTCGGCAAGGTCGAATCGCTGCTGGTACCTGGCGGGCGATTGTTGAACCATGCGATCAACCGCACCCAGCGTCAGCGGAGAGCACGCGTCAATCCGTCGGGCTTTGTTGGCCGCTACGTATTCCCCGACGGCGAGCTCCTCGAATCGGGACAGGTGGTGTCGGCGATGAACCACAACGGTCTCGAGGTACGACATCTCGAATCCCTGCGAGAGCACTATGCGCTCACCCTTCGCGAGTGGGTGGCACGGCTCGAAGAGAACTGGGCAAGCGCCGTCCAACTCACCAGTCTCGGTCGGGCCCGAGTCTGGCGGCTCTATATGGCCGGTTCAGCCGAAGGCTTCTCGTCAGGCGAGTTCAACCTCACCCAGATCCTTGGCGTAAAGCCCGACAACGGCAGCTCGTACATGCCACTACGACAGCACTGGTAGGCAGGCCTACAAGACCAGTGCGTATTAGGCCAGTGTCTTGAGCCGCTCGACCGCTGCATCGATGACCTCGAACTTCTTGCAGAAAGTCCACCGGATGAGGTGTTGCCCTTCGGGCTTGTTGTCGTAGAACACCACGTTGGGTACAGCGACCACACCGCATCGTTCGGGCAGCGTTCGGCAGAACTCGTAGCCGTCGGATTCCCCAAAGGGCCGAATATCGGTAGTGATGAAGTACGTTCCCTCGGGTTCGAACACGGTGAATCCCGCATGGTCGAGTCCGGCCGCGAGGCGCTCACTCTTCGCCGCCATGTCGGCGGTGAATGACTCGTAAAAACCATCGCCAAGATTCAAACCCACCGCGATGGCATGTTGAAACGGTGCTCCGTTCACGAAGGTGAGGAACTGCTTTGCGGTTTTGATGGCCACGGTCAGAGCAGGCGGCGCACACACCCAACCAATCTTCCAGCCGGTGAAGCTGAAGGTCTTGCCGGCTGAGCTGATGGTGACCGTTCGATCGGCCATGTCATCAAGCGATGCCATCGGTACATGCTGCCCGGTAAAGACCAGATGCTCATAAACCTCATCGGTAACCACCAGTAGGTCATGTTCGATAGCGAGGTCGGCGATCGACCGAAGTTCGGCGGCGCAAAAGACCTTGCCGGTGGGATTGTGTGGCGTATTGAGGAGAATCAGCTTCGAGCGAGGGGTGATAGCGGCGCGAAGCTCGTCGAGTTCGAAGACGTAGGGCCCTGCCCCATCCGCCGGCGGCCGCAGCGTGACAACCTTTCGCACTCCTCCGGCCATGGCGATAGCGGCCGCGTAGCTGTCGTAGTAGGGCTCGAACATCACCACTTCGTCGCCGGTCTCGAGCAGGGCCAACATTGTGGCCGCCAGGGCTTCGGTTGCTCCGGCAGTGACCAGAACCTCGGTATCGGGATCAAAGGTCAACCCGTAGAAGCGTTGCTGGTGATCGGCAATCGCCGCGCGGAGGCTTGGAATACCCAACACCGGCGGGTACTGGTTGTGTCCATCACGAATCGCCTGAATCGCCGCTTCGGAGATCTCATCCGGCCCGTCGGTATCGGGGAACCCCTGGCCGAGGTTCACTGCGCCGGTTTCGTTGGCGAGCGCCGACATCTCAGCAAAGATTGTGGTGCCAAAACCCTGAAGGCGTTGGACCAGGTGGGGTTGGGACACTGCGGAACCTACTGCTGTTGGTAGTTGGCGAGGAACTTTTCTAATCGGCCTAGTGCCCAACGGAGTTCTTCAACGCGTGGGAGGAAGACGACGCGGAAGTGATCGGGGGTTGGAAAGTTAAAGCCGGTTCCCTGCACCATCAAGATGTGCTCGGAGCGAAGAAAGTCGAGAACAAACTGCTGATCGTCGGTGATGTTGAATGGTTCGGTATCGATCTTGACGAACATGTACAACGCACCTGCGGGTTTCGTACACGACAAACCATCGATGGCATTGATGAGGTCATAGGCAACCTCGCGTTGCTCGTAGAGTCGCCCGCCAGGCGTGACGAACTCGGCAATGCTCTGGTAGCCACCCAGCGATGACTGAATCGCGTGTTGAGCCGGCACGTTGGCGCACAACCGCATCGAGGCCAACATATTGAGCCCCTCGATGTATCCGGTGGCGCGGTGCTTGGCGCCGCTGATGGTCATCCAACCCGATCGAAAGCCCGCCACTCGGTAGGTCTTCGAGAGGCCATTGAGCGTGAGGAACACCACGTCGGTGGCCAAGGATGCAATGGACGTGTGCTGGGCGTGATCGTAGAGGATCTTGTCGTAGATCTCGTCGGCCATCACCACAAGGTCGTGTTTTCGAGCCAGGTTGACGATCTGTTGCAGTACGTCGCGTGAGTACACGGCTCCGGTGGGGTTGTTGGGGTTGATGACCACGATGGCCCGAGTTCGCGAGGTGATCTTGGCTTCGAGATCGGCGATATCGGGAAACCAGTCGGCTTCCTCGTCGCACCGGTAGTGCACAGGTGTGGCGCCGCTCAGCGTGGCGGCCGCAGTCCACAACGGGTAGTCGGGGCTGGGAATGAGAACCTCGTCGCCGTCATTCACCAAGCCTTGAAGTGCCATGACGATGAGCTCGGAAACGCCGTTGCCGATGTAGATATCGTCGATCTCGACCCCGGCAATACCCATGCGTTGGTTGTACTGCATCACCGCCTTGCGGGCGCTGTACAGACCTTGCGAGTCGCAGTAGCCCTGGCTCGTTGGCAGGTTCCGGACCATATCGACCAGCACCTCTTCGGGAGCCTCGAAGCCAAACGGGGCCGGGTTTCCGATGTTGAGCTTGAAGATCCGGTTGCCCTCGTGTTCGAGTCGGTTGGCCTCGTCGAGGATTGGGCCCCGGATGTCGTAGAGAACATCGTCGAGCTTGTGGGACTTTTCGATTCGCGGCGCCATTACTTCACGATACCTAGCGGCGTTTGCAGGTACTCAGCAATTTCGGGTGAGCACGTACACGGGAATCGTCTCGAAGTCTCGTGCGGTGGTGATGGTTCCCACGTACTCGGGCGTGACGCCGGTATCGGGGTGCAACGCCAACAACGCCGCGAACTCGCCGGTCACGTACACCTCCCCTTCGGGGGTGCGGGGTTCGATACGGGCGGCGTGGGTCATCACCCGACCGGCGTAGTCGCCGAGTCCGCTCACTGCGTCGATAATCGGCAGCAGCGGACCCACGTGGCCGCTCAGACGCAGACCAAAGTCGGAGGGAAGGCCAGCCGCTTCGAGATCGATGTCGCCGAGCACCGCTTGAATCTCGAGTGCCACCGAAGCCGCGGCTACAACGTCGGCGAAGATCACTTTGAGTCCGTCGCCCCACGTTTGGGCAACGAGCACTCCGTCGCCGGCATCGCGCAACACTTGGGCAAGCGGAGCCATCACGTTGGCCTGGAATGCCCGGATGTTGCGGTCGTGGAGGCGGCTGTATCCCTTCAGGTCGCCGAAGACCACGGCTCGAATCTCGCGGCTGAGATCGCCAGCACCAACGGCTCCCTGGGTGCCGCGGCCGCGTGAGTCGATGATGTGGGTCGACTTCCCGATGGAACGCCACACCTCGATGTCGTGGAAGGTGCCAGCGTCTTTGGGGCCGGTCACTCCGTCCCACACCGCAAGTTGGATCGCATCAGCGGCAAGCAGGTTGGCCCGGTTGAGCGCCTCCCCCATCGCCAGGTTGGCAGCATGCCCGAAGAGGATGTCGTCACCGAGATATTCGTCGTCACACGCCGTGCCAACACTTGTTGCCTGATCGATGCATCGCCAGAAGCGGTCGATCCAGTCAGCTCCTGAGTCGGCGACCGAAACCTCGGCGAATTCGTCAGGAGCAAATGGCAACACCACATGAAGGTCGATGCCGCGCTCAAGACACGCTTCGGCGGTCACGATGTCGGCACCCGACGCCAGTGCTCCATAGGCAGCCGAAAAAGACTGAGCACCGAGGAAAGCCTTGATATCGGCGACCACCTCGGCCATCGCATCACCAGGTAGTCGACCGGTCGATTCGTCGGCCGACACGCGATGGCCGCAGTAGTGCAGCACCGGCGGATTTCGCAGCACATCGAGAAGCGTTGCATCGATGCCGAGCACCTCGAAGAGCACGGCGAGCTGCCGCACCGTAGTCGAGCGCGCCGACCGGTTCTCCGACCCGAACCCGGCCGCGTCGTGAAGGGCAAGGGTCATCGTTGGTAGGTCGCCCAGAACGGCGAGCGCTTCGGCTCGAGTCGCCGCCTGCCAATAGCGGTCAGCATCGGTGGCATTTCGGGTGTCGTCGGACTCGGCGCGTTCCAACGCTTCGGCGGCGAGCACTTTCGATCGTGCGACCATTTCGGCGTCGGAGCCCGCGGCAATTGCCAACATCGTTGCCGCGTTGATGCAGGCATAGGGCCGACCGAGCCGCTCATAGACCGCCTCGTAAAGGCGGGCCGCTTCGCTGGCCGCAGCTTGTCGCTCGAGCCCCGATCGGCGAAACGCCGTGTCTTTCGCAATTCGTGCCTCGAGCGCAGCAACATCTTCCTCGAGGTCGGGCGGCAGGTGTTCGGGGGCAGCTGCTGCAGTGCGTCGGCGCAGACTTCGGAGGGTTGATGTTGCTGCCGCTCCCGACCCGCCTCGGGCGAGGGCCAAACACTGGTAGTAGTCGACGCGAAGACGAGCGACCGGATCGAGTGCATTGCGTTGTTCGTCGGTGAGCCCAGCACAAAGCTCATAGGCCAGCAGGTAGTCGGCTCTGGCGATGGCCTGTGCGATGCCATCAAGGGGTGCAGAAGATGTCATGAGGTCGGTCCGAAGCTTCCTTCGATAACTCGACGGTAGCCATCGCAGCCCGGCACGAAGAAATACTCTCCGCCGCGGGTATCGACAAAACGAGGTAGCGCTTTGGCCGTAACGACCGGATTCGCCTTGTCGTAGTGGAAGGTCATTTCCCCGAGATCGGGCTCGTGCGAACCGGTGAGTGGATCGCGATCGGCGCCCTGATCGAAGTCGTTGCCGAAGTTCACCCACTCGCGCTGAACGAACTCGAACTGCCGGCCGATATCGACGTTGAGAGCCAGGAAGAGGAGCCCTCGGTCGCCCGAGTCCGGCCCATCGAACGGTTGCCCATAGGTGATGCCGCGCCGGGCCATTCGGTGCCGGTCGACCAACAGACTTTGAAAACCAAGCGAATCTCGAGGATTGGTGCGCCGCACGTGCGAACCGAGCGGGCATTGACGTCCCCGCGGGTCGGCGGAATAGTCGAAGTCGTTGATGCCGTTGGTAGTCACCAACGGTTGGCCGTCGTGCTTCCGGCCAACGATCTTGGCGGCAACCGTGTCGGCGTCGAGATCAAGGTCATCGGCGAGCTGTTGCACGTAACGATGGAAGACGTCGACGTTTTGTTGCAGCTTTCGGTAGACCAGATAGGTGCCGTTGCGGGCGATGGATGATGGCTGTGGACCGGTTGGGATCTCGCCGATCTCGTCGGTGTAGCCATACAGGAACTCGCCCGCCGCAATGGCGTGCCAATCGCCTGCATGATCGAGGCGGCCAGCTCCTTTGATCTTTGGCGAGTCGCCGTCGATAAGCCCCTCGATTGGCGTCGTGCTCACGCCGTCGCGGAAGCCAAAGTGCTCGATAGGACGAGGGTGCCCACCCTGCTCGGGCCCGAAGATACGTTGGCCGTGGTCGGTGCCGACCTCCTGTATGTGGTCGACGATCTCGCCTCGCTCGTTGGCGGTGTTGTCGATGAACGCCCGAAGCCGTTGATGGGTCTGTTCGGCCGCCTCGACGCTTCCGGCCACGATGCCAAGCACCACATCGACGCCGTCGGTCCAGAACGGCTCCCATAGGTGGGGTGCCGAGGGACCGGTATCGCTGTTGACCGCAGAACGCGCCGCCATTCCTTGGCAGAACTCGAGGGGAAACGACCGAAGTGTTGATGGGCTGACCCCCAGCTTGGCGAGCCCGGCAAACGACAGGCCGACGGTGATAGCACTGTTTGGGGAAGCACTGTCTGGGGAAACACTGTTTGAGGAAGCCAGTGCGGCTATCGATGTGGGGATCTCGGCGATATCGAGCGCCTCGGGAAGCGATTGCAGAAACCGCTGATTCACCTCGGCAGAATCTGCGAGCCGAAGCATCGAGTATCTGGCAACCGGATAGCGGTAGCCAAACCCCTTTACGATGGCCTGGATGTCGGCGTGGTCGGTTGCGCTAGTACCCATGATGACCTCGTTCGCCAAGATGCTCGGCAAAGTGCTTCCACTGCGCGCGGGTTGGGGCAGTGCCCCACTGGCTCACTTGCTTCAACAGCCTGTGTCGGGTGTCGAGAGCACATCGGATCTGGTCGACCGAAACGCCGGGAAACGCTGCGAAGGGAAGGTTCGGCTTGGCGGTACAGCTTTCGATGTACTGCCGGAAGAAGACCGGACCGGTGCGGTCCACAGGGAACCCGTGACAGCTACCCCACACTGCCTGCACGAATTCGGGATGCGAGTCAGACAGTCGGTCGAGAAAGTCGCCGATGCTGCCGTCGAGTTCCACCACGAAAAGTAGGTAGCGCGAGGCAAGGCTTGTTGCGTTGCGGTTCCCCAACGCCGGCTTGAGGTCGTCGACCACCACGATACGGGCCATATGCACCATCGGACAGTCGGCGAAGGGGCTCGGTTCGGGCGAACGACCCTCGAGGTACTGTCGAATCTGTTGACTGGCAGCGCTCGAGTCGGCGGACTCGATGGGGCTGAGTGCGGTGAGGAAACTCTGCGAGGTCGTGCCGGTCGGTACGTCGGTGTCGGCCATCGTGTCGAGGAACTCAACGTAGTTTCTGGCAAACGCTTCGTCGGTTGACCGGGTCTCGGGCCGGGTGGCCACAAACTGCCGCAATCCCTCGGTTACCGACAGCGCTTGGGCGATATCGCGAACCGTGGCGTCGGGGTACGCATCGAAGTAGTGCTGCTCCGCGTAGGTGTGGTGGTGGATGTAGCTCTTGAAATTTCGGATGGGTGTGGGGCCTGGGAACTTGTCACTAAAACCCCACAACCAGCGGATCCCCTTGCGAATGTTGTCGACCCGGGAAAAGGTGTCGATGTACTGGTCCCAGGGGCCATTGAAGTTGGTGGAGAAAACGAACAGGTCGTCGCCGTCGGCCTCGGCCGGCTGGTTGGCGAAGTTGGTGAGCGAACGTCGGGAAACGCGTTGCCAGCGAGCAAAATGAATGAATCTGAGCTGGCGTACCTCATGCAGCTTCGACCGGTAACGCATGTAAGTGAGGAAGGCCCATCCGGGACGCGATTTCCACCGAGGCATCGGTGTGATGACCGTCAACGGCACCGAGCGGACCGGCGATGAGAGTGAAGAGGATGAAGGCTCTCCCATCAATAGCTCTCACGAGGGTTGGGTACGTCGTAGTCGATGCACATATTCCATGGGTACATTCCGACCCACCGGATCTTGCGAAGCGACTTGTCGGCCGGCTGTCGCGCCCGAGACGACACGAGCGCTCGAAACATCTCGATCAGGATCGCATTGGAGATCGCGGCGCCGACGCAATAGTGAAACTGGTGGCCATAAACCATCGGGGTGCCGGTGCGTCGGTCGGGATCGTACGCCTTCGGGTTCTCGACCCGCCGCCGGTCGAACATCGCCGCTTGAAGCGATACCGCCAGGATCCTGTTGCCACCGACCTCATACCGATCGTCGCTGGGCTTGCCGTCGCCGACCAACTGGGTTCCGGCGGCCCGGCGCCACAGCATGGGAATGATGTAGTTGAGCCGAAGGGCTTCAAGCACGCCTCGAAGAAGTTGGTCGTCGTCGCCGTTGCGAACCGCTTCAGTGACATAACGCATTGCTTCAGGCCTCTTCATGAGCACCTGCATGACCCGTCCCGTGGCGTTGGTATCGGTTGGGAGATACCCGCCAATCATCGCCAGCAGCGACGAACGCATTTCGTCCTCGGTGAACTGATCGGTGTCGCCCTGGAAGTAGCGGTCGATCACCGACACGCGATGGTCGCTTGGTCCAGAGTTGGTGCCCGACGAGTCGGCGTTGCGGGCACGAGCCGCATCCATTGCATCGTCGATGACCGGCCACACCGCGCTGACGGCGGCTCGGGCGTCGTTGGCCAACGATTCACGAAGCGGACCGGTAAACACAAAGCCGCTTGCGGCAAGATTGCCGTCGAAGAACGACTGTCTTTTGATCGAGTCCTTCGGTACCGGCACGCCGTAGTACTGCTCGACGATGGCGAGCAGTACCGGCTTGGCGACATCCTGGATCACGTCGATGGTGCCAGTGCCCGCAGCGAGAATCTCGTTGACGGTGTGTCGAGTTATCGAGGCGATCCATTCGATGTCGCCCGAATGCCACAGGCGCATCGTGTTGCTATGAATGTGGTGATACCGCGGGGTGTCCTGCATCGCCAGCAGGAAATTGTCCCACCGCAATACCTCCATATGTTTCTCAAAAGGGACCTCGAAGTCTTTCGGCCGCGAAAAAACCTCCTGAACCTCGTCGTACCCGGTGACGAGGGTGAAACTTTTTGGCCCGTTCAAAATCGGGGTCACGCGGCCGACCAGCCGAAAGGCCTTGGGCATCAACGTATTGAGCGCGAGAAAGACGAGGTCCTGCTTCAACCCCGGAGGGTTTTGCTCCCCCAACGAATAGCCCGCCATATTTGGTGCTTCCCCCGCCGTAGCTTCTTGCCGTCTTGCTGATTTTCGTCTAGGGCCGGGGCCGGACCCACCCGGCCATCTCCAGGGATTCGAAAAGGTAGTCGAACCGCTCGGGGTCTTCGTAGTTGAAGAACCGAAGGGTTCGCATGGTGAGATCTCGGTGCTTGAGAAGCTCTTCAAGCGCCACCGATGCTTCGCTGAGGCGACCGCCTCTGGCCATTGCCGCAATGCGAATTACTTGGGCGAGCCAATACCGTTTGCGGATTCGTAACGATTGATTGGCCTCGGCGATGGCTTTCCCCCACTCGCCCATCAGGAAGTAGATGTGGGCGAGCTCGCCGTGCGCCTGGAACGCATAGAGGTCGACCGGGCTTAGCCTTAGCGCCCGTTGAATTGGTTCGATACCCAGCTCTGGTTGGCCGGTAAGAATGTAGGTAGAGCCGAGCATCGAGAGAGCCGATGCGTTGCTTGGGTTGGCTTGCACGGCCTGGGTTAATATGGATCGTGCTTCGAACGGAGACCCGCCGAGCATGGCGGCGATTCCGAGCAGTTCGAGCGCATAGCCATCGTTGGGATCGATAGCGAGAGCTCGTCGAGCAATGGTGGCTAGGCCATCCCAATCAGACCCCGAACCATGACTCGACGAGACGTCCCAGAATTCCTGCCAACCGAGGACACAAAGTGCATCGACCGAGTCGGGGGCGTTGGCCAACGCCTTTTCGGTGAGTTCTCGGGCGACCTCGGCGTCTTCGCGCGTAAGCATGAACTGGTGGTGTTGCGCTCGGCGAAGAAGCTGCCAGGTCGACAACATGTCGGGATGACCGGGTAGCGAACGAAGCCGTTCGGCCCTGCTGACCTCGGGTTCGATGCGGCATGCCAGCTCGATAGAGATGTGGTCTTCGAGATCGAAAATCTCCGCTACCCGTCGTTCGAAGTCGTCCGACCACACCAGATGCTGATCGACCGCGTCGATGAGTTCGACCGACACCCGCACCATCTCACCTGTGGTGCGCACGCTTCCCGTGACGATGTAGCCGACGCCCAGCTCGCGAACGATCCGGTTGAAGTCGGGCGGATCCTCGGCGAACGCAAAACTGGAGTGTCGGGCAATGACCGGAAGCGTCTTGAACCCTTGCAGGCTTCGGATGAGATCTTCGGCTATCGACTTTCCGAGGTAGGTGGGGTCGGGGGCATTGGAGCGTTCGTCGAAGGGGAGCACGGCGATGGCGTGCTGGTTTCCGAAGCCGTCAAACTTCTGCCCGGCCGCTTCGACGCTGGCGCTCTCGACGATAGATTCGATGTCGGCCACAACCCGTTGGAACGTGGGATCGTCGAGATCGCCAGGCGTCCAATCGGTGAGGTTGGCGGTCTGCAAGCGGTGGAACGGCTGGGGCAATTCGACCGGCTCGACAAACACCGGTACGAGCGCGTTGCGCGCCAACCCGAACTGGGCTTCCATCTTGACCCACTCGGATTGAATGGCGTCGGGGCTCCAGAGCACCAGCACACAGGCCGCGTCATTGAGAGCCTGATCGAGGATGGCATCGAACTTGGAACCGGTGGGGATGTTGTCGTCCCACCACAGCGTGCAACCGCTTTCACGAAGTGCTTCGGTTATTCGTTCGGCGTTGGCTCGGTCTTCCCGTGCGTAGCTAACGAATACGTCGTACTTCGACATTGTTGCTGTTCGTACCCCTCGTCCCCACCACCGAAAGGCTATTCTAGCAACGTCGAGGCGTTCCAAGCGAGTTTCGAATAGCCAGGTTTACTGCCTTCCCGGAGTGCGGGTTTCCCAGGCTTCGAGAACATCGGCGCCGTCGGCGTCGGGGAGGGCCACGTAGCCCACCTCGGTCACGGCGGTGAGGCCATCTTCGCTCATCATGTAGTCGACGAACCCGGCAATGCTTGGGTCGTTCGCCGCACTGTCGATGTTGATATAGGTGTAGAGGAACCGGGCGATTGGGAATTCCGCCGAGGCGATGGTTTCGGGAGTCGGCGAGACGCAGTCGCCACCGTCTTCGCGTGAAACCTGGAGCATCTTGGATTTTCCAGCGTCGGTTGCTTCCTGGGCGAAGGCGTAGCCCACCCAGCCGAGCGAGAACTGGCTGCTGGAGATTCCTTCGATAATCACATTGTCGTCGGGACTCGACGTGTAGTCGGGACGGATAATTTCGACGAACTCGCGGCTGGCTTCGTCGAGGCCGGTCTTGCCCTCGGCGACCCCTTCGATGACGATCTCGGTGAAGGAGTCGAAGGTGCCGGATTCCTCCCAGGGCCAAAGACGTCGAGCTCGGCGTCGGGGAACTGCTGACCGCCCCAGCTCGCCGTTAGCTCGTTGGCGTCGGCCCAGCTCGAGAACCCGATGGCCTCATCGCTGAGCAGCGCGTACAGGTCGTTAAACGAAACGCACTCGATGGCGTCGTTGTCGGCTGAGGTGATCACGCTGATGCCATCGATGCCTCGCTTCAGCTCCACAAAGCTGATGCCTGCGGCGTCGCAGATCTCGATCTCTTCGTCTTTGAGTTGCCGGGACGAGTTGGTGATGGGCACCTCGCCGGCGCAGAACTTGCGTGCGCCATCGCCCGAACCCGGCCCCTCGACCGCAATAGCGACGCCCGGTTCGATGCCTTCGTAGCGCTCGGCTTGCAGCTGCACGATCGGGAACACGGTGGAGGACCCCGAGATCAGGAACGACCCCTCACTCGATGAGCTACCCGAACCGCCGGATCCGCTGGTGTTCGCAGTATCGGAACTGCCACCACAAGCGGCGGCCAGCAGTGCAAGGGCGAGCCCGACGACGACCATGGTGATGCGGCGGGGGCGTGAGGGTGGGGTACTCAGGTTGCTTTTGTGGTTCATACCCCCACGGTAGAAAACCCACATAACCCGCTGACTACGAATCCGTAACGCCAGACTTTCGTTCTGGTGAACTTCTGGTAAACCGAACCACGCCAGACGTTTTGCTGCGTCGCAGCCCTGGCTAGACCGTGAACTTGTAGCCGAGACCCCGAATGGTCACGATGAGCTGGGGATTCGCCGGATCCTGCTCGATCTTTGAGCGGAGGCGCTTGATGTGCACATCGAGCGTTTTGGTGTCGCCGTAGTAGTCGTATCCCCAGACCCGGTTGATGAGATCCTGGCGGGTCATTACAAACCCGGCGTTGGCCATCAGCAGCGACAGCAGCTGGAACTCCTTCAGCGGCATCTCGACCAATCCACCCTCGCGCCGGACCTCGTGGCGGTCGGGGTCGATATCGATACCGCCCACCGATAGCGCGGCGGTGGCGTCGTCGGCCGGGTCGGCTACCACTCCCCCGCGGCGCAACACGGTTCGAATGCGGGCGATGAGCTCGCGCAGCCGATAGGGCTTGGTGATGTAGTCGTCGGCCCCCACCTCGAGCGCGACCACGGCGTCGATTTCTTCCGAGCGCGCCGACACCATGATCACCGGGGTCTCGCCCATAGTGCGAATATGGCGGCACACATCGATGCCCGACATACGCGGCAACATCACATCGAGCAGCACGATTTCGGGATGGATTTTCTCGAACAGCTCGACCGCGCGTTCACCATCTTCGGCGAGGTGCACGTCGAACCCTTCTTTGCTCAACGCTTGGCGCAAACCTTCGCGGAACGCTGGCTCATCATCGACGACGAGCACGACGGTGTCAGCCACCGTTCATTCTTCTTCGTCGGACGCTGCGGCGCTCTTGGGAAGCTGCAACGTGAACGTTGAACCTTCACCCGGTTTGGAGTCGACGAGGATACGGCCACCGTGGTTGTCGGCGACATGGCGCACGATCGACAAGCCAAGACCGGTGCCGCCGGTTTCGCGGCTGCGTGCTCGGTCGACTCGGTAGAAGCGTTCGAAGATGCGTTCGAGCTCGGGTCGGGCGATGCCCACTCCGCTATCGGAGACCGAAATATCGACCGCTTCGACCAGCGGGTCGACGGTGACGCCAACCTGACTTCCCGGTTCGGAGTAGCGGGCGGCGTTGTCGATGAGGTTGACCAGCGCTCGAACGATCTGGCGCATCTCGCCGACGACCCGAGTGTCGCTTGGCAGTCCGACCACCGCCACTTCGATGTTGCGGGCATCGGCGTAGCCCTTGGCGAGATCGACCGCCATCATTACGGCATCGTCGATTACCACCGGTTCGCTTACCGCGTCGAACTCTTCGAGGCGGGTTAGTTCGAGGAGGTCGTCGATGATGCTCTCCATACGGAGGGCTTCCTGGTTGAGGTGTTCGATGAGCCGAGAGCGCTCTTCGTCGTTTGCGTCAACCATCGTCTCAGCGAGCAACACCACGGCACCGACTGGTGTCTTCAGCTCGTGACTCACATTGGCCACGAAGTCGCGCCGCGTGGCATCGATTCGCCGTTCCTCGCTGATCGAGTCGATGACGGCCAGACCGCGGCTGCGAATCTCTTCGTCCTCGGGGGGACTCGCCACCGCATCGCCGGTCTCAGCCGCCGATGCGCGGGCTCGGGCTCGCTCGGCGCCTTCACGTTCGGGGGTCCAGCCGTCGACGATGTAGCGGATACGTTCGCCAAGGTTTTCGGCATGGTCGCCGATGCGTTCGTAGAACCGGCCGATCAGCGCAAGCTGCAACGACTGTTGCGGCACCATGTCGCCATGTTTGGCCTCTTTGATGACCGTCTGGATGTAGTCGCGGTGCAGGTCGTCGAGGACGTCGTCGAGCTCATCGATCGATTGCGCGAGCTCGGCGTCGAGACCGCTATAGGCCTCGACCGAACGCTCGAACAAAACCTTGGCCTGCTCGGCCATCCGGACGATGAGGTCGCGGGTCTTGTCGTCGATTTGGGTGCCCTGGAGGCGACCGACCGCCTTGGCGATGTTGGCGCACAGGTCGCCGCTGCGCTCGATGTCGGAGTTCATGTGCATCGCCGCAACGATGGTGCGGAGATCGCTTGCCACCGGCTGCTCACGGATAAGGGTCTCGATGCAGTTCTCTTCGATCTGCTGGGCGATGAGGTCGAACTCATCGTCATGCAAGATGATGCGGTCAGCGCCCGCAACATCTCGACTCAGCAGCACCTCGGTAACATCCTCGACTCGCGTGGCTACCAACGCCATCGATTCGAGCAGGAGCTCGCGAATCGACTCGAGCCGCTCGTTGAGTTCGGTACGGATCTCGTTCATATCAACCAAACCGGCCGGTGATGTAGGCCTCGGTACGTTCGTCTTTGGGGGTCGAGAAGATAAGGCCGGTGTCGTCGTACTCGACGAGCTTTCCGCGCCGCTGGCCGGTGGCTTCATCAGCCTCGGCGGTGAAGAAGGCGGTGCGATCGCTCACTCGGGCCGCCTGCTGCATGTTATGGGTGACGATGACGATGGTGTACTGGCTTTTCATCTCGCGCATGAGCTCTTCGATGGTGCCGGTTGCGATGGGGTCGAGCGCCGAACAGGGCTCGTCCATCAGCAGCACGTCGGGCTGCACGGCGATGGCTCGAGCGATACAGAGTCGCTGCTGCTGACCACCCGACAGACCCAACGCCGACTTATCGAGGCGGTCCTTCACTTCGTTCCAAAGACCGGCGCCCTTGAGCGAGGTCTCGACGATCTCATCGAGGTCGCCGCCAATGCCGGCGATCTTTGGCCCGTAGGCAACGTTGTCGAAGATCGACTTGGGGAACGGGTTGGGCTTCTGAAACACCATGCCGATGCGGCGACGCACCGCCACGGGGTCGACATCGGGGTGGTAGAGATCGATGTCGTGAAAGAGCAGTTGGCCTTCAACTCGAGCGATGTCGATGAGATCGTTCATCCGGTTGAAGCACCGCAACACGGTTGACTTGCCGCAGCCAGACGGGCCGATGAATGCGGTGATCTCGCGCTCAAAGACATCAAGGCCGACATCGACCACGGCCCGAAAGTCGCCGTAGTAGACGTTGAGGTCGCGCACGGTGAACACCGTGGCCGGGTTGTGGTCTTCGCCAGAGGTTGGGGTCGCCGTATCGCTCACTGGAGACGACGGTAGTTGGTCGGGCATCGGAACCTTCGGATCGTGATGTTCTGTACTGGTCATCGGCCGAGCTTCTTCGAAACTCGAGCACGAACGACGATGGCCACAATGTTGACAAAGAACACCAACACCATGACGGTGACACTCGCTGCGGCGGCGTGGCTCGACCACACATCGGCCGGAAGTTTGGCGAAGGTAGCCACGTTCATCGGTAAAGCCGTAAACGCTCCCTGCATCTGCTCGAGCTGGCCCTGGAAGCCGGTGGAGTAAAACGCTGCGGCGCCGATAACCAGCAGCGGTGCGGCCTCGCCCAATGCCCGCGCCATCGACAACACTGCGCCGGTGAGTATGCCCGGCAGCGCCGCTGGGAGCACCTGGGTACGAATGACTTCCCACTGCGTTGCTCCGAGGCCATAAGCACCCTCACGGAGCGAGCCGGGGACGGCCCGAATCGCCTCGCCTGAGGCGATGATCACGATAGGCAGAACCAGGATGGACAGCGTGAGCCCGGCCGAAATCACCGAGCTTCCTCCGGTGATGCCCCGCAAGCCCTGCACAAAGACCGCAAGACCAAGCAGGCCGTAGACGATCGAGGGAACGCCAGCGAGGTTGCGTACGGTGACCTCGATGAGGCGGGTCATCGGCGTGTCAGATGCGTACTCTTCCAGGTAGATCGCGGCACCGATCCCGATGGGAAACGCCACGAGTGACACGATCGCGGCGATGATGAGACTTCCCCGAATTCCCTGCGCAACACCGGCTTTGGCAGGGTCGCTCGAGCTTCGGTTGTTGAGGAATTCCCAGAAGCGACTGAACAGCACGTCGGCGCTGTCGTAGACCACGGTGATGATGACGGCGAGCACCATGGCGAACGCAATAGCCACCGAAAGCACGAGCAGTCCCTGAAAGACTTGTCCGAAGCTGTCCTGAGATCGCCGGCGCTTCAAGCTGTCGAACGACAGCGGAACCCGGCCCGTCGAGAGCGACGGACCCGAGGAGCCTGGGGTTTCGGGTGAACCCGGAGTAGTAGTGGTCATTTAGTACACCTGCCGGAATCGACGAACGATCGCGTCGGAGAACACATTGAGAAGAAGGGTGATGACAAAGAGCAACGCTCCGAGGAAGTACAGGCTCTGAAACGCAATGCCTGAGCCCGCAACGCTGTCGGTGCCGGCTCCGAGGGACGCCATTGCGGCGGTGATGGTCTGGCCCGGCTCTGATGGGTTGGCTTCGAAGATCGCGCCGCCCGAACCACCAGCCGCGATAAATACCACCATCGTTTCGCCAATAGCTCGCGAGATCGCCACGATGAGCGCCGCCGATATGCCCGATAGTGCAGCCGGGAACACCACCCGTAACGCCGTGGTGGCTTTGCGTGCCCCCAGCCCATAGCTGGCCTCGCGCAACTCTTGAGGAACCGCCCGCATGGCGTCTTCGGCGATCGAGGCGACGATGGGGACCGAGAGAATCCCCACACCAATTCCGGCGCTCAGCAGGCTGAAGATGCCGAAGTCGATACCGAACACGCTGCCGACCGGTTTCAAGATGTCTGGGCTAATGAAGGCGATGGCGAAGAACCCGAGCACCACCGACGGAATCGAGGCGAGGGTCTCGATGACCGGCTTCACGATGGTTCGCACATTGGTCTTGGCGTACTCGGAGAGGTAGATCGCCACCCCGAGTCCGACCGGTCCTGCGACCAGGATTGCGATACCGGTGATCCAGAGCGTGCCGACGAACAGAGTGGCCAGGTCGAACTTGTTGCGCCGTGGGAACCAACCAATGTCGGTGAGCAGGCCCCACTCGAACTCGTCGGCGGCGACGAATTGCCAGGCTTCGCTGAAGATGTTCCACACGATGAGGACACTCACCAGCACTGACGACATACCGGCGATCAACATGATTCGGCGAGCTCGACGGTTTTCGGCCACCCGTTGACGGCTGAGACGGAAATCGGCGGGGGCGGTGATTTCGGCCAGCGCCTCCGAGCGCTCGATTGCGAGCGACTCGGTGAGCTGGGTGCCGGCGAAGAGATCCCAGGGGGCACGGTGTCCGGGGGTGAGATAGGTGGCGATACCCGCGGCGATCCAGAATGCCAGGATCACGGAGACGTTGCCCGACAGCGCAAGCACCGGCAGCGCGTACAGAAACCCGAACCGGGTGAGTTGGCGCACAGCCACACACCAGAAACAGGCGGGGGCTCCGTTGGTCTCGGCAATGTAGTGGTCAACATAGGAGCCGACCGGAGTCTGGGCGCCCGCCCAATGCCAGCCCTGCCAGATCGCCATCACGACAAATCCAATCCACCAATTCGAGATGGCGAAATCGCTGAACGGTCCGGCAGCGTAAAACTCGACGATGGCCACAACGATGGTGATAGCCAGATAGAGGATCGCCTCAACGGCGGTGGCGACGGCCCGGGCTCGCAACGACGGTGTGGTGGGTTTCCACCGGCGGAGACCGCCGGCGAGAGAAGCGGTAGCCGTCATTCGTACTGCCGCCCTGGCGACCGGTTCGCCCATGTGGTGGCAGCCTTTTCGAGTTCGTCAGGTGGAAGATCGATGTAGCCAACTGCGCTCACCGACTCGAGACCGGTGTCGCTCAGCATGTAGTCGACAAAGTCGGCGACACCCGGTTGGTTGGCCGCATTATCGACGTTGACGTAGGTGTAGAGGAATCGAGCGATGGGGAAATCGGCCGAAGCAATCGAGGCGGCGGTTGGTTCGACGCACGGCCCGCCGTCCTCGGTCGATACCGAGAGCAACTTTGCCCGGCCAGCCTCTGCCGACTCCTGGGCATAGGCGAAGCCGACCCAACCAAGCGAGTACTGGCTGGCCTCGATGCCCTCGACCACCACGTTGTCGTCGGGGCTCGAGGTGTAGTCGGGGCGGATCGTCTCAAGGAACTCACGCGACTCGGTGTCGAGGCCGGTCTTTCCCTTGGCGACCCCCTCGATCACGATCTCGGCGAAGGAGTCGAAGGTTCCCGACTCCTCGCCCGGGCCAAATACATCGAGCGGTACATCGGCGAACTCGGTGCCCTCCCACTGTCCGGTGAGGGTGTTGGCATCGGCCCACGAGTCGGCGTTGAGCGCCTCTTCGCTGATGAGTGCGTAAAGGTCGTTGAACGAAACGCAGTCGATCAGGTCGTTCTCGACCGAGGTGATCACGCTGATGCCGTCGATGCCTCGGCGGAGTTCGATGAACTCGATGCCGTTGGCCTCACAAATTTCAATCTCTTCGTCTTTGAACTCGCGAGATGCATTGGCGATGGGCACCTCACCGGCACAAAACTTCTTGGCACCGTCGCCCGAGCCCGGACCCTCGACGGCAATCGCAACGCCGGGCTCGATGTCTTTATATTGCTCTGCTTGGCGTTGCACGATCGGGAACACCGTCGACGAGCCCGACACGAGGAACTCGCCGACCACCTGCGTGCCGCTACTTCCCGATTCGGTTCCTTCGTCGGCACCCTCGGTTCCGCCGGCGCCTTCTGCCTCGCCGGTGCTCCCGGCGCCCGACGCGGCAACCGGTGCATCGTCGGATCCAATCAGATTCACCAATGCGCCGACGACGGCGAATACGGCAAGGAGGCCCAGAAGTTTGGCCACACATTGCAGGCGGGTAGCCGTGCTTGGAGGGAACTGCGGCGCTGCATCGTTGGAGGCACTCGCTGGGGAATTGCTCACACTGTTACTCACGTCTGTATTTGAACGGAAACGAATGAACGAAACCTCGATCCAAGGTGAACAAGAGGTAAACAAATCCTCGCAGGAAACTCTGCCGGAGGGTTGGGAGCCACCCCAACCTCGCTGCCAAGATGGCAGCCATGACCTCAAGCTCTCCCTCGCTCGATGAAGCCCGCGAACGCTACCGAATCGAGCGCGAGAAGCGCCTTCGCACCGACGGCGTGCAACAGTTCAGTCGTCTTGAAGGAGACTTCGCCGATTTCGATACCGATCCATATGTCGAGCCGGGCTTTACTCGCGACCCTCTAATCGAAGATGTCGATGCGGTCATCGTTGGTGCCGGCTTTGCCGGAATGCTCACCGCAATCAACTTGACGAAACTCGGGGTTCGCAGTTTCCGCATTGTCGAGAAGGGCGGCGACTTTGGCGGCACCTGGTACTGGAACCGGTACCCAGGCTGCATGTGCGACGTCGAGTCATTCACCTATCTGCCACTTCTCGAAGAGACCGGCTACATGCCTACCGAGAAGTACGCCAGCGCCCCCGAGATCTTTGCCTACTGTCAACTCCTCGGCCGCACGTTCGACCTGTACCCGCACGCGCTGTTTCAAACCGAAATTGCCTCCGCTGAATGGACCGATGCCGACGATTCAGTCGGTGGCCGCTGGACCGTGAAGACCACCCGTGACGATGTGCTGTCGGCCAGATTCTTTGTGACTGCTGGCGGCATCTTGCACAAGGCCAAGCTTCCGGGGATACCGGGCATCAACGACTTCGAGGGCAAGGCGTTTCACACCAGCCGCTGGGACTTTGATTACACGGGCGGCAGCTCCCGCGAACCCATGGTGAACCTCAGCGACAAACGCGTCGGCATCATCGGCACCGGCGCTACCGCCATTCAGGCCGTGCCGAAACTCTCCGACACCGCCGAGCATTTGTATGTGTTCCAGCGAACACCTTCCGCAGTTGGAGAACGGAACAACGGACCCACCGATGTCGAATGGTTCAACAGTCTCGAACCGGGATGGCACGAAGAGCGGGTCACCAACTTCACCCACGCGGTCACCGGCGCGAAACCCGAGGTCAACCTAGTCAACGACGGCTGGACCGACGTGATGTGGGAAAACACGCAGGCCCAAAGCGACGACCCCGAAGAAATGGCGGCGCTCGAGCAAAGCGATTTCGAGACGATGCAGGGCATTCGTGACCGGGTCGACACGATCGTCGAAGATTCCGAGACCGCCGAGAAGCTGAAGGCGTGGTACGGCAAACACTGCAAGCGGGTGACGTTTCACGACGAGTACCTACCCACGTTCAACAAACCAAATGTGACCCTGGTCGACACCGATGGCAAGGGCGTCGAGAAAATCACGCCTGCCGGGGTGGTGGTAGATGGCACCGAATACCCGCTCGATCTCCTCATCTTTGCGTCGGGGTTCGAGGTCACCACCGATCTCGACCAGCGTCTCGGCTTCGACCCTCGCGGCCGCGGTGGCGCGGCGCTCAGCGCGGTGTGGCACGACGGCGCCCACACCCTTCATGGCGTGCTTGCCGCCGACTTTCCCAACATGATGATGATCAGCATCGTGCAGGCCGGTTTCGGCACCAACTTTGTGCACTTCCTGGCACAATCCGCCGAGCACATCGCCTGGCTCATTCACGAGTGTCTCGACCAGAACATCGCCACCATCGAGGCCACGCCTGAAGCCGAAGAGCAGTGGCTGATGGAGTTGTACGGCGTGGCGATGGGCATCGCCGGCTACTCAGGAAACTGCACCCCGAGTTACTACAACAGCGAAGGCGTCATCACCCAGAAGGCAGCTCGCAACCTCACCTATGTCGGCAGCTTGCTCGACTACGCCGCCTACCTCGAACGTTGGCGCGACGGCGGCAACTTCGAAGGCGCCAACGTCACCCGCTTCTAAACATATCGACGCCCATCAATCTAAAGACGGTTCCTGGAACCGTCTTCGTATCGACATCCATCAATATGAATACGGTGTCTGGAACCGTCTTTCGTTTTGGGGGAGTTTGCGTTAGTAGCTGACCTGGCAGAAGCCGTGGTTGCAGTAGCCGCCAGGGTTTTTGGCCAGGTACTGCTGGTGGTACTCCTCGGCCCAATACCACTCGCGCATCGGAGCGATTTCGGTGGTGATTTCGTCGAACCCACCGGCGGTGAGCTTGGCCTGGTAGGCGTCTCGGCTGGCCTCAGCGGCCGCCAGTTGTTCGGGCGAGTTGGTGTAGATGGCCGTGCGATACTGGCTTCCCCGGTCGTTGCCCTGGCCCATGAATTGCGTGGGGTCGTGGTTCTCCCAGAACACCTTAAATAGATCGTCGAGGCTCACCTTCCCCGGGTCGAAAGCGATCAGCACGGCCTCGGTGTGACCGGTCATTGAGGTGCAGGTTTCTTCATAGGTGGGGTTCGGAGTTGTGCCACCCGCGTAGCCGACAGCGGTTACCCAAACGCCGTCCATTTGCCAGAAGAACCGTTCGGCGCCCCAGAAACAGCCCATACCGACCACAAGGGTGTCGGTACCTTCGGGATACGGGCCGTCGAGCGGGTTGCCGTTCACAAAGTGGTTGCCGGGAGTCATGATGGGGTCGGGTCGACCGGGAAGGCAGGCTTCGGGCTCGGGGATTCCGGCTGGTTCACGAAGGAAACGGGAGAACATGGGTGACTCCATTTTTGAGAGGGATGGGTGTCCTCCTTGAAACGTACCGCAAGCCGGTTTCGTTCCCCTGTTCGTTTGAACGGGAACGAAACCGGCAAGGGCACGTGTCGACAACCCGCCCTGGCGACGGGCGTCGACACTACTTCTCCATGAAGGTCTTCATGGAGGTCTCCCTGAAGGAGAATTTGGGCGCTCCCACGAGGGGGTTTAGCTGCAGTACCCGTCGTGCACGACGCCGTTTTTGCGCCAGCGAACCATGTAATCGCCATCGGCGACCGCAACGTCATGCTCGAACTCGCCGATGTTTCCGAACGAGACCATCACCCGCTCCCAGGTAGTGGATGCACCGACGACCCGACGGAGCTGGTACTTCCCATGGTCAGCATTGACATCGGTGTAGGTGATGGTGTTGCCGGTGACCGAGCACTGAAACGCTGTGCCTCCGAAGCCGGTGCACACCAACCCGAATCCGTCGAAGCGCAGTTCGACCGTCTCGACTTCGTCGATGTTGCCAGGGACTTCGTAGTAGGACGCAGGCTCAAGGTATGAAAGCGGATGATCGGCGAAACTGATCGGATACGCCTCGCCGACGTCGACGCCGTCGACCAGGACGGCGAAGCTGCGTGGGAAGTTCACGTCAACGTCAATCCAGAGCCGGTCGTCGGCCCAGTCTGAAGCTTGGACGTCGCAGGCGCCCGGGTACTGAAGGTCTTCCTGCACGGTGCCGCAGAGTGTGCGGCTACCTTGGGCGGCTGTCGGCGAGACCTCAATCTTCAACGCCGGCGTGGCCGAGGCTGAAAGACTGAAGTACTCGCCGCTGGTTCCCACCGGATTGGTAAACGACTCGTCGGCCGATTCGATTTCTTCGTCGTTCACAAAAAGCGTGAACTCGGCGTTGTCGTCTTGGGACTCGACAAGAACACTCCAGTAGGCATCGCTGCCCTGACTCCAGCCTTCAACCGAGCAGACCGGAGCAAGCGGGTCGGCGAGACGAACGGAGCAGGGTTGGTCGTAGATGACGCCTCGGTGGCGCAAGCGAGCAAAGAAACCGGCGTCAGTATCGTCGGTGGTTACTGCGAAGCCGAACCCGGGCTCGGTTTCGCGGTCGGTGGCAACCCACTCTGAACCGTTGGTGGTGTTCCGACGAATCGAATACGTGGCGCGATACGGGAGAGCGTCTTCGGTCAAGGTGTAGATGGACGTTGTGCCATCGCCGTTTGGTGACGATTGGCAGATCAGCTCGGGCTCTAGAACGGCGTCGCTGGCCTGCGCAGAGGCGGCTCCAGCGCTCAACACGCTGGCGAGTAGTGAAACCAGCAACGTAAAGGACATTGGGAGAAGCAGCGAGAGCCGCTTCGGGGAAGGGTGAAACATTCGGAAGTTCTCCGTCGTAGGGGGAAGCAGGGAGCGAACGAGAGTACAGAACATCACAAAGCGTGAGTTCTACTTGTTCAATACACACGTACAGTGCTGGTGTGACACGAAAGGGTCCGAAATGAACCAAGTGTCCCCCACGAACGCAACCCGACGTTCGGTTAGTCCGGGTGACGGTCGCCCCACGGCATGGCGGTTTCGAGCTGGCTTGCTACCTGAAACAGCAGGTCCTCTCGGCCGTAGGCCGCAACGACCTGTACGCCGATCGGCAAGCCACTCTCGCCCCAGTACAACGGCAGGCTGATAGCCGGCTGGCCCGAGGTGTTGAATGCTGGAGTGAACGGAACAATCTCGCCCGCTCGGACCAAACCGGCCATGGGGTTGCCCGGCTGAGCATCGAGCTCGCCGATCATCGGCGGTGGTTCGGCCATGGTCGGCGTGACCAGAAGGTCCCAGCCGTCGACCCACCACTGCTGGGTGGCACGACGATACTCGGCCACAGCCGAAAGGGCATCGGCATACTGTGCGGCGGTCATTTGCTCGGCGAACTTGGCTTGCGCCCAGTTCTGGGGTTCGACCTCGGCCTCGACGAACTCACGGCCGAGGGCCGCCTGCATCGACAACATGCCGGTTCGGCGAGAGGTGGCCCACATGGCCATAAAGCGCGGCGTGAACGTGGTGTCTCCCATCGTCGCCGGGTACCCGAGCTCAACGTGGTGACCCAGCGATTCGAGTGTGGCGCCGGCGGCGCGGGCGGCATCACGGCAGTCGTCGTGAATCGGACCGCCCTGCGGGTTGGTATCGAGCAGGCCGATCTTGAGCGGACCGGGATCTTGTCCAAGCTCGTCGACATAGGGTCGAGCCGGCGCTGGGGCGATAACGGAGTCACCCACACCAGGCCCGTGCACCGCATCGAGCAGTGCGGCGCTGTCGCGAACCGAGCGGCTCACACAGAAGTCGACACCGAGACCGCTTTCGACCCCGTGACCTTCCATGGTGATGCGCCCCTGGCTGGTCTTGAGGCCAACCAGTCCGCACGCCGAGGCCGGAATGCGGATCGACCCGCCACCGTCGGAGGCATGGGCGAGAGGCACCATTCCAGCCGCCACCGCAGCACCGGCGCCGCCGCTTGACCCGCCTGGCGAGCGTTCGGTGTTCCACGGGTTTCGGGTTGCGCCGTGGGCGGCAGTTTCGGTGACGGGGAGGGTGCCCATCTCGGGACTCGCCGACCGACCGAGCGTAACCAAGCCGGCCTGTTTGAACCGCTGCACGAGCACCGAGTCGTAGTCGGCCACCGGGGGCTGGGCCGCCATAGCCACGTTGCCGTCGGTCCGGGCCTGCCCGTCGTAGCGCAGCCAAAGATCCTTGATGAGAAACGGCACACCTTTGAACGGGCCGGCTGGCAGGTCGCTACTGGCAACCTGTCGGGCGTGATCGAACCAACGCATCACCACGGCGTTGAGCGGGCCGTCGAGCGCTTCGATGCGCTCGATGGCGGCTTCGGTCATTTCGAGTGCCGAGACCTGGCCCGACTCGATGAGTTCGGCCGAAGCGGTTGCGTCAAGCCACTGAGTTTCTTCACGAAGAGACATGCGGTGAGTTCTAGCAGGACGTCGAGCTGAGTACCGCAAGTGTCTCGACGTGGTCGGTGCCGGGGAACATGTCGAACGCGACGACCGATTCCAGATGTAATCCGGCGACGCACAGCCCTGCGACATCGGTGGCGAATGATCGGGTGTTGCATCCGATCAGAACCATGGTGTGGCCGGTGAGGTTGGCAATATCGCTATACCCGCCTTGAAGGCCCGACCGGGGCGGATCGGCGATCACCACATCGGCGGGCGACAGTTGACCCAACACCGAACGCGCATCTCCCTCGACGCACCGAATCCCTCCAACCTCAGCAAACCGAGAACGCTCGAGTTCGCGTATCGCCGCGCCAGCGGTCTCGACTGCGGTTCCGCGGAACCCACTAGCCGCTAACGCGACGGCGAAATTTCCGGCGCCTGCGTACAGGTCGAGAAAGGTGTCGCCACCCGATGCTTGGGCATGGAGAAGCACCTCGGCCACCAACTGTTGGTTCACCATCGAGTTCACTTGCACAAACGACGTGATCGGAACATCCACACGCACTCCCCCAGGGGACGTCGGATCAACCAGGTACGACAACGTCGGCGGGTTCGGGGTGGTCGGATCGGCGACGAGCCAATGCTCGCCAAGGCCTTGTGTGAGAGGAATAGCGCGGTCCGCAGACTCGAAATCGGACCTATCCGCTCTCTTCCCCGACACCGACAAACCAATCAGAGGTTCTGCGGGATCTTCGTGCCGGTCGCCCACCCGCACCTCGACGTGATCGACTCCACGCAACAGCGACGGGTCTTCATCGGACACCAAACGCAGGTGCTCGATCGCCTGCCAAAGGTCGGGGCGAATCACCGGACAGCCGTTTCGCTTCGCGTCGTTGAAGAAGTCGGCCCGCCCGTCGACCACTTTCATTCGCAAGCGATTTCGATAGCCAAACCGCAGCGATTCGTCAGGCGACGTCGCCAGCGCTACCTCGACGTCGATTCCCACTGCGCTCAACGCCTCGTGAACGCTCGCTACTTTGGCGGCGAGTTCCGCCGGCCGAGCAAGCGGCAGCTTGGGACAACCACCACACACAGCCTGAACAGGGCAACTGGCATTCTGAGTCATCGCTGGCATCGTATGCGCCCGGGTAGCTGCGCCGTGCCGCATATCATCGACCCCATGTCTTTTCGCCCGACTGTTGTCGACCGACTGCCACCGATGCATCGCCACCGCATCCTGGCTCCACTAGTACTTCTTGTTCTGCTTGCGCTCCTCACCGCAGCCTGTGGAGGCTCGAGCAGCACCCCCGCCACTATTACGGGCGAGGAACTCTCGGAAGAGGAACAGCAATCGGTCGAAGAGAACCAAGCCCGCTTGTCGGGCGAGCTACCTGCGATTTCACCGGGCGAAGTGGCGCAGGGAAGGGTAGAAATCGATGGCACCAGGATTGACTACTTCACCAGTACCCCGGCTGGCTTCGCCGAAGGCGACACCGCTCCGGTGGTTCTGGCAATGCCGCCCGGCGGTCAATCGGTCGAGGTAACCCAGCGCATGATGCTCAACGTGTACCACGCCGAAGCGGTTGCTCGTGGTTGGGTCGTGGTGAGCCCTGCAGCACCCGGCGGGCGGCTGTTTTTCGACGGCTCAGAGAACAGGATTCCGGGCTTCCTCGAATGGGTCGATGGTTGGGTTACCGCGGAGGGCGGCCGACCTCATCTGATCGGGGTAAGCAATGGCGGACTCAGCGCATTTCGCCTCGCCGCCGAGCAGCCCGAGGGATACGCCTCGATCATCGCCTTTCCTGGCTTCCCCCGCAGCGGCGACACTGCCGCGCTCAGCGAACTTACCGACATTCCCATCAGGCTCTTTGTGGGAGAGCTCGACACGCCGTGGATCACTCCGATGGAGTCGGCCCGCGACACCGTCGAAGGACTGGGCGGAGATATCGAACTCGAGATCGTGCCAAATGAGGGCCACATCATTCAGGGCCTCCAGGACGGCCAGCAGATCTTCGAGCTCCTCGATAGCTTCCGCTAGACGCGGTTCAGCGGCGTTCTCTGCTGGTTTCTCTACGTGTTCTCTACTTGGAGATCTGCCGAAGCAGGCCTTCTTGCATAACCGAGGCCACCAGCTCCCCGGTCTGCCGGTACACCAGTCCTCGAGCAATGCCGCGTGCGGCCGATGCGGACTGCGACTCCTGCACATACAGCAGCCATTCGTCGATTCGGAACGGCCGGTGGAACCACATCGCATGATCGAGACTCGCCATCACCATGTTGGGATCGCCAAACCGAAACCCGTGCGGCAAGGTTGCGGTATCGAGTAACGACATGTCGCTCGCGTAGGTGAGCAGGACCGTGTGGATGAGCTGTTCGGGCCCAGGATCGCCCTTGCTGCGAAGCCACACCAACTGCTCGGGGCGATCATGTTCGCGATTCACATGGGGGCGACCATCAACGTGTCGCATGTCGAATGCCCCAGGCAGTTTCTGATGGGGAAGAAACTTGTCGGGAAACTCGGCGATGAGACCTTCTCGCGAAGGCAGCTCGTCGGGTCCGGGCACATCGGGCATTTCGATCTGATGCTCGGCGCCGGTTTCGACTTTTTGAAACGACACCGCAAGGTTGAATATGGCCTTGCCATGTTGGATGGCCACTACCCGTCGGGTTGCGAACGAGCGACCATCGCGGATCCGGTCGACATCGTAAAGAATCGGCACCGACGGGTCGCCGGGCCGGAGAAAGTAGGCGTGCAGCGAATGCACCTGAAACTCCTCGACGGTACGGGCGGCGGCTACCAGTGCCTGGCCCGCAACCTGTCCGCCGAACACCCGAACCTCACGCTCGGGAGGGCTGAAACCTCGGAAGAGGTTGACCTCAATCGCTTCCAGGTCGAGCAGGTTGACGACATCGTCGAGTTCTTTGGTCACGATCCCAGTTTGCCCTGCTGCCCGGGCTTTGCGCGGTGAGTTACTGGCCGAGCCCAAATACGCCTAGCCGCAGGCTCCGCTGCCCAGTATTTCGACCGCCTCGTCCATGTCGAGCTCGAGCAATTCGGTGAGCACCTCGAAGGTGTGCTCGTTCAGGCACGGGGCTGGCGACCGCGGACCGCTGTCGTAGCCGGCAATGCGGTACTGGTGCCCCTCGTACGGGACTTCCCCCATTTCGGGGTGAACCATTGGCCGGAAGAAGTTGCGGTGCGCCATTTGCGGATCGACCAGCAGGTCGCTTGCCCGCTGCACGGCTCCGGCTGGAACACCTGCCCGTTGCAGCAGCTTCATCGCATCGTGAGGCGAATGTTGGCTCGTGAAGGCCGAGACGGCCAGGTCGATCGCATCGCTCTGCGAACGTCGCTGGTCAGCGCCGGTCTTCGTTGCATCCTGGGCCCACTCGGGCTTGTCGATAACACCACAGAGCGCCGCCCATTGCTGCTCGTTTTCGATGGCGATTGCGCACCACTGATCGTCGCCAGCACATGGGTACGAGTCGTGCGGAGAGAAACGCGGGTCGAAGTTTCCGGAACGGCGGACGCTGGTGCCCGACACCTGAACGTCGAGCAGCTGTGGCGATTGAAAGTGCAGCGCCGACTCCATCTGTGCCTGGTCGATGTACTGCCCTTCGCCGGTACGGCGACGGTGATCGAGCGCTGCCAGCAACGTCGAGGTAAGAAAGCGGGGCGCCACCGTGTCGGTGTAGGCGTTCCATGGTCCGCCCGGTCGGCGGTCGTCCCAACCGGTCATCTCATAGAACCCGCTGATCGCAGCGGCATGATAGCCATAGCCGGCCACCGGCGCCGCCGGACCGTACTGCCCGAACAGACAGGTGGTGGCCATGATGATGTTGGGGTTGAGCTCGCTAGCGGTGTCGTAACCCAAACCCAAGCGCCCCATCGTTCCGGCGGTGAACGAGTCGAGGGCGATGTCGCACCACGCCAGCATCTTCTTCGCCACATCGTTCCCAACCGGATGCTTCAGGTCGAGCTGCAACGCCTTTTTCGAAGTGTTGAACGAGCCGTAGAACTGGCACCGGTTGGGCCCAAACTCTCCGTTGGTGAACGGGCCGACCAGACGTAGTCGGTCGGGTCGAGTCTCGCTCTCAATCCGCACAACGGTGGCCCCGTGATCGGCCAGCGCCTTGGCCGTTATGGGGCCGACGCCGATCCACGAGAAGTCGGCAACCTTGATGCCTTCGAGCGGCAGCGATCCTTTGGGCTTGGCCGGCACCGCGCTGGGTTGCCCAGCCGTTGGTCGAGACTCGAGACCAGCCAAAACCTCGTCGGTATGTTCGCCCACGAGGGGCGCCGGACGTTGCCACGTGACGGGGGCGCCCGAGATCTTCACAAACGCACCCGGCGCCCGAACCGACTCGCCGCTTGCGAGAAGCACCTCGTCCCAGCATTCGCGAATCTCCAGGTGCTCCATGGCCACCGTGTCGGCCGCCGTATTCACCGGAACGATGGTGATATTGCGTTCGAGCGCTCCGGCAAACAGTTCGGCCTTGGTGAGATGCGAGGTGAATTCAGCGATCTTTGTCTTCACCTCTTCGAAGCTGTGAACCGTGGGCTCGCCATCGAGCGTTCTCCGCTCGAACGTTTTCCAGTCCTCGGCGTCGAGCCACTCGCGGGCGATTGGGCCGGTCTCGCTCATCCACTCGACCAACGCCCGCAGCACTGGCCCAATCGGGAACAGGCAGACCTCACCGTCGCTGCTCGGAAGCACGAGCTCGGTGTGGATGGTGCTGAGCGCAAGTTCGGTGCCCGTGCGCTCCATGTTCTTGCCGTCGATGGCCGGCGCAATCATGGCGTTGAGACCGGTCCAAAACACCGCCGCCTGCACCGCCATATCGACGAATTGAGGCTCGCCCGTTTGTCGGCGACGCTCGTGGGCTACCAGCGCTCCCACCACACTTTCGGCGGCGGCGTGATGCCAGGTTTGTGGGACCGTGATGCGCACCGGGCGACGGTCGAGGTCGCCGGTGAGCGCCATCTGTCCACCCATCGCCGACAGGGTGATATCGGTGGCGAGGTGGTCGGCGTACGGCCCGGTCTGTCCGAAGGGCGACAACGCCACGTACACCAGGTCGGGTCGGGCCGCGCAGAGTGCTTCGTAGCCCAATCCTCGCTCATCCATCACCCCCGGTCCGGCGTTCTCGATGACAAAATCGGCGGTGGCGACAAGGTTCAACAACGTTTGTTTGCCGGCGTTCTCGCCCGCGGTGTCGTCGAGGTCGACAACCACACTTCGTTTGCCCCGGTTGTAGGCCTGAAAGTGAAGGCTGGCGAGCGGCCCAGCGTCATCGCCACACATCGGCCCCTGCTGGCGAGAGTCGACACCGCCAGGAGGTTCGACCTTGATCACATCTGCCCCGAACCCGGCAAAGATGAACGCTGCCAACTCGGCTCGCCCATCGGTGAGGTCGAGGACACGATACGGAGCGAGCAATCCGGCTGACATGGCGACAGTCTTTCAGGCATCAACGCCCGAACCCAGAATTCCGCATCAGCTAGTTTTCTCTCATGCCTGATTTGAACGACGTCAAGAGCTTCCTGGCCACCGAAACCGGCCTTGCCACCATCAGCACGACTCAGGCCGATGGCCGGGTCCTTTCGAGCATCGCCAACTGCGGCGTGGTAAGCCACCCGGTGTCGGGTGCCGACTGCGTGGCGCTGGTTTCGGTCGGTGGCGCCGCCCGCCTCGGTCATGTCCGGCGAGGGTCGCAGATGACCATCACGGCTCGCCGCGAGTGGAACTGGGTTTCGGTAACCGGCCCGGTCGACCTCATTGGTCCCGATGACCTCCCGGAATCAGTGGACGCCGATGGCCTCCGCGTTCTGCTTCGTGACATCTTCACCGCCGCAGGCGGAACCCACGACGACTGGGACGAGTACGACCGGGCCATGCTGCACGACGGCCGGGTAGCAATGCTCGTCGACCCAACCCGAATCCTCGGCAACCAGTAACCGCGACACAGGTGTCAGGAAACTCAGCGGATAGGCGCTTGCGCACATTTTGGCATCCGCTGAGTTTCAAGAAGCCGGCACATTGGGCGAAGCCCAATCCGCGCGGCTTCCAGACACGAGTGTCGAGCACACACCAAACGCGACACAGGTGTCAGACACGAGTGTCGAGGTGGCGGTTAGGAGTCGAACATGGCCTTGAGTTGGTCGTCGGTCATGCGGTGGACGCCCTGGGCGTAGTTCTTGGCGTTCTGCACGTAGAACGCCGCATTGACCACGTTGCCCTCGGAGTTGTCGCGGGTGGCAACAACCTTCGCTGGCACCCCGGCGATGACGCTATTGGGCGGGAACTCAGTGTTTTCGGTGACGATGGAGTGCCCGGCAACGATAGAGTTGTCGCCGATGACCACGCCGTCCATGATGGTGGCGTTGATGCCGATGAGGCACCGGTCGCCGATAGTGCACCCATGCAGCGTGACGTGATGGGTGATGGAGCAGTCATCGCCCACGATGGTCGGCGTAAAGGTCCCGACATGAATCATCACGAAATCCTGAACGTTGGTTCGGTCGCCGATACGCACCTCGTAGGTTTCGCAGCGCATCACCACGTGCGGCCACACCGACGACTCGGCGCCGATAGACACCGTGCCGTAGATATGCGCGGTTTCATGAACGTACGTAGTGTCGTCGAGGCTGACCTCGTCTCCGATGAATCCCATGGATTGGTTCTACACCGGTTCGACCTGAACTAGCGTGTCGCCGTAGTTCGATCCGGCGCCGAACTCGGTGTCGGCAGCGTTGGTGAGATCGTTCACCGAACCCGCAGCATCGCCGTAGGCGGCGTCGACATATCCCCACGGAACACTCACCACGCCCGGCCGAAGACGATCAGAAATCGCGACGGGTAGCACCAGCGAAGCCCGGTCGTTGAAGACCCGCGCCACGTCGCCGGCCACCAGTCCACGGACTTCGGCGTCGACCTGATCGAGCTCGATATGGGGTGGAGTTTCGCGGTCGGCGTGGGCGGGAAGATCGCTGTAGGACGTGTTGAGAAAGCGGGTGGCCTTCTTGGGCGTTTGCAAAAACAGCGGGTACTGATCCATCTGCGGACTCCCCGGGCCTTCGGCAACCGGGATCCACTCGGGAAGCCGAGAAACCCCAACAGCCTCGAAAGATTCGGCCACCAGTTCGGCCTTCCCGGACGGCGTCGGGAACCCACCATCGGCATAGGGAAGATGATTCTCGGGAAAGTTGGTTACCCGCACAAACCCATCGCGACGAAGCGCGTCGATGTCGATATGGTCGCCCAGTCCCATCTGTACCTGTTCGATATCGGTCAGATGCAGCTCGGGATGGTCGAAACCAAACGCTGTGGCAAGTCGCCGGAACAGTTCGGTGTTGGCCACGGCGTCGCCGAGGGGGGCGGTTGCGGGTTCGTTCCACCCAATCCACAGATGCCCCCACGCTGGCATGACATCGATCATCTCGGTTTCCATTGCGGCCGGAAATATCACGTCGGCGTAGCGGGCGGTGTCGGTCATGAACTGCTCGCTAACAACGGTGAACAGATCGTCTCGCTCGAGACCTCGGCGCACCGCTGCCGAGTCGGGCATGCTCAAGATCGGGTTGCCGTTCCAGAGAAAGAGTGCATGGATGGGGTCGTCGAGTTTGGTTAGGCTCTCCCCTAGCGCCGGCTGACGCAGCGAGCGACGATCGCCAGCTTCGGGTGCCACCACGGAGGCAAGGCCCGCCACTGCCCCGGTGTCGACGTCGTCAACCTCGGCCCACGACCCAACGCTTCGGGCAAAGCCGCCGCCGAGGGTTTTGTGTGATCCGGTAAGCACCGGGATCATGGCCGACAGCCGGTACATCGTTGGCCCACTGAAATGGTGCTCGACGCCGATGAGTCCGCGGATCATCGTGGCCGGTATCGAGCCGATCGACCGGGCCAGATCTCGGATTACAGCTGGTTCCAGGCCGCAAAACGGCGCCGCCCATTCGGGCGTGTTGTCGACTACGTGGGCGGCGAGCTCGTCGAACCCCAACGCGTGCGCGGCAATGTACTCGTGATCGACGAAGTCTTCGGCGATCAGCACATTGATGATGGCCAACAGGATTGCGACGTCGGTGCCCGGAAGCGGCTGGATGTGTTGATCGGCTTTGTCGGCGGTGATGGTTTTGATGGGGTCGATCACAATCACCTTGGCACCCCGCTTCTGTGCCTGCTGGATAGTGGGCCACAGATGACGGTTGGTGAGCCGGGTGTTGGTGCCCCACAAGATGATCTGATCGGAGTGTTCCGCCTGCAACGGATCGCTCCCGAGTGCGTCGCCGTACACCGTCGCCATTCCGAAACCCGATGCCGCGCCACAGACGCTTCCGTACTGCTTGCTCGACCCCAGCAGTGCGAACAAAGCGTTGCTGGTGGCGGTGTTCTGGATCAAACCTTGGGTGCCGGCCGACCACCACGGCAAGATCGCCTCACCGCCGAAGGTCTCTCGAACCCGGTTGAACTCGCTGACCACTGCAGCCAAAGCTTCATCCCACGTTGCCTCCCGGAACTCGCCGCTGCCTTTCGAACCGGTTCGGATCAACGGCTTCAACAGTCGGTCGGCGTGGTTGACTCGGCCAACAAATTTGGTGACCTTCGGACACAGCTCGCCCTTGGAGTACGGGTGGTTCGGATTGCCCTTTACCGAATCGAGAACGCCATCGATCGACGTGGCGATCCAGCCGCAGCTATCGGGACAATCGTGATGGCAGGTGCCAAGAACCTCAAGAGTCGTCATGGGCTGAGTGTAGGGCCGATGGTCGCATCGAAGCTGGCGGATTCCTGCCTTTCAGCTGGGCCCGGATCAATCGCTCAGGCGCTCAGCGGCCGTGCTCACTACCGACCGGTAGCGAGTCCAACAGTTTTCGAGCCATTCGGGGTCATCATCGAGGAACGCTGCCCGAACCTGGTCGCGGATTGCCACGGCGTCGGGACTGGTGGGATCGCCGGTTGCATGGAGCACGGCATCGGCTCGAAGGCTCTGCAAAACCGACACTGAATCGACGGTGCCGTACTCGATAGCAATGGCTGTCATCTCGGTGTCGGGGGCCATCCCGGGAACGGCAGTAAGCCAGTCACCCTCAAGCGGGGCCGATACGCTGTCGCCGCCTTTGTGGGAGGTGACCTCGCCCCACCATTCACGCTGGCGATGGTAGGTGGGACTGTCCGGCGATTCCGAACTGATCAGCTCGCCGAACCCCCACGGACCAAGGCCGGTATGGAGGTCGACGACCACAGCGTGCGCGACGTCGGCGAGCCGCGCACCGAGGAACTCGCGCAACCAGGTGTGCGACCACACCGGTTCGGTTCCGCCGTAGAAGACGCCGTCCGGATACTCATACTGCCCGCCCGACACCGCTTGCTGGAATGCTTCCATGCCGATCTCCTGAAGCGCCGCCATCAGCGCCGTGAGCGACTGTTCTTGGTCCTCCTCGGACCACGATGACGGAACCAAATCGGCAGCCAACGGCTCGTATGCTTCGCTGCCTGGACGAGGTTTCGACCAGTCGACAAAGTTGCGGTTGAGATCGACGTTGTTTTCGTTGACACGACGAACCCAGGAGAACCCGTACGGATTGAGTGCGTGGATGAAAATAAGTGTGGGCTCGCCAGCACCGGGCGCATCGGGGCCGTCGCTACGGGCACCGCCCGACGTCTCCAAGTGGTGCCGCTGGAGCGCCGAACCGAGATACCCCTCGACCCCATGGACGCCCGAAACCACCAAGATGACCCGGTCGTTGTCGATGGGTCCGAGCTCGGCCACGTCGACCGCCAACTCCTCGTCCTCGATGCCCGACACTGGATGCACGAACGATTCGATTCGTGCTCCCGTGCTCGCAGCCGCTTCAAGAAACGCGGCACGCGCATCGGCGTAGGTCATGCTGAGCGGTGAGATCATCGCCCGATCGTAGGTTACGACTCGCCGACCCGCACCAGCTCGGCAGCGATTGGAACTGTCGGCACTGATTGGCACTGGTCGGCGGTGCAGGCAATCGTGTAAAACCGCCCGCAACAGCACGCGCTTCGGATTGGGGACGTCCACGATGAGCATTCGCGAGATCCGGGTCTTCCAGGTGCCGCTCGAAAACCAACGCAGCTACACGATGTCGAACTCGTCGGTTGGCTCCGCGGTATCCACGGTCGTCGAACTGGTCGACGCTGACGGCACCACCGGGTACGGCGAGGCGTGCCTGGCGAGCCCGCAGTATCAGCCCGAACACAACGACGGAGTTCGAGCATCGCTTGCCATCCTGGCACCTGCGATCCTCGGCCTCGACCCGCTACGCCACCAGGTGGTCAATGGGGCGATGCATGCGGCGATGAGCGGACACCCCGCTGGTAAGGCCGCACTCGATATCGCCTGCTGGGACGTTGCGGGCAAAAAGCTCAACCGTTCGGTTGTCGACCTGCTCGGTGGAGCCCACACCGGCCCGTCGGCCGATGGTGACGTTCGCGGCAATCGAGTCCTCACGTATCACGTGGTGGGCATCGGCACTCCCGAGCAGGCGGTAGCCGAGGCACAGGAGCTGCTCGACGCTGGCCATACGCGCTTCCAGCTAAAGACCGGCGGACGACCGATTCATCACGACATCGATAGCATTCGAGCGGTTGCCGGCGTGCTGCCCCCACACGCCGACCTTGCCGTCGACACCAATCGGGGCTGGACAGCGGTCGAGGCGATCCAGGTGTCCAACGCATGCGCCGATATCCGAATGTCGATGGAGCAACCCTGCGCCACCGAGGCAGAGCTTCATCAGGTAAAGGCGCAGGGACGACACCCCATCGTGGTCGACGAGAACGCAACCTCGCTCGCGGCGATTGCCCGCATGATCTCGTCCGGCCTTGCCGATGGATTCGGACTGAAGCTCACCCGCCTCGGCGGGCTGACCCCGATGAGGGCGGTGCGCGACCTCTGTATGGACGCCCGAGTTCCGATGAGTAGCGACGATGCCTGGGGCGGCGACATCATCGCGGCAGCTTCGGTTGCCCTTGGCGCCACGCTGGTTCCCCAATTCAGTCGAGGCGCGTGGATCGCCCACCCGTATCACCAGCAGCACTACGACGAGAACAACGGGCCTCGACTCGATAGCGGATTCGTTACCCTCCCCGAAGGCGGTCCGGGACTCGGGCTCGCCATCGAGGAGGGAATGTTCGGAACACCAGACGCCGTGTACCGCTAGCGAGGCGGCAGCGAATGCACCACGCTCACCGAGTGGGTCGTGGTCCCTGCGTGACGAAGCTTGGCGAGCTCGACGTACTCGGGCGAGTTCCACCACGTCATTAACGCTTCTTCGGACGGGAATTCGATGATGACCGTCCGACCCTCGGCGCGCTCGCCTTCAAGAACCGTGGCGTTGTCGTCAAAGGTGAGGAACTTGGCGCCACTTGGTTTGAGTACCGGGAAGAACCCCTTCTCGTACTGGTGATACACCTCCGCGTCGTCGACGGTGAAGTGAGCGATGAAGTACACGGGCTGGATGGAGCTGTCGGACATGGTGGTGGGCTTTCTTTCGAGAGATTGTGCCAGCAGGTTGACGCAAGAGCGCCGCTCAAAGCAAGCTCCCGGGATGAGCATCGAACCACTGACCAAGCAGTTCAAGACCGTCAACGGCAAGCAGATGGCGTATCACGATGTCGGCGACGGCGACCCGGTGGTGTTTCTCCACGGCAACCCCACGTCGTCGTACTTGTGGCGCGACATCGTGCCTCATGTTTCGACGACCAACCGCTGCATCGTGCCGGACCTCATTGGCCAGGGCGACTCCGACAAACTCGATGATCAGGGCCCCGACTCCTACACCTTTGTCGAGCACCGCGAATACCTCGATGGCCTGCTCGACCAACTCGATTTGGGCAGCAACGTGACGCTGGTGATCCACGACTGGGGCTCGGCGCTCGGCTTTGACTGGGCCAACCGAAACCGTGACCGGGTCGCCGGCATCTGTTACATGGAGGCCATCGTTCGGCCGGTCACCTGGGAGGAATGGCCCGAATCCGCTCGCGACATCTTTCAGGCCATGCGCAGCGATGCAGGCGAGGAAATCGTCATCACCAAGAACCTCTTCGTCGAGGCCATCCTGCCGGCCTCAATCATCCGCACGCTCAGCGACGAAGAGATGAACGAGTACCGCAGGGCTTTTGTCGAGCCCGCCGACCGACGTCCGACGCTTACCTGGCCACGCCAGATACCCCTCGGTGGAGAACCGGCCGACGTGGTCGAGATCGTGCAGGCCTACGCCGATTGGCTGTCCACCTCGGACCTGCCGAAGCTGTTTATCAATGCCGACCCCGGCACCATCCTTACTGGCCCGCAGCGCGACTTCTGCCGCAGCTGGCCCAATCAAACCGAGGTCACCGTGCCCGGTATCCACTTCCTACAAGAAGACAGTCCGGACGAGATCGGCGAAGCCATCGCCAGCTGGCTGCCGACTTTCGGAGGCTGATCGGATGGAAACCACCCAAGTTGCTCGCAGTATGCGTGGATCGATCGGCATGTTGGCGATGAGTTGGCTGATGGCATCTTCGACCACCGAAACAGCGTCCGAGCGCGGAATGCCCGACGGTATTCCCGGCTACGCCATTGGCCGGCTCGGCGTTCTGGGCGACTGCCCGGTCGACAATGTTGTTGCCGCTGCCTATTTCTGGGAGCCCACCATGCTTGCCGCCGCCGTTCGCGACGGCCGGGCCGTAATGACTCCGTCGGAAGGCGCATCGATCTACCGCGACATCTGCGAGGCGTGGGGCCAGCGCGCGCTCGACGGCTTCGACGGTACCGAACGCCTCGGCGAATTGTGCGAACGCGTGGTCGACGCGGCCAGCCCACATGGAGCCGCAGTGTTTGTGGGCTGGCGAGATCAGCCCCTTCCCGCTGTTGGGCCCGGCCGCACGTTTCAGCTCTGCCAGACCATGCGCGAGCTGCGGTTCGGTCGCCATACGGTTGCGGTGCAGGCCGCTGGCATGGGACCACTTGAAGCGATTCTCTCGGGCCCAGCCGGCGAGTGGAACGCCGAGTTCTTCGGTTGGCCAAAGCCGTACCCCGACGTGTCCACACTTGCCGATGCTCGCAGCAATGTCGAAGCCGCAACCGACGCTCTCCACGCCCCAGACTTCGAGGTTCTCAACCCTGAAGAACGTGCCGAACTACGAAACCTCGCCAAAGCAGCAACCGCCCACGCCAAAGAGAAGACCGCCTAGACTCCGCACATTCAGGGGTCAGACCAGGGGTCAGACCAGGGGTCAGACCAGGGGTCAGACCAGGGGTCAGACCAGGGGTCAGACCAGGGGTCAGACCAGGGGTCAGACCAGGGGTCAGACCAGGGGTCAGACCAGGGGTCAGACCAGG
>CALJDK010000018.1 GCA_938023735.1 uncultured Acidimicrobiales bacterium
CGGCAACTCGCCAACAACACCGACCGAAAAAACATCCACCGACACGCCGCGCTCTGCCTCGCAACAACATTCCTCATAACCAGCCGGCTAGTCGACCACAACAACACCCACAACCCACCTAACCGCTGACCCTCCTGGCACTATTGGGCTGTTTGGTACCTGGCACCTTGACCCCGGTTTGGTACCTGGCACCTTTTGGGGGTTTTGGTGCCAGGTATAAATGTCCAAATTTGCGAAATCTGGTTTAGGTGTTCGGGTTGACGAGGACTTTGATTTCCTCGCTCGTGCCGCTGCCTAGGTCGGCGAGCGCGTCACGCAGACCTTCGAGATTGGTGGTGGCTGAGTGCATTGGTTCCACGCGGATCCGGCCATCGGCCATCATGCCCATGGCCATCTCGAACTCTTCGTGTGAGTAGGCGAGAGCGGCCGACAGGTTGATCTCTTTCACCAGCCAGACGTGGGGGGTGATCTCGGCGTTTGAGTCGGCGAGACCGATGAGGCACATCGAGCCGCCGCGGCGGGCGAGGTCGACCGCCGACTGAATCGTCTGTGGTCGCCCGACGCACTCGTACACAATGTCGGCCCCGAGGCCCTTCGTTTCTTCGGCGACGATGTCTCCGACCTCTTCGGGCGTGGTTGAAATCGTCGCGCCGAGCTCGATGGCAAGAGCACGTCGGGCCTCGTTGGGTTCAACGACGATGACTTTGCCCGCACCCGCTGCTTTCACCCACTGGAGTGTGGTGAGGCCGATCGGTCCTGCGCCCTGGACAACGGCTATGTCGCCGAGACGGATACCAGACTTGCGCACGGCGTGGAGTGCGACGGTGACCGGCTCGACCTGAGCAGCCTGCTCGTCGGTGATCCCGGCGTCGGTCTTCACTAGTCTTGATGCCCCCACTGCGATGCGAGGGGCGAACCCGCCATGAATCGGCGCAAGCGGGTCGCGGCCAGTGGCTACCGCGAGCACCGCTGAACAGGTGGCGGTCTGGCCGGCGCGACATGGCCGACACCTCCCACAAGGTGGCGGAACCGCAACAACAACTCGGTCGCCTTCGCTGAGCTTGCGCACGTCGGCGCCGATGGCCGAGACCGTGCCCGACCATTCGTGGCCGCAGATTGCCGGGTTGTAGTCCTTGCCACTCTGGAAGGCATGAATGTCGGTACCGCAGATACCGCAGAAGGCGATTTCGACAACCGCGCTGTGTGGACCCGGTGTCGGGTCGTCGAACTCCTTGATGTCGACGGTTTCCTTGCCGGTGATGAGCGCTGCGTGCATGGTGGCCGAACCTACACGTGGAACTGCAGCGGCAGTTCAATCATCGGCAGCAAAAACATGCTGGGCTCGTGCACTGGACCCTCGAAGGGGCGAGCGAGTTCGATGTTGGTGGTGCGCTCGAGCCAGGCCCCGATTCCGCTAACGAGCTCTTGTCGCGCCAAAGCAGCACCAACGCAGAAATGGGCTCCAAGTCCGAAGGCAACGTGTTGGTTGGCGTCGACCCGGTCGAGGTTGAAGTGGTTCGCGTCGTCAAATGCTTCATCGTCGCGGTTGGCTGCGCCGTACCGGACAAAAACCATCGTGTCTTCGGGAACCAGCACGCCGCTGATCTCCACGTCTTGAGTCGTCCGGCGGGCTAGGCCCTGCACAGGACTCTCGAACCGCAACGACTCTTCAATGAAGGCCGGAAGCAGCGACGTGTCGTCGCGGAGTCGTTGCTGCACATCCGGATAGCGGGTGAGAAGCCAAAGGCTGTGGTTGAGGGCGTTGGTGGTTGTCTCGAAGCCGCCGGTAATGAGCTGATGCATCAGGTTCTGGAGCTCGTGCATCGACAGCGGTTCGTCGTTCTCGCCATGCGAGTTCACGAGAGCGGAGATGAGATCGTCGGTGGGTTCCTGGCGCCGCTTCTCGAATTCGGCGGCGAGATGATGCTGTGCTTCAAGCTCGACTTCGGCCGCTTCGATCATCTCTTCTTCGGTGAGAGGGCGCATCGCCAGTGCCAGCATGGCGTCGGCCCAGCGTTTGAAACGTCGAATCTCAGAACGGTCGAGTCCCAGGGACTCGGCGATGATGATGCCGGGTAGTGGCATCGCGAAGTCGTCGACGAACTCGGTCTGGCCGCTCGTCGCGCCGCCGGTGAGTTCGCGTTCGAACACCGCATCGATGAGCTGATTGGTGACCTCGTCGATGTGTTCGGTCATGTCGCGCACGCGGCGTGGCGTAAACACTCGGTTGAGGCGACGGCGATAGTCGGTATGGATTGGCGGGTCGGTGCGCTGAAGGGTTTCGACGTGGCCCCAACCCCGTTCGCGCATGATCTCCTCGTGGCGCTGCGCCTTCTCGACCTGGATGCCCTTCTTCGTTCCGCTGCCACGGCCACTGCTGGAAAAGAGATCGGGATTGGTGAGCACGAAGCGAACATCGTCGTACTTGGTGACCATCACGCCACCGACCTCTGGTACCGGTACAACCGGGCACGATGCATGCGCCTCGGCATAGAACTCCCATGGGTTATCCTGCACCTTTGGATCCAGTGGGCTGTGGCTAAACGGGCAAACGACGTCGGCAAGTGGCGTTGGTTTCATGGCAGCAGCTCCCCTTCGACCAGAGCGAGCGTCCGGCCTTTGGAACATATTGACCGATTGGTTAGTTTGAGCACAACCGTTCACTAAGCGGTTCGTCCAGACTGCAACCAGACAGGGCTTTCACACATGATCATCATCGCCGGATACATCGACTTCACCGACCAGGAAGGACGCGATAGCGCAGTCGAGGCGTCGAAGGCGCTGCAACAGGCCACCCGCGATGACGAACCAGGATGCGCGGCATACTGCTTCGCTGCTGACCCCTGCGTGGACAACCGGGTACAGGTGTATGAGCTATGGGACGACGAAGCATCACTTGCCGCACACTTCCATCACGAGAACTACTTCGGTATGCGCGACATGTTGGGGAGTTTCGGCATGATCGGCGCCGACAACAACAAGTACCGCTGCGACCTTTCCGAGCCGGTGTACGACGACACCCGCACCGCAAGAGCCGACTTCTTCACCGCCTAACCGAACGCGACACAGGTGTCAGACACGAGTGTCGCGAATATAAGAACGTGACACAGGTGTCAGACACGAGTGTCAGTTTGGGGTGAAGATGCCGGTGATGCCGCGGGGTACGCGGACCGCAGCTGCCACAAGGAACAAGCCGCTCACGGCGAACTGATAGTCACTTGCGCCATCGCTGAGTTGGTTGAGGCCAACCGTTAGTACGCCTCCGGCGGCAAGGATGCCGGCGATGAGTGCGCCCACCGGGGAGGTAATTCCAGCAAGATAAGCAAGCGCCACTGCTACCAGCGAGGCAAACACCACGAACGAACCAACACTCACGATCTGGCGTTGGTAGGCCAAAAACACGCCGCCGATTCCGGCCAAACAACTCGAGATGGCCGCGGCAGCAAGCTTGGTCTGGGCAACGTTTATGCCCGCGCTTGCAGCTGCCCGTTCGTTCGACCGCACCGCAAGCCAGCGCCTCCCCACCACGCCTTGGCGAACGTTGGCGACAAGGATCATCAGCACTACGGCAACCACGATGACCGCAACCCCGAAGGTCTTTCGGGGAAACGCATCGCCGACGGCAGCAACGCCGAAGTCGATGCCGAAGAGCCGGGGTGGCTCGACGGTTGAGCCAGCGAGACCGCCGGTGAACCAGCCGAGCTTGAACACCAATTCTTCTACCGCTACCGCCGCGGCAAGGGTGGCGATCGCCAGGTTGAGGCCTCGGATCCGGATGGCGGGAAGGGTGGCGATCTGACCGGCGGCAACCGCAACGGCGATACCCAGCAGTGGGGCTAGAGGAAACGGAATGTTCCAGTTGTCGGAGAACCGGACGGTGGAAAACGCAGCGATTCCGGCGATGGCGTAGATCGCCAGCGAAATCTGCCCGACATAACCGGTGAGCACAACGATGGAAAGCGCCGTGATGGTGGCGATGGCTGACACGATGATGCCCGTGCGCCACTCGGATCCCACCAGCATCGTGGCGGCGACGGCGATAGCGCCCGTAACCAGTGCGACAGCGGGTGTCAGGGTTCCTGACCCAACCCGCGGGAGCCCACTCGAAAGCACTTCATCGCGCCGGGTCATCACGCCACCGCCGAACCAGAGCGTCAGCAGCACAACAAGGAAGGGGACACCTTGTTGCAGGCCAACGTTGGGAAGCCATTCCCACTCGCGTTGAAGGTTGAGCAGCTCTGACTGGGCCATGCCGATAGCGAGACCGGCGGCCAGCGCAATGGGCAACGAGTTGAGCTTTCCCGGCAGCGCCGCAGCGATGGCGGGAACGATGAGCAGGCTGGTGGTGGATGGGTCGAGCCGAATGATCGGGGCCGCAAGGATGACCGAGAGGCCAGCCAGCACCGATGCGAGGATCCAGTTGGCGATACCGATGGTGTTCGGCGAGATACCCATGAGGACCGCACCCCGTTCGTTCTCGGCAACTGCGCTGGTGGCTAGGCCGAATCGGGTCCACCGGTTGATGGCCATCAGAACGAAGGTGATGGCAACCGCGATCGCTGCCAGCAAGTAACGGTCGGCGGGCACGCGAAGATCGCCGATGGTCACGAGGTCGGTGGGCAATGGCCCCTCGATCACCATCGCTGCTGCGCCGGTGCTGCCGAAGCGCAAGCCCACGATGGCGATGAAGTAGAGCAGCAGACCAAGCGACGCCACCACCCGGGCTAGCGGTGGCGCGTGGCGCAGATACCGGAAAACAAACAGATAGAGCGCTGCGCCGATGAGGGCAGCAAGAGTCAGCGCCACGACCATTGCCGTCGAAACCGTGGGCCGGGCCACTAGGCCGACCCGGGCGGGGAGACCCAGGATCGGCAGCACGACATCGCCCGTGGAGCGGAACTCGTAGTACACGAACGCGATGTACATCCCGAGTCCCGCATGGGCGAAGTTCACCACCTGGCTGGCACGGTTCGCGATGACGATACCGATAGCAAGCAACGCAATTACGGCCCCCGAGCCGAGGCCGAGGATAAGGAAGGTCAGATGGTTCACGAGGTGATCCCGACTGCTGGCGGCAACGCCTAGCTGCCGAGTGCTTCCTGGAACAGGTCGTCGGTTTGGATCCAGTCAGAAACGGCGATGGGAAGCTCACCCGGCTCAATGCTGAACAGCACCTGCTCGGGGGCGCACAGCGCCGGGAATCCCGGCACCCGTTGGCCGTCGCAGGTGTAGGGATGACCCCAGAACGATCGACGGTCGACGGCCGATGAGGCGAGTTCGATAATCCCTTCCGACGTCACGTTGTCGGGTCCGAGCTCGACCAGGATCGAGTACAGATTCATGACGCTCCGAAATCCAACGGTTCCCGCTCCGCCCGCGGGATCGACGGCGTATTTGTCGACTACAGCGGTATAGATGGCACCCTCGGGGTCGTCGGGATCGATGGGCCCCTCAGAGTTAAACACCACGCCGCGGATGTTGTCGCCAGCCGCTTCGACGATGGTGTCGGCTGCGCAACCTCCGGTGAGATACAACGTGGCTTTCAGCTCGAGCTGCGCCTTTCCCTCCATCAGCGGGATGCACGCCGTGTCGGCGGCGAGAACGATAAGCGCGTCGGCATCGACCTGGTCGGCTGTGGTGAGCACCGGCAGGAAGTCGGCTCCGATAATGGGGAACGACACCAGTTCCACGTTCATGCCGAGTGATTTCCCGACCTCGCCGGCGTAGTCGCGGGCGGCGACCTCGAACGACTCGAACTCACCGTAGGCAAGAACGACGGTTTCGGCCCCGTTCTCGGCGGCATGGGCCATGAATGCCGCGGCGCCACCGGCGCCACCGCCCGACAGGAAGAAGTTGATCGACGACTGCTGCTCGACCAGGTTGGCGGGAATTCCGCCGAAGATCGGGATGCCATTTTGTTCGAGGATGGGTATCGACCCGTTGGAGGTAACGTCGATGCCTCCCGCAATTGCCACAACATCTTCGTTCACCATCTCCTGGGCGCAGGCCTGGGATTGCTCAACCGAGAAGCTGGTGATGCAGGTACTGAGTTCGATTGGGCGACCACCGACACCGCCCAACTCGGCGTTGATGAACGCAACCGCTGCCTGGGCGGCGCCCCGCATCTCAGGGAAGGAGCCGAGCGGTGTGTTTTCCTGATTGATCATGCCGATCTTGACCGGCTCGAGCGAGTCATCGGCTGGAGTCGCGTTGGCGGGAACGGTTCCGAACGTCCAGTCCTGACCAGCGGATTGAAAAACCACCGAGCCGTCGTTGGTTGGTTCGACATCTTCGCCGGAGGGGTCAGATTCGGGAGTGTCGTCGGCCGGAGCGGAGGTATCTGTGGGCGGTTCGGTGTCGGCCGGGACGCTTACATCGGGGGCTTCGGTCGATCCTGACGACTCTTCTTCAAGCGGTTCACTGCAGGCGGCGGCGAGCAGCACGAAGGCGATGAGTGCGCTCAGAACTCGTAGTGCTTTCACGGTTGTCTTCCCCCAGCGTGCGTTCGGTCTGGCCCATTGGACTTTCTGGCCTGTGGCACGGCTGTGGTTATGCTGGCACGAAATCACCACTTCGGGGGAACTGATGTCTGCGACCGTACCAACCAAGCTTGACCGATTCGACAAGGCCACACCGTGGCATCTCCGTGACAACAACGCGCCTATTACCCAAGAGCTCACCGTGACCGACCTGGAAGTCACGGGCGCAATCCCTACCGACCTCAATGGCAAGTTCTTTCGAAACGGCGCCAACCCACAAACCGGCTGGTCGCTTCACTGGTTTATCGGCGATGGCATGATCCACGGGCTCGACCTTTCCGATGGTAAGGCCAACTGGTATCGCAACCGCTACGTACGCACGCCCATGTTCGACAACCCAGGCGCCGACCGTACCGAGCTTGCACTCGACCTCGAGACCTTTACCTTCGACCTTTCGGTGTCGGCTGCGAACACCCATGTCATTGGCCACGGCGGCAAGATCCTTGCGCTTGAAGAGGGCGCCTTCCCCTACGAACTCGACGGCGAGCTCGACACGGTTGGCCCGTTCACCTACGACGGCAAACTCACCACAGCCATGACCGCTCATCCCAAGATCTGCCCCGAAACCGGCGAGCTGTTGTTTTTCGGTATGGATTACGCCGCCGAGCCGCACTTTACGTACTACCGAGCCACCGCTGCCGGCGAACTCGTGCAGTCGACCCAAATCGACGTGCGCGGCCCATCGATGAGCCACGACTTTGCGGTAAGTCGCAACCACATCATCGCCATGGACCTTCCGGTGTTGTTCAACCTTGAGTTGGCGATGCAGGGCGGCATGCCGTTCCGCTGGGACCCCGACTACGGAGCCAAGATGGGTGTGCTTCCCCGAGAAGGTACCGCCGATCAGATCCAGTGGTTCGAGGTTGAAGACTGCTTCGTCTTTCACACGCTCAACGCATTCGATGACGGCGATGAGGTCGTCGTTCGGGGCTGCCGGACCCCGAAGATGTGGGAAGGCGACTCCGATATCGCGATGGACGGTGAGCCAAACCCCGAGGACTCACCCCGCCTCTACGAGTGGCGGCTCAACCGCGCCACCGGCGGAGTTTCCGAAGCGTTGCTCGACGATATGCCGTCGGAGTTTCCCCGGGTTGCCGACGCCGACGCCGGGTTCGATGGCCGCTACGGCTACACGATGGCCATCGCCGAGAACGGAGCTGGCGAACTCAACAAATACGACTTTGTCGACGGTGCCACGAAGAGCAGCCATCACTTTCCGATCGGTCACACGCCGGGCGAGCCGGTGTTTGCTCCGGCCGAGGGCGCCACCAACGGCGACGACGGTTACCTGATGACCTTTGTGCATGCGGCCGATACCGACACGTCGTACTTAGCCATCCTCGATGCATCGAATATGGCGGCCGATCCCCTTGCGACCATCGCGATTCCTCAGCGCGTTCCCACGGGGTTCCATGGCAGCTGGATTCCACGCGGCTAGCTCGAGTTACGGACGGTCCTCCACACGCCTTTGCAGGAAATTAACCAGCCGGTTAATTTGAGGGTCATACCCCGATGGGGTCGGACCGGCAATCTGGCAACCCGGGCACGGGCAAGTAAGGAGTTCCGATGAGCGCAACCCAAGACTCGATTCCGAAATCACCAGGATTGAGCTATCAGGAGCTGCTCGATACCGATACCCATGAGGTCCCCGATGTTCTTCGTCTAGAAGCGCCGGTATTTCTTGGGACCGAAGATATCTCCCACGACCGCTACACATCGCGTGAATGGCACGACAAAGAGGTCGCGAACCTCTGGAGCCGGGTCTGGCAGTTCGCATGCCGCGAAGACGAAATCCCCGAGGTCGGCGACTACTACATCTACGAGATCGTTCGGTCTTCGTACCTGGTTATGCGCACCGCTCCCGACGAGATCAAGGCCTATCCCAATGCCTGCCTGCATCGCGGTCGACTCCTCAAAGAGTACGACGGTCAGTGCAGCGAGATTCGCTGCCCGTTCCACGGCTTTGCCTGGAAACTCAACGGCGAGCTGCAAGACGTGCCGGCCGACTGGGATTTCCCTCACGTCGAAGCGGAATCGTTCAAGCTTCCCGAGATCAAGGTGGGTGTGTGGGCCGGGTTCGTGATGATCAACCCCGACCTCAATGCCGAGCCGCTCGAAGATTTTCTCGGCGGCATCATCGAACAGTTCGAGGTGTGGGATCTCGGCAATCGCTATAAGCAGGCCCACATTGCCAAGGTCATCGAGTGCAACTGGAAAATCGCGCAGGAGGCATTCTGCGAGGCGTATCACGTCAACGCCACCCACCCGCAGATCATGCCGTACCTCGGCGACACCAACAGCCAGGTCGATATCTGGGACAACTTCTCTCGGGTCATCACCGCCGGTGGTACCCCAAGCCCCAACCTCGACTGGACCCCAACCCAGAACGAGATGATGCGGGCGATGATGGACGTTCGCCACGACATGGATGCCCCGCTCAGCGTCGATGAAGAGCAGTCGATGCGGGCCATTGGCGCGGAAGGGTCACGGGCGCGATGGCGCGAGTTCGCTGGCGATTGGGTCGACCGAATCTCCGACGCCGAAATGATGGACAGCATCGATTACACGGTGTTCCCAAACTTCCATCCGTGGGGTGCGTTCAACCGCATCGTCTACCGGTTCCGCCCCAACGGCGACGATCACCGGTCGTGCATCATGGAATGCATCTTCCTTGCGCCGTTTCTGGGCGAGAAGCCGGCACCGGCACCGATTCATTGGCTCGAAGAGCACGAGTCGTTCACCGACGCCGAAGAGCTCGGCATGCTTGGCAAGGTCTTCAACCAAGACCTGTTCAATATGGCGAAGGTGCAGCGCGGTCTCGAAGCCACCCACAAGCCGGGCGTGACCCTCAGTGTCTACCAGGAGTCCAAAGTTCGCTGGCTGCACAAGTTGTTGGGCGAGTGGGTTGAAGGCCCCGAGGGTGATGCGTAATGCCCGCTGGCATCTATCACCCCTTTTCCAAGGCACTCTACGAACGTCACGGCGATGGCCAGATCAAGGTCACCGATGGCGACAAAGAAGGCGTGTTCACCCACGAAGGCCAGTGGATTTCGGGCAAACTTCGATCCTGCGACCCGCAGCTGTGCGGCTGGGTTGCCGGGCCGATCGTGGCCAACCACCGCATGTCGAACGCCGACAGTAAGTAGCCAAATCTCAAACGAACGCGCAGGTGTCCTATGAGTCGTGAAGTGCTTGTAAAACTCGCCCACCGAACCATCGCGCACGCCAGGGCCGGAACCGTGCCGCAAGCCGACTCGGTCGGCGAAGTGCCAGCGTCGAATTATGTCGACCCCCAACGGTGGCAGCTTGAGATCGAACGAATCTTCAAGCGAGTGCCGCTTACCCTCGGATTCAGTGCCGAGTTGGCCGAGCCCGGTGCCTACAAGTCGCTCGAGGTAGCGGGCGTGCCGGTGTTGCTCACTCGCAGCGCCGACGGTGTAGTTCGATCATTCGTGAATATGTGCAGCCATCGCGGCGCCATGATCATGCCCGAGGGAACCGGCACCACCCGACGCTTTACGTGTCCGTACCATGCGTGGAGCTACGACTCCGAAGGTGCCCTGGTCGGCATTCTCGACCGCGAAGAGTTTGGCGATATCGACCCTGACTGCCACGGCCTCACTGCGCTTGCTTGCGAAGAACGAGCCGGCATCATCTTCGGCAGTATCACTCCCGGCGTCGAGCTCCATCTCGACGACTACCTCTGTGGCTATGGCGAAATGCTTGAAACCCTAGGTTTGTCTGACTGCCGGGTCGTCGGCAGCCAATCGGTTGAAGGTCCCGGGTGGAAGGTGGCCTACGACGGCTATCTCGACTTCTACCACCTGCCGATTCTGCACAAGAACACCTTTGGCCCCGACTACAGCAACAAGGCCATTTACGACGCATGGGGTCCGCACCAGCGGGTTACCTCGCCCGACCATCGCATCCTCGATTGGGCCGACACGCCCGAGGAGGACTGGTCATTGCGGCGAATCAACAGCGGCGTGTGGACGATCTTCCCCCATATCTCCATCGCACGATTCGATGTAGAAGGCGGCGGCCCGATGTTCATGGTGTCGCAGCTTTTCCCGGGCGCTGACGCCGACTCATCGGTAACGACGCAGCATTTCCTGGCAACCTTCGAGCCCACCCCCGAACTCGAAAAGACCATCGCCAAACAAATGGAGTTTCTGCTTCATGTTGTGCGCGACGAGGATTACTTCACGGGGAAACGAATTCAGCAGGCGCTAAAGACCGGGGCAAAGTCAACGGTGATGTTTGGCCGAAACGAAGCGGGTGGGCAACGGTTCCACGGTTTCGTCGACAAGTTGGTGAACGCCGAAGAACTCGACGACTACCGCGAGGTACTCGCCGAAAGCGAAACCGCCTTCCAGCCCTAGGCAACCTGACACTGGTGTCAGACACGAGTGTCGCGCGGCCTCCAGGTTGTGTGCGACGGTCGCGACTTAGAGTTCGCGGAGGACGCTCATGAGTTCGGGTAGATCGGCGCCTCGGGCCATGATCTCGTCCATGCCGCCGACCACGCCGGTGATGTTGGCCATCACGATGTACTCGAGTCCGGCTTTGGCGTAGTCCTCGAACTGGGTTGCCAGCTCTTCGGCATTGCCGACAAAGAGCACCTCTTTCACCATGTCGAAGGGAATGGTGGGAGCGATGTCGCGCAACATGTCGGGGTCGAGGTCGTGGATGATGACGTCGATGAAGCCCTTCGAGTCGTTGCCGAGAGGGTGCTCGAGTCCGTGCTTCTCCCAAACGCTGCCCATGGCGAACAAGCCGAACAGCTTGCCCAACGGTTCGGCGTCGAACATTTCTTCGGCTCGGTCCTGACTTTCGGCGAAGAGGGTGAAGGGCAGCATGGAAGCGGTGGGTGTTGGACGACCAACCCCGGCGGCCGCCTCGGCGACAGCGCTTAGCTTCTGACCGTATTCGTCGGCCGACATTCCCCACGCCGGGATCCATCCGTCACCATATTCGCCGGTGAGACGGAGCATGCGGGGGCCGTGGCCGGCTACCCAAACTTCGGGCTTGCCGCGGCCCTCGGCTTCGAGCGGGAGACCCATTCGTCCGACCGGGTTACCGGGCATGGTGCCCTCGTCGAGCAGCGACCGCAGTTCGATAAGACACTCTTCGAGGATGCCAACCGGCTTCTCAAACGGATAGCCGAATGGGGTGATGCTCTCGGCTTCGCCCGATCCGATTCCGAGGATAAACCCGCCCGGGTTGAGATCGTTGAGGCTCAGGGCGGTGCGGGCCAGGTCGGCGGCGCGGCGACGGGTGCTGTCGGTAACCGAGATACCAAAGGGCTTGTCAGTCATAGTGCCGACGACGGCGCCGTAGACGAACGGGTCATAGAAGGCGTCGGGATCGGCGGCCATAGCGGACAGTGGGGTTTCGCTCCAAAGGGCCGGGTGAAACACGCCGAGGATGTGGTCGGGTGCCCAGTAGGAGTCGGCCCCCATCTCCTCGTACACCGGAAGCATCATGTTGGTGCTGTCCATTGGAAACTGTGCTGGGAGGTTGATGCCGACTTTCACGTGGGTAATCCGTTTCTCTGTTGCGGTGATGTTGTTCTGGGGTGTTGCGGGACGTGTTCTACACTTCGCCCAAGAAACTAACCGGTCGGTCAATTCTTGAGTAGCCAGAGACTACTCGCCGGCAAACCGACACCGATAACGAACGGAGGATTCGGTGGCCAGTGACATCCGGGTTGCCGTTCTGAGCAAAGGACACCCGTTCGATCAAGAGGCGTTCCTTGCGGTGTTCGACCATCTTGACGGCGTAACGTGGACCCATATCGAACATCCTGAGGCGGTCGAGCTAGTTGAACCGGCCCAGGCTGCAGAGTTCGATGTGTTCGTGATGTACGACATGCCGGGTATCGAGTTCACGGGGAGGAGCGCGGAAGGTAGAGATGTCGAGCCTCCGGTGCGTTTCTTCGATCCGCCACCCGGCTACCAGCAGAAGTTTCAGCAGCTGCTCGATGATGGCAAAGGCATGGTGTTCTTGCATCACGCCGTCGCCGGTTGGCCCACGTGGCCGGGCTATGCCGATATCGTCGGCGGCCGGTTCCACTATCAGCCCGCCGAACTCCGAGGTGTTGCTTATCCGGACTCGGGCTATCGGCACGATGTGACCCACGAGATCCAGGTCGTCGCTCCCGATCATCCGGTGTGTGCCGGCATCGACCCGGTGTTCTCCATTACTGACGAGGTGTACCTCTACCCCGTATTCGAGGACACCGTGGTGCCCCTGCTGCGTAGTAGTCACCGGTTCGAAGCCGATGGCTTCTATTCAGCCGACCGAGCGATTCGCGGCGAAAGGAACAGCCGTAAGGGTTGGACGCACCCGCCCGGAAGTGACCTGGTCGCGTGGACAAACTCACAGCCAAACTCGCCGGTTGTGTATCTCCAGTTCGGAGACGGCCCACAAACCTACGCCGACTCCAACTACCGGAAGATTCTGGGCAATGCCATCCGTTGGGCAGCCGACTCGTCGACCTAGCTGGGGCTTAGGTGTTGAGGGCAATCCATTCGGCGGTGGCCTTGGCCATCTTGGCGCCGTCGTACCCAATGCGTTGGGTTGGCTCGACTTCAAGGATCACCCGTCGGGGCGAGTCGAGAAACTGCGTGAATTGTTTGGCCGCTGCCTCATCGTCGGGGCGGATCGCCTTTGAGAGGGCCGGGTAGAACCATGCTTTGGTGGCGTCGTCGTCGTGGAGGGTGCAGATGCCTTTCCATGTGATTGCCTTGTTACGCGGAATCGACGAGCCGGTGCTGGTGATGGCGATACAGACCCGCGGGTCGCGGCGGACGGCGTGAATACGGGCTCGCTGCGACGAAGCGGTGAGCCAGAACCTTCCATCGACCCAGATGTAGGACATGATGACGCCTACCGGCCAGCCTTCTTTGTTCGCCCACATAAAGGTGCACTCGTTCTGAGCGAGCAGCAGTGCTTCTTCGTCGTCGGCATCTAGTCCGTATTGGGTGACGTCTTCGTAGTCGCCGTCCGGGGCCTTTTTCTCGGTGGTCTCGTCGTTTGTCATGCTGCACCCATCTTCATCGTTCGCTCCGCTGCACACGGTTTCTTGTTGCTCCGCTGCACATTTGTTTCTTGTTCGCTTCGCTGCACATTACCGCTCGACCTACCAAGCGGTTAATTTCTTGCCATGGACGTCTACGAGGCCATCTACACCACTCGGGCAATGCGGCGAATGAAGCCCGACCCGATCCCCGAGGAGCTTCTGCCCAAGTTGTTCGACGCGGCGATTCGTGGTCCGAACTCCGGTAACACCCAGCTGTTCCGATTCATTACGGTGACCGACCCCGAGATGAAACAGACCATCCAGAAGATCTACCGAGCCTGTCTCGATGAGCTCAACAGCACCAAATACGCGGGCGCCCAGGAGCAGGTGAAGTCGGGCGACCCCGACTCTCCCGAGGTGCAGCAGACCATCAAGATCGATAAGTCAGCCCAATGGCTCGCCAACCATCTGCACGAAGCGCCGATGCTCATCGTCGTGTTCGGCAAAGAGGGTGGCGAGACCACAACGTTCCCGTGCCTGTGGAACCTGTGCCTGGCCGCCCGAGCCGAGGGACTCGGCACGGCGATCACCACCCTGCTGAAGCTCGACAAACAGAAGGTCGAAGATCTACTGGGAATGCCGCGCGACGATGTCTGGAACATGCACGCGCTGGTCCCCATTGGTTATCCAACCGGCAAGTGGGGCGTGCCGAACCGCAAGCCCGCCGAGCAGGCAGTGTTCACCGAATCCTGGGGCCAACCAGTAAATTGGCAAGTCCCCAAACCCCTCTGGCCCTAACTTTCGCTCATCTGGACTTTGGTACCTGGCACCAAACCCCCCAAAAGGTGCCAGGTACCAAACAGCCAAAAGGTGCCAGGTACCGGAGTGGGGTAAAGGTTCCAGGTACCAAACAGCCAAATGGTTCCAGGTACCGGAGTGGGGTAAAGGTTCCAGGCACCGTGGTGGGTGAATGATGCTTTGGGGCGGTTTCCAGGTACGAGTGTCAGTTGGTTGTTGAGCGGATGGGGTTGGCTCCGTTCCATCCGTGCGCGGCGTCTTTGACCATCGCATAGAACGCCTTGAGGCGGTCGGTGCTGGGGTAGATCTCGATGAGATGCCCGAGTTCCTTGCGGGCATCGAACATTGCAAACGGCATAGCCGAAAGGGCACTGCCAGCCTCGCCGTAGAGGGCCTCGGGGTATCCGCTGGCTTCCAGGTGCTCGGCGGCTAACGCTATATCGTCGACGAAGAACGCCAAATGATGCAGGCCGCTGGTGCCGACCACGGGCTTTGGCCCCGGGTTGTGCTGGCAGATCAGCTCGATCATCACGTCACCCCACTGGCCATACGCGGACGAATGATCGAAAACGCCCGACTCTCCAAAGAGCCGGGCGTTTCGTACTTCAATATGATCGTTCGTGAAGAACGGACCAGCTCCCCGATGGACCCATTGGGCTGCAGCGACTCGAATGTCGGTGACTGCGTATGCGATCTGCCGGGGGTGGTGGAGCATTCGCTAGTAGGGCATCGTGCCGCCGTCGACCGGGAACATCACGCCGGTCATGTTGCGTGCTGCATCGGAGGCCAAGAACAACGCAACCGCAGCGACCTCTTCTACCGTGTTGGGGCGCTTGATTGCGGACTCGGATGAGAACATCTCGATCAGTGCGTCGTAGCCGCCTTCAAGGCCCATGGCGTCGGCCGAGTCGGGCCCGGTCTCGCGCACGATGTCGGTTTCGATCAAGCCGGGAAGGATCGAGTTGACCGTGATGCCGAGCGTGCCGACTTCCTGCGCGGCCGCTTTGACGAGACCATTCACCGCGTGTTTTGTTGCGGCGTAGCCGGGGATCCCCGGCTTGCCGAGCTTTCCTTCGACCGACGAGGTGACCATGATGCGGCCGCTCTCGCGCGGAATCATGTGGTTCATCGCTCGACGCATGCCCCAGAAGACGTGGTTGAGGTTCCAGTCGACCTCGAGCTGCCACTCTTCGTCGGTCATCTGCGCGACCGGTGCGGTCATCTGCACGCCGCCCGAGTTGAGGCAGCAAATGTCGAGCTGGCCATACTTTTCGATGGTGAAATCGATGAGGCCTTCAACCGCTTCCTGCTTTGATGCATCTCCCGCGTAGAACGTTGCGTTGTCGCCCGCGTCCATCTCGGCCAGACACGCTGCGCCTTTCTCTTCGTTTCGGCCGTTGACGACCACCTTGGCCCCTTCGGCCACGAACGATTCGGCCATTGCTCGGCCGATGCTGCGGGTACCGCCCGTAATGCAAGCGACCTTTCCGTCAAGCTTTCCCATAATTTTGATTCTCCGTCTTGTGCTTCTGCGTCTTTTTTTTGGTGAGTGTGCTGATAGCTACTTCAGGTGAGTAGTGGGTGAGGCCCTAATACGGGGACGTGCCGCCGTCGATGGAGATCATCGATCCGGTGATTCCCGCGCCGGCATCTGATGCCAGCAACACGCAGACCTCGGCGACGTCGCTGACATCGTTGAGTCGTTTGATGGCTGACTCTTGGGCAAACATGTCGAGCAGGCCGTCGTAGGTGAGGCCCATCGACTCGGCCGCTGCCGGGCCCTCAGCGGTCATGATGTCGGTCTCGATTGCGCCCGGGCACACCGAGTTGACCGTGATGCCCATCGTGCCAACTTCTTGGGCAGCAGACTTGGTGAGTCCATTGATGGCATGTTTCGCAGCGACGTAAATGGAGATGCCGGGTTTGCCTACCTTGCCTTCAACCGACGACATCGTGATGATGCGGCCCGACTCTTGGGGAATCATGTGTTTGAGTGCGGTCTGCATTGCCCAGAACGTGTGCCAGTAGTTCCAGAGCATCGAGTCTTGCATCGCGTCGTCGGTGAGGTCGACGACCGGCGCGTGGTTGCTGGCGCCTCCGGCATTGGCGAACAAGATATCGATTTTGCCGAACTTGTCGACGGTGCCGTTGACGATGGCCTCGCAATCGGAGCGTTGCTTGACGTCGCCGGCAATGTAGTGAAGGTCGTCGCCAGCGCCGATTTCCTCGAGCGTCGCCGCGCCCTTTTCAGGACTACGCCCGTTGATGACGACCTTGGCGCCTTCTCGCAGAAATGCTTCAGCGGTAGCACGGCCGATGCCTCGCGTGCCGCCGGTAATACAAGCGACACGCCCTTCTAGTGCACCCATGTTTGGTTCCCCCATGTTGTGTGGTGCAGGTGATTACTGCACGGAACGAATACTAACTGGTTGGTTAATTCTGGGCATCTTCGTCAGATGGACCTATGTTTTGCGCAATGGATTCCGACCTTCAACGAGTTGCCGACCAACGGGCCATCACCGACACCGCCATTCGCTATACCTGGGCGCTCGATCAGAAGAAGTGGGCCGAACTCGACACAGTCTTTGCCGCCGACGCAACGGCGATGCTTGGGAGTCCGGGCGTTCTCGAAGGGCGGACGGCAATCGTCGAGCGAATCTCGAGTGCGCTCTCGATCTTTGTCGACAGTCAGCACCTGGTGGGCAACCATCAGGTGGTTGTCGATGGGAATACGGGCACGCATCGTTGTTACTTGCAAGCCCAGCACATTTCGTCGGATGGCGGGCTGTGGATGGTGGCTGGGCGCTATGAGGATCAGCTCGAACGCCTGCCCGAGGGGTGGCGAATTACGCATCGCGATCTCATCGTGATGTGGACGCAGGGCGACCGGCCAAAACCAAAGTCCAGCGACTAGCCCGCCGAAGACAGGATCACCAACGATGTCCGAACACCTGCCCGCCGACGCATCACCCGAGACGGTGCGAACGGTAGAACGATGCCTGCTCGCCTACACCCGTGGCGTCGATCGTCTCGATGCGCCACTCATCGCCAGCGCGTTTCACGCCGACGCCATGCTCGATGGATACGGACGTCCGGGCGAAGTATCGATCGACGCATTCCTCGAGCGGGTCATCTCAAGTTTGCGCGAGCGATTCCGCGCTACGCAGCACCGGGTTTCCAACATCACCATCGAACAGCGAGGCGACCATGTAGCGGTCGAAAGCTACGTGCTGGCCGTTCATGTCGCCGCCAACGACGCTGGTCCGGAACAGTTGTCGACGTTCAATGGCCGCTACATCGACCGGTTCGAGGAGCGCGACGGGCGACTGGCTATCGCCAAGCGCGCGCTGCGAGTCGATTGGTCGAAGGTCGAAACGATCGATGAGGCGATGCCAGGCGACTACGTATTCGGCGCGCGAGACCGAACTGACGTGAGCTACGGATAAGGCTCTGGGGTTAGCGAGGCGGGTGCACCAACCGGCCTTCAAGGAGAGCCTTGAGAGCATCGATTGCGTGTCGGTGCCACGTGAGGTCGCTCGAGACCGCGTCGGTAAGGCCGACGGTCACGGTGCGGATCAGCGCAAGTACCTGTTGTTTGTCGGCCGCCTTGATCTCGCCGTTCTTTACCCCAAAGTCCACCATTGCCTCGAAGAAGTCGGTGCGGTTTTGGGCGTCGTGGCTGGGCACATCCTTGAGTTCGGCGACCCGTTTACGATCGATGCGCGAGGCGCCAAGAAACTGCGCCAGCGTTGGGTCTTCGCGGTTGAGATCGTGAGCGGTTTCAAGAACTGCCTCGAGCTTGCCGACGAAGGTGTCGGCTGACCTCTCGGCCGCCCGGAAGCGGATATAGACCCGGGTCTGAACTTCGGTATCGACCGCCTGGAAGATGTCGAGCTTCGACTCGAAGTAGTGATAGATGGCGCCGGTGGTGATGCCCGCTTCTTTGGCGAGCGATCGGTTGGTGGTGGCTTCGAAGCCTTGCTCGGCGAAGCACCGGCGGGCCACGTCGACGATCCGGCCGCGAGTTTCCGCGGAACTCGATGCTGGTGGGCGCCCAAGCTTGGGTTTGTCTGACTTTTTTGACTTCGCCGATGAACCTTTGGCCATTGCCAAAAGGTACCGGCTGCGCTGCTGGTACGAGGTGCCCGGGAAAACGCTGATGGACTTCCCGTACCCGCCCACTTGTCGTCCATACTTGGGAGACGACATACCAACCGGTTAGTTTCTGCCGGGCAGGCGCTTTCGGACGTTCTGTGGTGTTTGAAGATCTGTTGAGAGGGAAGAGCTGTATGGCGCAGATATCGGTCGAAGAGTTCGAAGCAGAGGCGGCTGCGTGGCTCGAGGAAAACGCTGAGCCCATCAAGGCATCGGGTGAGGAGCGCGAGATCATCTGGGGCGCCGGCGAGTTCAGCGTGTCGGTCTTTCACGCGTTGTCTTTCGATGAAGAAAAGGCGCTTCTCGACTCGCATCGAGTGTGGAACAAGAAGAAAGCCGAGAAGGGCTACCACGCGATCCTTTGGCCCGAGGAGTTCGGTGGGCTTGGGCTCACCAAGGCGCACGCCCGGGCATATGCGCTGCTCGAACGCGGCTACGTGGCCCCAGATCGTCACGAGTGCGTTGGCGTAACCACCGGCCTGGTTGCTCCCACCATCAACCTGTTCGGAACCCCCGAACAAAAAGAGAGATTCGTCAGTTCGTTCCTGTCGTGCGAAGAACTTTGCTGTCAGCTGTTCAGCGAGCCGGGCGCGGGCTCGGACCTTGGCAACCTGGGCTGTCGTGCCGAGCGTGACGGTGACGAGTGGGTCATCAACGGGCAGAAGGTATGGAGCTCGGCTGCCCAGTATTCCGAATGGGGCGAACTCATCGCTAGGAGCGACCCGGATGCCCCTAAGCACAAGGGCATGACCGCATTCATGGTCGAGATGGACGCCCCTGGCGTCGAGATCCGCCCCATAAAACAGATGAGTGGCGGCGAGTCCTTCAACGAGGTCTTTTTCACCGATTGCCGAATTCCCGACACCATGCGTCTTGGTCCCGAAGGCGAGGGCTGGAAGGTTGCCCTTACGACACTGGGCTTCGAGCGTGACCACTCCGCGACCGGCGGTGGAGGCGGGAAGGCTGGCGGTTCGTGGCGACAGTTGCTTGCCACCGCGCAGGCCATGGGTGTTACCGGCGATCCCGTCATGCGTCAGCGGCTTATGGAGGCCTACACCCAGACTCGGGTCGAGGCGTTCACCAACCGTCGTGCTGCCGACCTGGCCAAGGGCGGAACTCCGGGTCCCGAAGGATCTCTTGGCAAGCTGTTGTGGACCGAAGGCATGACCTTGATGTCCGCGGTCGTCTCTGAGGTTCTTGGGCCGCGACTCATCGCCGACTCAGGCGAGTGGGGTACCTACGAGTGGGGCGAGCATGTGCTGGGCGCACCCGGCTACCGGATCGCCGGCGGGTCCGACGAGGTTCAGCGAAACATCATCGGCGAGCGAGTGCTTGGCCTCCCCGGTGAACCCCGCGTCGACAAAGGAATCGCCTGGAAAGACGTCCCGAAGTAACAAGACTGCATACACAAAAGTAAGAACGCGGGGTCAGACCCCGCGTTCTTACTTTTTGGGACGGCAGGCTATTTGGGGGCGAAGCGTTGACCGCCGTCTAGGCGGATGGTGTCGCCGTTGAGCATCGGGTTTTCGATGATGGCGACGGCGAGGCGGGCAAACTCGTCGGGTTGGCCGAGTCGCTTGGGGAAGGCGGCGTCTTTGGTGAGGGTCTCGGCCCATTCGTCGGTGACGCCAGCGGTGAGCCCGGTGGCGAACAGGCTCGGCGCAATGGTGGTGACCCGAATACCCACCGAGCCGAGGTCGCGAGCCATGGTGAGGGTCATCCCAGCGATACCGGCCTTGGCGGCGGTGTATGCCACCTGGCCGATCTGGCCCTCGAAGGCAGCGATAGATGCGGTGTTGATGAGCACGCCGCGTTCGTCATCGTCGTTGGGTTCGTTGGTGCTCATATGCCAGGCGCAAAGGCGATTGGTGTTGAACGTGCCGATGAGGTTGAGATCGATCGTGGCCCGGAAGTCGTCGAGCGAGAACGGGCCTTCGCGGCCAATGGTGCGACCGCCCTTGCCACCGCCCGCCGTGTTGAGCGCGGCATCGAGCCCACCGAGTGCTTCAACCGCTTCGGCAATGACCAACTCGATGCCTTCAAAGTCGAGCACATCGCAGGGATGCCATGTGCCGTTGAGTTCGGCCGCCACATCGGCACCCGCCGACGTTTCACGGTCGAGTATGGCAACCGTGCCGCCCTTGTTGGCGATGCGGGTTGCGGTGGCGCGGGCGAATCCCGATGCTCCACCGATGATGATGGCCTTGAGCCCTTCGATTTCCATGTTCGATGAACCTCCGGGGGCGACCCTACCGGTGCGGGCTATGGGCGACCCCATCTGCTTCTGGCCCGGCGATCAACCCGTCGATCTACCCGCTCACTTTGCCAACCTCATCGCCAGCTGATGAGATGTCGTCACCCGCAAATCTAATCGCGCGGTTAATTTCGAGCGGCCGAGCTGACGCTGGCCGTACCAAAGGGGAACATAAATGGATCTCGGACTTTCAGGAAAACGAGCACTGGTCACCGGTTCGACGAAGGGGCTCGGTCGAGCCATCGCTGAAACGCTGGCTGCCGAAGGGGCCTCGGTTGCCATCTGCGCCCGAACCGCCGAGGATGTCGAGGCTGCCTGCGCCGAGATGAGTGCCGGTGGCGCCACCGTCATCGGCAGTGCAATCGACGCGGCGAACCTTGATTCGGTCACCGAGTGGATCAACTCGTCGGCCGAGCAACTGGGCGGCATCGACATCTACGTCCACAACACGTCGGCCAAACCGCAGAAGAAGCTCGAAGATTGGTCGAAGAACCTCGATATCGACCTGGTCTCGTTGGTTGGCGGCGTCGCTGCCGCCAAGGACGCGCTTTCCGAGGGCGGCGGTTCGCTTGTGAGCATCGGTACCACGGCCACCGCCGAGCACTTTGCCAGCGGTTCTGGCAGTTACAGCGCATTCAAAGCTGCGGTCACCAACTGGACCCTCGGCCAGGCGCAGGTGCTTGGTGCCCAGGGCATTCGGTGCAACGTTGTTTCGCCCGGACCAATCATGGTGGAAGGTGGCGACTGGGGAATGATTCAGGGTGCAATGCCCGAGTTCTTCGAGGCCACCCAGAAGACCCACCCGGGCGGCGACCTCGGTGTGCCACAGGATGTTGCCAATGCGGTGGCGTTCCTTTCCAGTGATGCAGCCAAGCACATCAACGGCGCAAATCTGTTCGTTGACGGTGGGTTCTGCAAGCGGGTCAACTACTAACCGTCCCGGCGGCTTCGGGCGGCAAACTACAGGGGAACCACATGAGCGAAGAACACCGGAAGCGGGTCGACGCCTACTTCGTTGCAGGCGGAAAGTGGCACGATATCGATTTCGCTCGCGTCGAAATTCTCAAGCTGCTTGCCGAACATCCGCACGTGAAGGTGCAGGTCGCTCCGAACTGGGACGACATCGAGACCATTTCAGCCAGCGACTTCCTCATCAGCTACACGTGCGATGTTCGCCCGTCCGAAGCGTCGCAGCATGCGGTGCGCGACTGGGTGGAAGCCGGGGGTCGGTTTGTGGCCCTCCACGGCACCAACTCGGCCCTGGATCTACCTCGGCCGAACGGTGTCGAATCGCCCCGCTGTTTTCCGCATTGGGCCGAAACGCTCGGCAGCCAATTCATCGCCCATCCGCCCATCGCGCCTTATCCGGTCGAGCTTGCCGACCCCAACCACTGGTTGGTCGAAGGTGTCGAACCGTTCGAGACCGATGACGAGCTGTACCTGATGGAGTACGCCGACCGCGACGTCCTGCAGGTGCAGCTACACACGCACTGGAGCGGAGATTGTGGCGGCTTTGAAGAAAGTGATTGGTCGGTCGAGACCCGAGGCACCGACGAGCACCTTATTCAGTATGTGCGCCCGCTCGGCGACGGTGCGGTGCTCTACAACACCCTCGGCCATTGCCGCAGCCATTGGGACATGGTGCCTCTAGCCGACTATTACCCCACCACCGAGCGTTGCTCGTGGGAAAAACCGCAGTACTACGAGCTGCTTCGCCGGGCCATCCGGTGGGGACTCGGCCACAACTCCTAAAGCACGCACAAACCGTCACTTCGATCAGTAAGAAAGAATGAGCATCTTGGAACCAAGCGTTGAGGTATTGAAGGATCTGCATCACCGGATGCTGCGGATCCGGTTGTTCGAAGAGGCCGCGGGAAAGCTGTTTGAGGGCAACAAGATGCCCGGCTTCCTTCACCTCTATGTGGGGCAGGAAGCGGTTGCGTCGGGCGTCTGTGTAGCGATGCGAGAAGACGATCAGGTCAGCTCCACCCACCGGGGTCATGGCCACCTTGTTGCCAAGGGCGGAAACCTCAACCAGATGATGGCCGAGCTCATGGGCAAGGCCGACGGGTACTGCAACGGCAAGGGCGGGTCGATGCACATCTGCGATCTCGACCTCAACATGTTGGGTGCAAACGGCATCGTCGGTGGCGGCGCACCAATCGCCGTGGGCGCTGGGTTCGCCAACAAGTACCGGGGCAATGACACCGTGTCGGTCGTGTTCTTCGGCGACGGCTCCACCAACATCGGGGCTTTCCACGAGGCGGCCGCCATGGCATCGGCGCTCAAGCTGCCGGTGCTATTTGTTTGTGAGAACAACGAGTATGGCGAGTACACGCCCCGCCACAAAGTGATGGCCATCACCGACGTGGTCGACCGGGCCGCTGGCTACGGCATGCCCGGCGTCATCGTCGACGGCATGGATGCCATTGCGGTGCACGAAGCTGCACTCGAAGGTCTGGCCCGAGCCCGAGCTGGCGAGGGTCCGAGCTTCATCGAGGCCAAGACCTACCGCTACTACAACCACCATGGTGTGCAGACGCTGGGTATGAAGTACCGCACCGACGAAGAGGTCGAAGAGTGGAAGAAGAAGGACTGCATCGAGGGCTTCGAGAAACGAGTTACCGAGGCCGGCCTTATTTCGGCCGACGAACTCGCCGCGGTTCGAGCCGAGGTGCAGGCCGAGGTTGACGCAGCGGTCGAGTTTGGCGAAAACAGTCCCTATCCCGACCCTTCCACCTTGCTCACCGATGTGTACACGGAGATGGTCTAAGTGACAGCAACCGAAACAGCAACCGAGAACGCCGAGACCGCACGCGAACTCACCTATGTCGGGGCGTTTAACGAGGGAATCAAGCAGCTGATGCGCGAAGACGAAGACATCTTCGTCGCTGGCGAAGACGTCGGAATTCAGGGTGGCGTGTTCGGCAGCTTCAGCGGCCTGGCCGACGAGTTCGGCGAGCGCCGAGCCGTCGATACTCCCATCGCAGAACAAGCGATCGTTGGCTTGGGTATCGGGGCCGCCGTGGCCGGACTTCGCCCGGTCGTCGACCTGATGTTCATGGATTTCATCATGGTTGCGATGGACCAGATCGCCAACCAGGCCGCCAAACTCAAGTACATGTTTGGTGGCAAGGCCGAGCTTCCGCTCACCATCACCACCAACGGTGGCGCCGGCCTGTCAGCCGCCGCTCAGCACAGCCAGAGTCTCGAGGCATTCCTGTGCCACGTACCCGGACTCAAGGTCGTCATGCCGTCATCGCCGCACGATCTCAAGGGCCTGCTCGTTGCGTGTGTGCGTGACAACAATCCCACCATCTTGGTGAAGAACAAGGCAATGCTCGGTGTGACCGGCCCGGTTCCCGAGGAGCTCTACGAGATCCCGCTGGGCGTTGGCGCCAAAGTACGCGAAGGAACCGATGTCACCATCGTCGCCTACAGCCGCATGGTGTCGGAGTCGATGAAGGCCGCCGAACGCTTGGCCGACGAAGGCATCAACTGCGAAATCATCGACCCCCGCACGGTGCAGCCGCTCGACACCGACATCATCGTTGAGTCGGCAAAGAAGACCAACCGTGTCGTTGTGGTGCACGAGGCCGTTCGCTTTGGTGGCCTCGGTGCCGAGATTGCCGCCCAAGTGCAAGAGGAAGCGTTCGACTACCTCGATGCACCCGTCGCCCGGGTCGCCGCGCCGTTCTCGCCAATTCCGTTTAGCCCCGGCCTTGAGGGGCACTACGTTCCCAACGCCAAGCGCATCGCCGCAGGCATCCGTGAAACCCTTGGTCGCCCTGCACCCGGAGCGTGACCACCAGTACCGGTGGTGCTGTCGTTGGGGTCATCGCCAACCCACTGGCCGGCAAGGACATTCGTCGTCTTGTTGCCGAAGCCTCGCCGACCTCGGACATGGCCAAGGTCGGTATCGTTCGACGCGCCGTCATTGGCGCGGTTGAGGGTGGTGCGACGCGCGTGATTCTTGCCGACGACCGCCGGGGCATCGCCTACCGCGCCATCGATGGGCTCGACGTTGAGGCTGAGCTGGCGGTGCTCGAGGAGCCGATAATCGATTCGGGCCGCAACTCGCAGCGGGCGGCCGTCTGGTGCCGCGACGAAGGCGCAAGAGCAGTGATCGTTCTCGGCGGCGACGGCACCCATCGCGACGTAGCCAAGGGTTGGCGCCATGCACCGCTCGTTGCCCTGTCCACCGGCACCAACAACGTATTTCCTCGCCAGGCCGAGGCAACTATTGCTGGCCATGCCGCGGGCCTTGTCGCCAGCGGACAGGTGGGTCTTGCCGACGCCGCGCATCGGGCGAAGGTCATCGACGTCAGTATTGAGGGCGAGGTCGATGGAGAAGATGTTGCCGACATGGCGCTCGTCGATGTGGCGATGGTGAACAGCACCTTTACGGCGAGCCGTGCCGTCTGGGATGCCAGCTCGCTCCGTGAACTTGTGGCGGCAATCGCCGAACCGGCAACGGTCGGACTCTCGGCGATTGCGGCGGGGCTTGCCCCGACCGCGCGTACTGAACCCGGTGGCGTCCATGTGACCTTCGGCGAAGGCGACACCATCCGAACCCCAATCGCCCCTGGGTTGTATGTCGATGTCGACATCGCCGACCACCGTCGACTTGGCTGGGGCGAAACCGTCGAGGTGACCGGTCCGGGTTCATTGAGCTTCGACGGCGAGCGCGACGTTGCGCTTAAGCCCGGCCAAACCGCATCGATCAGCATCACCGACGACGGGCCGTTTGTGATCGATATCGACAAGACCATGTTTCACGCAACTACCTCTTCGGAGAAGAAACAGGAGAAGGCCTGATGGCCGCAGAATTCGAAATGCCCAAGCTTGGGCTCACCATGGAGTACGGCAAGATCCTGCAATGGATGGTCGAGGACGGCACACCGGTGGTCGAGGGGCAACCCATCATCATCATCGAGACCGACAAGGTCGAGACCGAGGTCGAATCGAGTGGGGCAGGCATCCTGCGTCACGTCGCGACCGTCGGCGAGACCTACGACTGCGGCACCCAGCTTGGCTGGTTTCTGGAAGAGGGCGAAGACATGCCCGCCATGGCTGCGCCGGCGCCAGCGAACGCAGAAAGCTCAGCGGCACCCGCTACCGCAGCGGCCGTTCCGGTATCGACCGCAGCGACGACCACCAGCGTCGATGCCGGCGGTCGGATCATGGCATCACCCAACGCCAAGCGGGTCGCAAAGCTTCGTAACGTCGACCTCCGAACCGTTGCCGGCACCGGTCCCGGAGGCCGTATCACCTCCGAGGATGTCGAAGCTGCACCTGCAGGCGGTATCGCACCAGCTGCGGCAGCAGGAGCTGCGGTTGCGGCTGGCGGAATTGCTGCTGTTGCCGGCTCGGCGAATGTACCGGCAACGCTGGCGGCCCGAAACTTGGCCAACCTTCTCGGGGTCGACTTGAGTCAGGTGGCTTCGGCGCCGCCCGATCCTCGTATCAGCAAAGAAGATGTGGCCCGGCACGTGCGCGAGCTCCTCGCTGGTGCGGCCGCCGCGCAGCCCTCGGCACCAGCGGTTGCGTTTCCGCTCCTGCAAACGCCAACGAGTGTTCTTCCAATGTCGGGTATGCGCGGCACCATCGCCACTCGAATGCATCAGTCACTCCAACAGATGGCCCAACTCACCCTCACGATGGACGTCGATATGGCTGCGGTGGCTGCCGACCGGGCAAAACGAAAAGCGAGCGGCGACGCCCCGGGCTACACCGACTACATCATCGCTGCGGCGGCAAAAGCGCTACGAGATCACCCGTTTGTAAACAGCCAGGTCACCGACGAGGGCGTGGCGTTGCTGCCCGACATAAACGTCGGCATGGCCGTGGCTATCGACGGAGGTCTAGTGGTTCCGGTGGTCAAGCACACCGATCAACTCGATATTGCTGCGCTGTCGGCCGAAACGTCGCGGCTTGCTGAAGCGGCCAGAGACGGCAAGCTCAAGCTCGATGAGATGGAAGGCGGAACCTTCTCGGTCAGTGCGCTGGGAATGTTTGGGGTTGACGGATTCACCCCGGTCATCAATCCGCCCAACACCGCCATCCTCGGAGTGGGCCGACTCCGCGATGACGTCGCCTGGGCCGACGACGGAACCCCGGTGAAGGCCACGATGCTTACCCTCAGTCTCACGTGGGATCACCGAGCATTCGATGGCGCCCCCGCAGCCGAGTTCGCGCAAAGCATAAAGCGCCACCTCGAAGCGGTCTGATTCGGCGATATCGTCGGCCGGTGGCCCCCGCTCTCCATGCGGGCTGAGAGTTACGTACACTTCGGCGTCATGGATCTTCGGAATCGCCTCCGCCTCGGGGCCCTCGTTCTTGTTGTCTTTCTCGCCGGTTGCAGCGGTTCCGATGATGCCGGGCATTCCGAGTCGCCAGAGCCTTTCGAATCCACCACGACGATCGACACCGAGGAGCCAGACGAGACCGACGAGGCTCCCACCGTGCTCAGCGCCGAAGAGGAGGCTGCCGTCGACCAACTCGACCTTGTGCTTTTGCAGCTAGGCACCACCGAGCTGGTGGCGACTGCGGACTGCGTTGTCGAGCGTCTCAAATCAGAGGACGTCGAGATAACTGGGCAGGGCGCTCCTGAGCTGGTAGCGGCCCTTCGTTGTGAACCGGCCCTCAGCGCTCGGCTATTCAATGCTGAGGCATTCGGCTTTCCCCAAGAACAAAGCTCGTGCATCGTCGATCGGCTGGGCGAGGCCACCGCTGCTGTTCCGCTGGCCGAGGCTGAAGCGTACTTCAGCACGCCGACTCCCCCCGATGCCGTGATTCAAGCGATCTCCGCCGTTTGTGGGGTCTCGGTCGACGAGCTCACGGCGAGCTTCAGTTAGCGCAGGACCACACCGGCGTCGATGTCGATGGCGTGGGTGAGGAGGCGCACGGTGTAGGCCTCGACCATGGCGGCGCCGCGATCGTTGCCGGAGTCGAAGGTACCGACCAGCGACATTGGACCCGAGAAGTAATAGAGCACTGCCTCGCGGTAATGCTGCAGGGCGTCATCGAAGCTGTAGTCGGCGACTCCTGCTGCAGTAATGGCCTCATGCCAGCGTCGAAGCAGCGATTCCCAGTTGTCGCGGGCGATTTCGTGCGGAACGCTGTTGCCGATCATGTACGCCAGGTCGGCCACCGCCCGACCTCGCAGCGCCAGCTGGAAATCGATAAGCGCCACGTCGCCCGAGTCGTCCTTGGCAAAGAAGATGTTGTCGAGACGGGTGTCGGTGTGAATAAGGGTTTCGGGGCCGGTTGCGGTGCGAAGCAGCAGCTCCTCGAATCGTGGCTCGAGCTCCACGGCCAGGTCCATCGCAGCGGCGGGTACACGATCGGCCCACTCGGCCTGGAGTACGGGCAACCCGGCACGGTAGATGGGTGGAACGGCCGCCTGATATTGCGGTGCATCGGGTCGGGGCAGCCACGTAAAGTCATCGAGCTTTGGTGAACCCCACCAGTGGGCATGGAATGCGGCGAGGACGTCGACTACCCGTTCTGCCTGTTCAAGAGTTGCGCCTACCACCTGATCGCCGACGTCGTAGCGGTCGGACAGATCTTCGAGAAGGAGAATGAACCCGCCCTGGTCGTTCTCGGCCGAGAGGTAGCGTTGCGGTGCGTTGATAGGGCTTTGGTCGATGACGTCGTCGAACATCCGCAGCTCGCGTTCGTACAGCCCCAGGGCCATGGCAATTGCCAGGTTTGCAGGTTCGGTGCACGGCATCTTTGCCACCATGCTCGTCGGCGCACCGGTCCCGCCTTCAACGGTCAGGTTCAGGCGCACGATCTCGCCAAAGATGCCGGTTCCTTCGCCAATATTGTCGAGACTGAGGCCGGTGACCTGTCCGCCTCCGAGCACCGTTGCGCCCAGTTCTGCGGTGAGCCACTCGGTGGTGATGTCGTTGGGAATGGTTGGAAAGGTCATGGTGAGCTAAATTAACCGCTCAGTCAATTAGGCGCCATCGGCGCCGACATGTCGACCGACCCGGGGGGCAGTGCCCATGTCAGAAACCATCGATCTCTCCACGTACAACCCCATGGATCCCAAGGTGCAGCAGTGCCCCTTCGATCACTACGCCGCGCTGCGCGATGAAGGCCCCATCTATTTCCACGAGGCCACCGGCATGTTCTTCGCCACCCGCCTCGATGTGGTCAACGAAATCCTCCGCGACACCGACACGTACTCGTCGAAAATGGCCAGCGCCGGCACCGTGGGTGACCCCGAGGTCATGGCCAAAGTGGCCGAGATCATGGCCGAAGGTGTGCCCCGCCGCGACACGATGCTCACCATCGACCCGCCCTATCAGACCAAATACCGCAAGTTGGTTTCCAAGACGTTCTCGGCTCGACGCATTGCCGCACTCGAGGACAAATGCCGAGAGATCGCCATCGAACTCATCGAGGCGTTTCCCGATGAGGGCTCGATCGATTTCCACAAAGACTTTGCGGTGTCGTTTCCGGTGAAGGTCATTCATTACGCCCTCAACATGGCGCCCGAAACCGAGCCGAAGATCAAAGTGTGGTCCGATGCTGCGGTTGCCGCGTTGGGCCGTGACCTCACCCCCGAAGAGCGCTACGAGTCAGCTCGCACCCAAATCGAAAACCAGAACTACTGGCGCGGGGTGTACGAGGCTCGGCTCGCCGAGCCGACCGACGACATCATGTCGGGCTTGGCGCACGCCGATTTCGATGACCCTGCAACGCCCGATGGCGAGACGCGCAAGCTCGACTTTTCTGAGGTCTTCAGCATCATTCAGCAGCTGATGGTGGCCGGAAACGAAACCACCACCAAGTTCCTCAACGAGACCATCCGCCTGCTTATCGAGAACCCCGACTGGTGGGATGCCATGGAAGCCGACCCCGAGGGCACCGGTTACGGCTTGGTCGAAGAGGGCCTGCGGATGTCTACCCCCAACCAAGGCATGTTCCGTGTGGTCACCCAGGACACCGAGATCGAAGGCACCAAGATCCCCAAAGGTTCACGGGTGTGGGTAGTCTTTGCGGCCGCCAACCGCGATAACCGAACGTTCGAGGACGCAGAAGATTTCAACCCGGCACGCGAGAACGTTCGCGAGCACATTGCCTTTGGCAAGGGTCACCACTTCTGCATCGGCGCACCGCTCTCGCGCTTAGAGGGCAAGGTGGCCTTTGAAGAGCTGGTGAAGCGCATCGAACGACCAACCTTCAGCGAAGGCAACACGTTCGAATACGAGCCCAGCTTCATCCTTCGGGGCCTGGCCAAGCTCGATCTCGATGTGAAGAAGCGCTAGCAGCGCCCCTTCTTCCTGGCCCTACCTCGGGGCCGTCGCCGCAGCTACCCAGCTCAGCGCACCAGCTACTTGCCGTTCAGTGCGGCAACGACCGGTGCGAAGTCATCGATGACGGTGTCGCCCACCGTTACATAGGAGATGCCGTACTGTTCGCGCCGTTGCTGAAGCGTGTCGATAATCTCGTCGACCGAGCCGATGAGCGTATGTGGGTGGGCGGCCATGACTTCGGGTTCCATGCCGAACGCTCCGGCCATCATTGCGGTGGTCTCGGCTGTCTGATCGGTGACGGTGGTGAAGTAGGCGGCAATCTCGATTTCGATATCGTCGAACCGGTCGCCGGCGCCATCGCGGATCCAGCCGATTTTGTCGGCGGTACCCTCGGCGGTTCCCGACCCCACACCCTTCGCACCGATCTTCCCGGCCGAGTTGTTGAAGTTGATCGAGACGATGTCGGCCAGCTGACCGGCGATGCCCAGCACCTTTGGTGCGCCGCCGCCGATCATGATCTTGGGGCCGCCCTCCTGCGGGCAGGCCGGTACCGCTGCGGTGTCGTGCACGTTGACGTGATCGCCGGAGTAATCAAGATCGCCGCCGGCAAAGAACTGCTTGGCGAATTCGACATATTCGGTCATCTTGGCGATGCGCACGCCGGCGCGCTCCCATGGGATTCCCATGGCGGCGTACTCGCTGGTGATCCAGCCAGCACCGAATCCCGCTTCGAGCCGCCCGTCGGATAACAGATCGATGGTGGCCATCGATTTCATGAGCACCATTGGCTCGTGGTAGTCGCAGCACATCACCCGCGACCCGATCTTGATGGTGTCGGTAACCGCTGCTGCGGCAGCCATTGCGGGAATTGCCGCCACGGTCTGAATGGGATGGCTGGCTTCTTGAAGCGCCGGGCCGTCGCCGAAGTAGTGATCGGCAACGTGCAGCGTTGAGTAGCCAAGGGTTTCTGCCTTGCGGGCCGTTTCGGTCCACTCGGTTGCCGATTCGGGCTTGAAGGCTTGTACGCCGAAGCGAAAG
>CALJDK010000019.1 GCA_938023735.1 uncultured Acidimicrobiales bacterium
GAGGTAATGAACGGAGCGGCGGGACGCCGACGGTAGGGCTTGGGCTCGACCGAGTTGACCGTGGCATCGACACCTTCGAGGCCCTTGGCCAGTGCGCCCGACGTGGCTTCGTTGAGCACTACGACATCGGTGTTCTTCTGGGTGCCGTCCTGTTCGAAATCGCGACCCGTTGCAATACGGGCACCGTCGACCGACAGCAGGTTGGCGGTAAACGGCTGCTTCTCGTCTCCAGCTTTGTTCTCGAAGGTTGCGCTGAGATCCCAGTAGCCGGCCTTGATGAACGCCATACGTTCCCGTTCGCGCTCGACAACGATTCGGGTGGCCACACTCTGCACTCGACCAGCCGACAGCTTCGGCATGATCTTCTTCCAGAGGACCGGCGATACCTCGTAGCCATAGAGGCGGTCGAGCATACGGCGGGCTTCCTGCGCATCGACCAGGTGACGGTCGAGCTCGCGGGGTTCGTCCATCGCGGCCTGGATAGCGCTCTTGGTGATCTCGTGGAACACCATGCGCTTCACCGGGACCTGCGGGTTGAGCACTTCGAGGAGATGCCAGGCAATGGCTTCTCCTTCTCGATCCTCATCGGTTGCCAGATAGAGTTCGTCGGCTTCCTTCAAGAGCTTCTTCAGCTTCTTGATTTGGTCCTTCTTATCGGACGACACGACATAGAGCGGCTTGAAATCGTTGTCGACGTCGATGCCGATGCGGGCCCACTTCTCGCCCTTGTACGCGGCCGGCACGTCGGCGGCGCCACGGGGAAGGTCACGAACATGACCGATGGAAGATTCGACGACAAAACCGTCACCTAGGTAACCGGCGATGGTTTTTGCTTTAGCGGGTGACTCGACAATTACGAGTGCATTAGTCACGGATGTTCATTGCTCCGGATTGTGAAACAGTCAGATCAGGAAGACCTAAGAAGAAACGAATGGGGGTAAAGAAAGGCGAAGATAGGGCGAAGGTAAGGCGAAGATCGGGGAATGATCGTCAGAAGAGAACGAGAGGACGAAGCTTGATCCTGTACCCATATCGGCGAAAAGCCAACCCGGTGAGTACTTGATTGCCAAAAAGATCAGTGGGCTTGGGCCTCGACGACAGCATCTGGCATGTCGTCAACCAACCCGTCGTCGCCCTTCCACAGAAGCATGGTTCCAAGGGCGGTAGCCAACACCGAAGCGGCGATGATTCCGAGTTTGGCCTGCTCCTGGAGCACATCGTCGTCGAAAGCGAGTGTGGTGATAAAGATCGAAACCGTAAACCCGATACCGGCCATTGCGGCCACGCCAAACACTCGTCGCCAGTTCATTCCAGCGGGCAAATCGGAGATGCCGAGCTTCACCGCAAGGAAGGTAGCCCCGGTCACACCGACCAGCTTTCCGCCAACCAGACCAAGGATGATGCCGAGCGTGACGCTCGACGATGCCGCGTCGCTAATGGCACTGCCGCTGATTTCGATTCCGGCGTTGGCGAGGGCAAAGATCGGGATAACAAGGTAGCTGGTGTACGGGTGGAGGCTGGTAATGAGCCGCTGGGCCACCGAAACGGTTTCCTGCACCTCAAAGCGCACGTGGCGGGCAGTTGCGGCGTCGGGGATGGCGTCGGTCTTGGCAAGGAACGGGGAGATGAGATCGTCCTCGACCGTATCCTGCAACGGGCGGGCCGGAGTGAGCAGGCCCATCACCACACCGGCGATGGTGGCGTGAACGCCTGACTTGAACACGGCCACCCAAACCAACACGCCAATGACGACATACAGCGGGATGTACCAGACCCGCAGCTCGCGAAGAACCACGACCAAGATCACCAGGCCTGCCGCTACCAACAGCCAACCCGTGGATAGGTTGCTGGTATAGAAGATGGCGATAACGAGAATGGCTCCGATGTCGTCGACGATCGCAAGGGTGAGCAGGAATACGCGAAGCGTGGCGGGAACCCGGTTGCCCAGAAGCGACAGCACACCCAGCGCAAACGCGATGTCGGTGGCCATGGGGATACCCCAACCATCGAACTCGGGTGTCGACGTGTTGAGCGCAATGAAGAACAGCGCCGGCACCACCATGCCGCCGATGGCTGCCATGGCCGGAAGCGCGGCCACTCGGGTGTCTTTGAGCTGGCCCACAACCCGTTCGAGCTTGATTTCCATGCCCACAACGAAAAAGAAGATGGCGACCAACGCATCGTTGACCAGCAGTTCGAGGTTAAACGGGTGGGCGTCATCGCCCAGATGGAAACTGCCGACGGTGATGTCGAACTTGGTCTCCCAGAACTCGTGGTAGGTGTGCCCCCACGGCGAGTTCACCCAGATCAGTGCTGCTGCGGTGGCGAGGATAAGAAGGATGCCACCGGCTGCTTCGACCCGAAGAAACTGCGCGATGGGTTGCGCAACAACGCGAGCAACGCGGGTGTTGCTACCGAGAAAGGTCTTCTCCGAAGGTTTAAAAGACTGTCCAGCCACGAAGCATCCAATGTAGCGAAACCGAGCTACTAGTTGACACACCAACTGACGGTCATTGGTCGCAAACCCCGGAAATCGGCCCGGGTCACGAACGGCGCGGTTGTTCGGCGACCGCTGGTCGGATGAGCGTTTCGTCTTCGAACGGATCCCGCAGCGGGAGCGGCTCGCTGGCCAATGCTGCATCGGTCTTTTCTGCGCTCATCGGCCGTGCATAGTAATAACCCTGCCCCAGATCGCAGTTGAGGTTGCGTAACTCTGTTGCCTGCTGGGCACTCTCGATACCCTCGGCAACGGTGACCGCACCCATTCGCCGGGCGATATCGACAACGGTCTGCACCAGACCAGTGTCGTCGGATGTTCCGAGACGGTCAACGAAACTCTTGTCGACCTTGAGCACGTCGAACTCAAACTGCTGCAGGTACTGCAGCGAGCTGTATCCGGTGCCGAAATCGTCGATCGCAATGCGAAAGCCCTTGTTCCGAAGCTTGCGCAGACGATCTGCGACCAGGTCTTTGTCGGCAACGAACACGCTTTCGGTTACTTCAAGCACGACTCGATCGAACTCAAGGCCAGCTTCTTCGACCGCATCGGACAGCTGTTTCACGACCGAAGGGTTCTGCAGCTGCCGCGCCGACACATTGACCGAGACGTAAATGTCATGACCGCCTTCAACCCAGGAAACCAGCTGCGCCGCCGCGGTCTTCAAGACGTTTAGACCAAGTGGTCCGATCAGTCCGGTCTCCTCCGCCACAGGAATAAAGCCGGCCGGACTGATCATGCCCCGGGTCGGATGCTCCCAACGAGCCAGCGCCTCGAACCCCACGATCCGCTCGTTCGTGAGGTTCACGATCGGCTGATAATGCACGGTTATCTGACCGTCGTCAATCGCCTCGCGCAAGGAGTCGATGAGGTCGAGTCGTCCGCCGGCCGAGGTCATCATCGTCTGATTGAAGACACTAACTCGACCCTTGCCCTTGTCTTTCGACGCGTACATCGCCACATCGGCTTGTTTGATCAGCTCGCTTGCGTCGATGTTGCGTTGCCGGTCAAAGGAGACGCCGATGCTTGCGTTCATAGAAACGTTTCGGCCCTCAAGTGCAATCGGCACAGCCAAGGCTTCAAGCAGTCGAGCCGCCATCTCAAGTCCTTCGTGCTCGCCATACATCTTCGTCAGCAGCACTGCGAACTCATCGCCACCGAATCGTGCAACCATGTCGTTCATGCGAACGGCACGTCGAAGTCGATCACCGACTTCGATCAGTACCTGATCGCCCACGGCATGGCCTAGTGCGTCATTGATCGTCTTAAAGTCATCAAGGTCGATGAACATGACACCGATGACTTCGTTCGAGCGGGACCCATCGGCCAGCACATCGCTGAGGCCGTCGGTGAACTGGGAGCGATTCGCAAGCTTGGTGAGCGCGTCGTGGTTCGCTTGATGGCGAAGCGATCGTTCAAGCGACAACCGTTCGGTGTCGTCGCGAACGTTCAAAACGAATCCCTCAACTGCCGGATCTTCGAGCAGGTTGGTCGCCGTAACGTTTAGGTAGCGCCAAGACCCGTCCTTTGCTGCCGTGCGGATCTCGAAGTTCTGTTGTTGTTCAACCGCGCCGACCGTCAGCTGAGCCCTGAGTTCGCTGGTGTCGCTTAGGGCAGTCATGGACATGACCTCAAGAACGCTGGTGCCGATAAGTTCGGACGGTTCGTAGCCGAGCATCTTCTTTGAAGCTGGCGAAATGTAGGTGACCAAGCCATCTTCATCGCAGATGGCGACAATGTCACTCGATCGCTGAACCAGTGAACGGAACCGAGCCTCGGACCGAAGCACACGGGCTTCTGACTTGTGTCGGTCGTCGATGTCCTGAGCGGTTATGACGATTCCCTCGATGCCCTCTTCGAGGGTCTGATCGTTCAACGTGATACGGAACCACCGGGCGGGAGCATCGGCACCGCACTGCATAACCAACTCGACATCGAGCGGCTGGGCCAGGCCGATGACCTGATCGAGAAGGTCGACGAAGGCGGCTTTCTCAGAGTCCGGAAAGAGCATCGACATATCCGTACCGACCAACTCGTCATCGGTACACCCCAGCACTTTCATGGCGTTGGGCGTGCAGAATTCGATCGTACGGTCGGCCCCAACAACGATGACCACCGTCGCCGATTGCGCAGTAAGCGTCCGTAGCCTCTGGGTTGTCCTGCGGTTGAGTTCGACCGATTGCTGGTCGAGTGCACGAACGGCGTTTGTTGATTCCCGAGCAATCTTGCGAATTGCCTCAAGATGATCTGGCAGCAGTGAACGCATGCTCTCGATGACGATGAGTCCCTCGACACCGTGATCGATCTCGAACGGCACAACAAGACTCGAAACCGAATGGTCGCTCGCTCCATTCTCGGTGAAAGCCGACCCGAGAAACACCGCCCCGATCTCATCGAGGCGCAGTTCCTCCGATGCGACCGTGTCGCCGACGTTCAGAGAAACGTTGTCCGACCGAGCCTCTACCCGGAACGTGATCAGAGACAGCGGGGTAAGGATTGCGACCTTGCCGCCATTTCCAAGGACATCCTGACTCGACCGACTCATTTCATGAAAGACGCTCGTAGCCGAGGTGGGAGCGGCAAGTCGTGAGGTCATCGAGCGAACGACGCCCTCGAATCGCGATCGCTGTTCTTGACCCCGGACCAGGGCCATCATTCGAACCGCCATGAGACAACCGCCAAGCACGGCAAAGGCCAAGCTTAGCCACCTATCGAGCGGAGACCGGTGGGAGATTCGAGTGCCAAGAATCAAAACGGGCGTTACACCTGCGAGCAGCAGACCAAACGCCCGAAACCTCGACATCCGGTCGGC
>CALJDK010000020.1 GCA_938023735.1 uncultured Acidimicrobiales bacterium
GCCATCGGCGGTGAGGCTGGTGTGCACATGCATACCCGAGCCCGATTGCTCGGCCCACGGCTTAGGCATGAACGTGGCCCGGAAACCGTGCTGCACCGCAACCTGCTTCACGATGGATTTGAACAGCACGGTGTTGTCGGCAGCGGTCATGGCGTCGGCTGGACCAGCGTTGATTTCGAACTGACCGGGGCCGTATTCGGCGTTGGAACCCTCGACTTCGATGCCTGCGCCGAGCAGTGCGGAACGCATGTCGGCTAGGACTGCTTCGAACTCGAGCCCGTCGGTGAGCGAGCTGTACTGGATGTGCTCCTGCACCGGCTGCCAGTCGGGGGTGCACAGGTAGAACTCGAGTTCGGTGGCCACCACCGGATCGAGTCCGGCATCGCGGCATCGTTGGATCTGGGCGGCCAGCACACTGCGCGGCGCTAGCGGATGGGGGTTGCCGTGCTCGTCGAGGGCATCGGCAAACACAATGCTGTAGCCGGGCCGGTGGGTGAAGACCCTACCGGTGGAGTTGTCGGGCACCAGGTGGGCGTCGAGGTAGCCAGTGTCCATGTTGACGAACTCGTTGTCGGGCAAGTCGTTCTGCATGTCGAACACGAACATGGCGTCGGCGATGTTTGCACCGCTGGCGTGCCCGCCGTCGAGAAAACGTTTGGCGGGAATGCGCTTGCCGCGCAGGTGACCCTGCGTGTCGGGAGCAGCAAGCTCGACGGTGTGAACTTCGTTGGCTTCAGCGACGGAACGAAACTCGTCTATCGATGCAGAAATACCGGTCATGGTGATCCTTTCAAAGTGAACACAAGCAAAAGAGCAGAAGAAGAGAAGAGAGATATGGGGAGAAAGGGGGTAAAGGGATAAAGAGATACTTAGGTACGTTCGCCAGAGATATCGAGAACGAGACGACCGCGAAGGTCGCCCGAACGCATTCGGTCGTGGGCAATCTGTGCGTCGGCCAAGGGCAGCACCTCGACCGGTTGCACGATCGACGGCTCGCGGCGAGCCAGATCGAGCAGTTCGTCAAGCTGAGAGCGGCTTCCCCACACGCTGGCCACAAACCGGGCTTCGAGTGGCACGGCGCCGAATCCGAACGGAATCGATCCGCCCGCCAAGCCCACAACCGCCACGGTTCCGAGCTTGTTGATGTGGTCGGCGGCCGTGCGCAGTGTGGCCGCAGCGCCAATGAAATCGATGATGAGGTCGAACGGCTCGGCACCGTCGAGTTGGCCGACTCCTTCGTGGGCACCGAGTTCGACCGCTGTTGCCTGCTTGGCGGCCGACAGGTCGAGGGCCGTCACCTGGGCATCGCTGAGCAGCCGCAGATACCGGATCGCATACTGGCCCAAACCACCGGCACCAATAACCAGCGCACGGGCATCGGCACCACGCTCGCGCAATCGGTCGATGCCATGAAGCACAGCCCGGTAGGCGGTAAGCCCGCCGCAGGCCAGCGGCGCAGCATCGTAGGGATCGAGACCATCGAGCGGCGTGAGGTACTCGACACCCGGAATCCGCAGCTGATCGGCGTAGCCGCCGTCGGTAAACAGTCCAGCTTCCGACGAGTTGGAACAGATCATTTCGAGCCCCTGGCTGCACTCGAGACAATCCCGACAACCCCACGGGGCATACAGCATCACGGGCCCAAGGTCGGCGTGGACGCCCGTGACCTCGTGGCCCAGAATTATGGGCGGCTCTTTGCCGAAGTCACCGTCGGCCACATGGATGTCGGAGTGACATACCCCGCATGCGGTGACGTCGAGAATCACTCCACCATCGGCCGCCGGGGCCGGGTGATCTTCGACCAGTTCGAGCGGCGTGTTGGAAGCGTTGAGAAGAACGGCACGCATGTCAGTAGCTCTTGGGAAGGTTTAGACACTTCTGGCCCACGAACGCCAGAATCATGTTGTTGCTAATGGGCGCCACTTGGTAGAGCCGGGTTTCGCGGAGCTTGCGCTCGACGTCGTACTCGGCGGCAAACCCGAACCCGCCGTGGGTATCTACAGCTGCGTTTCCGGCTGCCCACGATGCTTCGCTGGCCAACAGCTTCGACATGTTTGCTTCAGCGCCGCACGACTGGCCCGAGTCGAACAGGTCGGCAGCTTTCCAACGCATGAGGTCGGCGGCCTCCACCTGGATATACGCCTTCGCCAACGGAAACTGGACACCCTGGTTCATGCCAATAGGGCGATCGAACACGATGCGCTCGTTGGCATACTTCGACGCCCGCTCAAGGAAGAACCGGCCATCGCCGATGCACTCGGAGGCAATGAGAATGCGCTCGGCGTTCATGCCGTCGAGGATCTGGCGGAATCCGTTGCCTTCGACACCGATAAGCGACTCGGCCGGAATCTCCACATCGTCGAAGAACACCTCGGTGGTGCTGTGGTTCATCATCGTTTCGATGGGGTTGATGGTGAGTCCATCGATGAGCGACCCATCGTCGTTACGCATCTCGACCAGGAACACCGAGAGCCCAACGAGTCGGTTCTCGACATCGTCGATGGGCGTGGTGCGAGCCAACAAGACCATGAGGTCGGAGTACTCGGCGCGCGACGTCCAGATCTTCTGACCATTGATGCGATAGGTATCGCCATCGCGTTCGGCCTTGGTGCGAATCATCGTGGTGTTCGACCCGGCCTCGGGCTCGGTCACACCAAACGCCTGCAGGCGCTTGCGGCCATCGGCCACCTGCGGCAGGTACTTCTGCTTTTGCTCGTCAGAGCCGTGCCGCAACACGGTGCCCATCACATACATCTGGGCATGGCATGCACTGGGGTTGCCACCGCTGGCCGAGATCTCTTCGAGGATCACCGACGCACCACCGAGCGACAAGCCCCCGCCGCCGTACTCTTCGGGAATCAACGCACCCAGCCAACCCTGCTTGGTGAGGTCGCTCACGAACTCTTCGGGGTACTTGTTGGGCTCGAGCTCGCGCCAGTACTCGTTGCCGTACTTGTCGCAAAGGCGTCGAACCTCGGCCCGAATTACGTCGTGTTGCTCGCCTGATCGATCAATCATTGTCGGTCTCCCAGAAACCTCTCGAAGTAAGCCCGTCGACCGCAGCGACACCAGCGTCGTGCAGGTGGGTCTCCATTGCTGTTCGGGCCGCGCCCGCGTCGCGGTCGCTAATGGCGGCGACGATCTCGGCGTGACCGTCGATGGCTTTGGCAACCCAGTCGGGCGTGGACTCAAAGAAGCCCGACGGAATCGACCGTTGAAGATTGCGCAACAACCAACGGGTGCGGCGAGGCGCCACCGAGTTCACCAGCTGGTGGAACTCTTCGTTCAATTTGAAATGCTCGTCGTCGGACGACGCCGCGAAACGGTGGTGAATTCCCTGAAGCTCGGCCATCTGCTCGTCGGTGAGGGTGGTAGCTGCCATTGCCGCCACCCGACCCGAAACCAGACCGAACAGCTCGTAGTGGTCGATGACATCTTCGGGCGTGAGTTCGGCAACAAAGGCGCCCCGACGAGGGGTGATAGCCACCAGACCCTCCTGGCCAAGAACGACCAACGCCTCACGAATCGGCGACCGGCTTACATCGAGTAGCTCGCCAATGGCGTCCTGGTCGATCTTCTGGCCCGGCTTGAGCTCGCCTTCCAGAATCTGACCGCGGATATAGGCGACGATCTCTTCGGCCAGAACCCCGCGGGTGATGCGGCTCATGTGATGGCCGCCGATCCGAGGTAGGCGGCCTGAACCTGAGGGTTGGCCTGAACTTCGTCGGGGGTGCCGTCGGCGATAACCGAACCCTGATCGAGGACATAAATGCGGTCGGAGATGCCGGTAATGAACGCAAGGTCGTGATCGATGACGATGACGCCGGCGCCAACCGTGGCTGCCATATGTCGAACCTGCTCGATCATGGTGATCGACTCGCTATCGCTCATGCCGCTGGTGGGCTCGTCGAGCAGCATGAACGACGGGGCCATCGCAGCGGCTCGCGCCAGCTCGAGTCGGCGAGAGTTTCCGTAGTCGAGCTCGCGAGCGCGGCGGTCGCGGTGCTCCCACAAGCCGGCCTCGGCGATGAGAGCATCGGTGCTTCGAAGGACGCGGTCGGAGCGGTGCTCCTGCGCAACCAACGCCGCGGTCTCGACATTCTCGCGAACGGTGAGCGCACCAAACAGCCGCAGGTTTTGGAAGGTTCGCACCAAGCCGCTGCGTGAAAGTTCGAACGACTGCTTTCCGCTGAGATCGGCGCCATCGATCTCGAACCGACCACCGGTGGGCTCGACCATGCCGGTGATCACGTTGACGAATGTGGTTTTTCCGGCGCCGTTGGGGCCAATGATGCCAACGATCTCGCCGCTCTTGGCGTCGATGCCAGCATCGGTGAGCGCATGAAAGCCACCAAACGAAACGCTGATGTCCGATGCCGAGAACGCGGCGTCGGGGACCGTATCGAGTTCGCTCAGCCGCTCAGGTTTGCTCTCGGCGCCTCGGCCGATCTTCCGGTAGAGCCATTGGTCGAACTCCCAATCTTCGAGGATCCCCTTCGGTCGCCAGATCATGAACGCGACCATCGCAACACCAAGCACGATGCTGTTGAGGTTCTCGCGAAAGATCCAGTCGAGAGGTGCTTCGTCAAGCCCAATGCCGAACGCTTCGAACCCGTCCTGACCAAGGCGGCGGGCCAGCTCGCGAGCAGCGGTCATCACCGCCACACCAAGCACCGCGCCAGTAACGCTGTTGCGACCGCCAACGATGAGCATCACCAGCGTGAGCATCGCGTAGTCGAAGAAGAACCGATCGGGAAGGATCGAGCCGATCTCGAACACTCGTAGCGCCGAGCCGATCGACACGATGGCCACCGAAAGCAACAGCGCAGCCATTTGCTGCACCAGCGGGTTCACACCCATGGCTCGGGCAGCAAGGTTGTCTTCACGGGCAGCGATGGCGAGTCGGCCGCTGCGAGACTGTCCGAACAGCCGGGCGACAAGCATGGCACCGAACAGCGCCAACAGAACCGGCCACCTGCTCTGCAATGAATCACCGATTCCGAACGAGATGCCGCCGCGGTTTCCGCCGGTGAGTTCGGGCCAACTCTTGGCCACCTCGTGGGTAACAAAGAGTAGAGCGAGGGTAATGACCGTGGCCGCGACCGAACCCGACTGGGCCCCCGACCTGGCAAGCCCGATTCCGACGATGAACGCGAACACCAGGGTGATGAGCACCGCAATGATTATGGCCACCACCGGGGAAACCTGGACATCGGTCAACCCAAACGGAGCCATTGGAATGCGTTTGAGCTTCTCCTCTGGCGCAATGGCGAACACCGCAAACGCATAGCCAGCGACGGCACCGAAACCAATGTGCCCGAACGAGAGGATCCCGGTGTTGCCGATATAGATCTGGATGCCGATGACGATGATGGCGTCGATGAGCATCGTGGTGACCAGACGCTCGGCCGATCCGTTGCCCAGGATCGTCTGATAGATGAGCCCGCCGCCGAACAACACGGCGAACAGCACCAGTGATCCGAGTATCGGAAACCCAACGTCGCGACGCTTGTTCGGAAACATCAAACGCGCTCGACCTGCGGAACCGACAGCAACCCACCCGGACGAAAGATGAACAACAGAGCGATCATCAAGAACACAAAGCCGGTGGTGAGGTTCTGGATACCAAGCGGAAGCCACGACCGAAGGAGCACCTCGGCAAGACCCAACACCAGGCCACCGAGCACCGCGCCGCGAAGGCTTCCGAGCCCACCGATAAGCACAGCAAGAACACCCTGGAGCATTGGGTTGATGCCCGCCGTAGGAGTGACCTGGCCCTCTCGCATGATCCAGAACACACCGGCGATACCGGCAAGAAAGCCGGAGAGGGCAAACGCCCCACGAATGACCGAGTCGGACTTCACGCCCATCAGGCGGGCGGTATCGAAATCAGACGCCGCGGCCCGAAGCGCTAGGCCAAACATGGTGCGTTGAAGCAGCCACGTGGTACCGGCCAACACCACCGCAGTGACCGCGATGACCGCCAGGTCGAACACTTCGATGTTGAGCGAACCCACCGACACCGTGTTGGCGAACCAACCCGGACGCGGGATGGTCTTCACCGACGCCGACACATACAACAAAAAGCCGGCCGCAACGATGAAGTGCACACCGAACGACGTGAGCAACATGGTGAAATCGGTGGCACCACGCACTCGGCTGAATGCAATCCTCTCAATAAGCAGCGAACTGAGGACCGCCGACACCACGATGAGCGGCACCACCGTCCACCAATTCCATCCATTGTTGAACGCCCAGAAGGTGAGGTAGCCGGGGATGGTGATGAGCTCGCCGTGGGCGAAGTTGAGCATATGCATGATGCCGAACACCACCGCCACACCCAGCGCCAACAGGGCATAGATGCTGCCCCGCCCGAGGCCGTCGATGAGATTCTGAAGCAGCTCGGTCATCGTCCGCCTCCAACAAAGGTGTCAAACAAGTCGGATCGCTCGAGCAGCTCGGCACCCGAGCCGCTTGCCACAACCTCGCCGCTGCGAAGCACGTAGGCCCGGTCGGCGGCTTTGAGCATTCGGGTTGCGTTTTGTTCGACCACAAGGATGGTTCGTCCCTGACTTCGGAGCGTTTCGATCAGATCAAAAACCAGATCGACGAGGATTGGGGCCAAACCCAGCGATGGTTCGTCCATCATGATGACTTTGGGTTTCGACATCAGCGCCCGGGCAATGGCGAGTTGCTGAGCCTCACCACCCGAAAGGAACCCGGCGGCGGTGTCCCACTTCTTCCTCAGCACCGGAAAGAGGTCGGCCATCTCGGTGAGAAGCTCGGCCCGCTCGCCGGCCGTAACGGTGACGCCGCCAATCTTGAGATTCTCCTCGACGTTCATGTCGGCAAAGATCCGGCGATGCTCGGGCACCAGCGCCAGCCCGGATCGCACGATCTTCTCGGGCGCCGCCGAGGTGATGTCGGTACCTTCGAAGGAAACTGACCCTGAGTCGATGGGCAAGAGCCCGGCAATCGACCCGAGCAGGGTTGTCTTGCCCGCCCCGTTGGGGCCGATGAGGCCAACGACCTCACCTTCCCCAACGGACAGGCTTGCATCTCGAAGTGCGGAGATCGCACCGTATTTCGTTGTGAGTCCCGTTACTTCGAGCATGGGTAACCGGACTAGCCGCCGATGACTTCCAGCAGCGTGTTACCGCCGCCTTCGACCTGGACGATCGAAACAGCCTTCGGCGGAATGCCGTTGGTTCCGGCGTAGGTGATGGAGCCCGAGGTTCCTTCGAAGCCCGAGATTGCCTTCACGGCCTCGGCGATACCGGCCGGGTCGTCGCAACCGCAATCGAGGATTGCCTGGATGCCGAGGAACATCGAGTCGATGTAGAGCGGCATGAACGCTGGAGCGTCGCTTTCGAGGGTGCCCGAGTCGGCGAGAACCTGCTCGAGCGGGGTTCCGGCCTCAAGCAGCACGTGGGGCGTATGGATGAATCCCTCAGCTGCCGGGTCGAAGGTGATGCCAGTGGCGTCGAACGCATCGGTGCCCATGTAGGTGATGCCATCGAGGCCCTGGCCTTCCATCTGCGCACGGAGCGCCGTGATCTGGAAGCCAGCCGCAGCGGAGAAGAAGACCTCAGAGCCGTCGGCGACGCTGGCGATCTCGGTGACCTGCGAGGAGAAGTCGGTATCGACAAACCATCCGTAGGTCTGCTCGCTCACAATCTCGCCGCCACCGGCTTCAAACGCTGCCTTGAACGCATCGGGGTTTACGCCCGAGTACGGCACGCCTTCACCTTCGGTGAAGATGATGGCCCGGGTGAGACCCTGTGACAGAGCGAACTCGGCCGACGCTGTGGACTGGCCGTTGTCGTCGAAGGTGACCAGGAAAGTGTTGTTGGCCGCATCGGCGAGCGTCGGCTCGGTCGATGCCGCAGCGAAGATGGCGTACTGGCCGCCACCGGTTTGCTGCATTGGCAGGGTGGCGTCAGCGAACGGCGGACCGATGAAGAACTGGGCACCCCAGTCGATGAGTTCCTGGGTGGCCAGGGCCGGGTCGTCGCCCGACTCCCGCACATCGACCTCGACCGGACGGCCGTTGATTCCGCCGGCGCAGTTGGCCAGCGACGCTACATAGGGGACAACCTCCGAGCCCGGGACGTCGACGAAGCCAGCGGCTTCACTGAAGTCCATGACCATGCCGACCCGGATGGGATCGCCGGTTGGCTCGGCGGCGCAGTTGGAGAGATCGGCGGCGAGGACGGCGTCGATGTCGAGGCCGGAGTGCGAGGCAGCCTCGTCATCTTCCATTGCCTCGTCGTCTTCCATGGCCTCATCGTCTTCTTCGTCTTCCATGGCCTCTTCGTCGGTGTCGGCAGATCCACTGTCTGACTCTGCCGTATCGGTAGACGCACTATCGGATTCTGAGCTACCGCCGCAGGCGCTGGCGATAATTGCCAACGTCATGAGCAGCGCAAAAAGCTGTCGTAGTTTCACTGGTTTTCCCCTCCAAGGAGCACACAACACGTTCAGGACGGTCCAAACGTGGCTATGAATTTTTTATACAATACACAAAAGCCGCTGGATCGCCGTGTCGGCCGTCACAACCCAATGAAGCCCGAATGGCAAGTTAGGGTAGAATTCGTTCGGTAGCAAACGATTGAGAGTAGTCATGTCCACGCCCCTTCCACTCATTGGTTTGAGTGGACGCCGCAAGACCGCAAGTCAAATGATCGGCACGCCCGAGAACCTCCACCATCTTGAGGGCGACTGGTACTACTCCGACTATGCCCGCGGCATTCTGGCCGCCGGTGGCCTGCCGGTTCACCTACCGATCGACGCCGACCCCGCGCTGTTCATCGACCGACTCGACGGCATCTGCCTCCCCGGCGGCGCCGACGTGTGGCCCGAGCGCTACAACGCCACACCAGCGGCAACCGCCGAGGCCGCCGAACACGAACGAGACGACTTTGAGCTGGGGCTTCTGGGGGCAGCCGTCGACGCTCAGCTACCGGTGCTGGGAATCTGTCGGGGCCTTCAGGTCATCAACGTGTGGGCCAACGGCACCCTGCATCAGGATGTGCCCGAACATGCCCGCTACGACGTTGCGCCCGAAGGACCCATCCACGACATCGAGATCACTGCGGGCTCGACCCTCGCTGGCCTCTACGGAACCACACACCAGGTCAACTCGCTGCACCATCAGACCGTCGACCAGCTCGGCGAAGGCCTCACCATCACCGCCAGCCACGACGGAACCGTCGAAGGGTTCGAGCACAACTCACTGCCGCTTATCGCCGTGCAGTGGCACCCCGAAATGTTGTCGACCCGCGACTCCGATCCGGTCTTCACGTGGATTGTGGATCAGGCAAAAGCGCACGCCAGTGCGTAACGTTCGACCCAATGAACGTCATGAGGATCAGGCAATGAAAACAGCACTCGTGATCGCTCACGAACCCGACGGCCTCGCCGGGATGGTGGGCGACCGCCTTGAGCAACGAGGCTTCGAACTCACCACCCATATCGTTTGCCAGAGCTACGACCATCCCGACCAGTTCGAGCCGTTTCCCGATTTCTCGCGGTTCGACATCATCGTGCCCATGGGCAGCGTGCACTCGGTATACGACACCGACACCATCGGCGCATGGATCGGCGAGGAAATCGAACTACTGCGCGAAGCCTTCGAACGCGATCAGCCAATACTGGGTGTTTGTTTCGGCGGGCAAGCGCTGGCCACCGCGCTTGGCGGAACGGTCGAGAAGGCCGACGGCTTCGAGGTTGGCTGGTCCGACATCGAGATGACCGGCGACACCCCCGACTTCCCCGCTGGTCCATGGTTCGAGTGGCACTACGACAAGTTCACCGTGCCGCCCGAAGCCACCGAACTTGCCCGCAACGACTTCAGTCCGCAGGTGTTTCGTCAGGGGCGAGCACTCGGCACCCAATTTCATCCCGAGGTCAGCCGCGACCATCTGGCCGGTTTCCTCGAGGGCGGCGGCGATGCCGAGCTGGTGAGCAAGGGCCTTGACCCGGCCGAGCTCCTCGCCGAGACCGCATCACGAGAAGCCCAGGCACGCGAGCGCTGCAATCAACTCGTCGACTGGTTTCTTGCAAACATTGCCGATATTTCCGACACCGAACTGGAGCCTGCAAACAAGTGAGTGAGTTCGACCGCATCCGGGTTCTCTGGCCCGATCATCTCGGCCTGGCCCGCGGCAAGTACCTCCCGACGCATCTGGCAGCCAAGGGCTCCGGTCATGCCGCCGCGGTGTTCAGCCTGCAATACAACCGCGACTTTGCTCCGGCCCCCGGCTCCTTCATCGACGCTGGTTTCCCCGACCTGCACGCCACCATGGATCCCGACTCGCTTCGCCAAGGCTGGGACGACGCCCAGACCGGCGTTGCGGTCGCCGATCTCAGCATGAACCACGAGCCATACAAGTACTCGAGCCGGTACGCGCTTCGTCAGGCCATCACCGACTGGACCGACATTGGGTTCACACCGAAGGTCGGCATCGAGCTCGAGGCTTACGTCATGGAGCCTGACCCCGACGCACCAACCGGGTGGAAGCCCTGGAACACGCCCGGTTCGTTCGTGTACGGCACTGGCCCCGTCGTCGATCCGGTTGGTCTGCTCGACGACATCATGCGCACCGCCAAGGCGTCGGGCATCTCGGTCGAGTCCATCAACGCCGAGTTCGACAACGCCCAGTTTGAGATGACCCTCGAGTACGACGATGCCCTCAAGGCCGCCGACGACGCGTTCCTGTTTCGGGTGCTGGCCCGCGAACGAGCCATGGCTCATGGCCTGCGTATGACCTTCATGGGTCAGCCCATCAACGAGCTCAGTGGGTCGGGCGTTCACGTAAACTTCTCGTTCCTCGACGCCGACGGCAACAACCCGCTCGCCGACGAGTCTGCCGACAACGGATTGTCCGAGCTGGCCCACCAGTGCCTGGCCGGCCTGTGCGCGAACCATCAGGCCATGGCTGCGCTGCTGGCCCCAACCATCAACGCGTACCGCCGCATTTGTATGGGCGGTTTCGCTGGTGTTCGAGCTAGTTGGGGCTATGACCACCGGGCCGTCGGCAACCGCGTGCCACCACCCCGAGGTGCAGCGACCCGGCTCGAGAACCGCACCGCCGACGGAGCCGTCAGTATCCACCTTGCCATAGCGGCGGTGCTTCAAGCCGCCCGCCTAGGAGTAACCCAATCGCTCGAGTGCCCAGGGCCCGAAACCGGCGACGGGTTCGAGAACCCGGTCACCGACGTGCTCTGCGGCCAGTCGCTACCCGAAGCGCTGCGCATGCTCGAGGCCAACCAGGCATTCGTCGACGCGCTCGGCCCCGAACTCGTCGCCAACTACGTGTTCGTCAAAGACATCGAATGGGAACGCTTCACCGACGCCAACCCGACCTGGGCCAACGACGACCCAACCGTCGCCACCACCTGGGAACTCAACGAATACATGCCCTTCCACTAGTCGTTCCCCGGCCACGAAGGCCGCCGGTCTCGGACTCCGGGCTGGCGCCCTCCGCCCTACAGCCTCTCTTGCACGCCCCAGCCGTCCACTAATCGTTCCCCGGCCACGAAGGCCGCCAGTCTCGTTCCCCGGCCACGAAGGCCGCCGGTCTCGTTCCCCGGCCACGCAGGCCGCCGGTCTCGGGCTCTCTTGCACGCCCCAGCCGCTTTCTGTCAGGTTGCTACCAATGAAACTTACGACTGAACAGGTTGAGACATTCGCTGCTGATGGCGTGGTGAAGGTTCCTCAGGCGGTGTCGGGGGAGTACCTTGGGCCGCTTCTTGAGTTGGCCGATCGGCAGCTTGACCAGCCTGGCCCTTGGGTTACCGACAGTAACCCTGGTGCGTCGACCGAGCGGCTCTTCACCACCCGCTACCTGTGGCAAGACGAGCCCGCGGTCAACTCGTTCCTCTACAACTCGGGTGTCGCCGAACTGGCAGCCGGCGCGCTGAACTCAACCACGGTGCGGTTCTATTTCGACCACCTCTTGGTCAAGGAGCCCAACACGCAGGCCCCAACGCCATGGCATCAGGACATCCCCTACTGGCCCTTTCTGGGCAAACAGATCTGCTCGGTATGGGTGGCGTGTACCGAAGCCGCAGTAACCGGCAGCTCACTCGAATTCGTCCGAGGCTCGCACCTTTGGGATTCCTACTTCGCCCCCACGGCATTCTCCGAAGGCAACGGAACCGACGACTGGACCTCGGATTTCGTCGGCGAAGAATGCCCCGACATCGAGGCCGCCCGAAGCGACTTCGACATCGTGGGGTTCGATGTTGAACCCGGCGACGCGCTGGTGTTCTCGTCATGGAGCGTGCACGGCTCTCCCGCCAACGACAGCCCCAACCGCCGTGTCGCGTTCTCCACCCGATGGCTGGGCGACGACGCCCTATGGCATCCGCACCCCGGCTGTGACCCCACCATCACCAACGACGACACCACGGCCGAACCTGGCAGCTACCCAGCCGACGACCAGCGCTTCCCGCAGATCTACCCAACGCCGTAGAAGCAGCTACCGGGGTGGGCCGCCCGAATCGATCAAGCCGGAGCCTCGATGTCGTCGTTGCCGAGCGTCCGTAGTTCGGGCGAGGTGAAGTACGTATAGACGACCACGCAGAACGCGAAAGCCGAGGCGATGCTCATGGTGAGTCCGGGCCCTATCGCAGTGGCTACGACGCCCAGAATCAGCGCTCCGATCGGGGTGAAGCCGGTCTGCACCAACGTGAACAAGCCCATAACCCGGCCCATCAGGTCGGGCGGCGTGTTCGACTGAATCAGCCCTTGGTTCATGTTGATAAAGATGCCGCCGGCGCAACCCATGATTACCGCCAGCACCATCAGCTGGCCGTAGCTGGTGGCGCGTCCCATCAGGAACAGGCAGAAGGTTCCCACCATCATCGCTCTGATGAAGAAGGTGCCTTTGTTCTTCATGTCGCCGCTGCGCATCACGAAGACCGAAGTGATCGCCAGGCCAACACCCATGAGCGCCAACAAGGGAGCAGCGTCGCCGGCATCTCGGCCCAGCTCTTCTTTCACCACTGCCTGCAGGGTCACAAACATGAGCGCGTTCATGATGAGTCCGGCCAGAGCGAGCAACGCAAAAAGCGTGCGAAGCGCACGTTCGCGGAACACAAACGACAACCCGGCGCGAACAGCTTCCCGCATGGTGGCCCGGTCGCTTTCGGTTGGCTCGCGACCAGCGATAACGATCCGGCTGGCTGGGATGACACCGACCACCAACAAAATCGTGAGGTACCAAAACACGCCATCGAAATCGAAGCGGTTACCCACAAGCTGTGCCGTCACGCTGCCCAAGATGAGCGACGAGGTCAACGCCAGCGCATTGAGCGCAATGCCGCTAAAGAGCAACTTGCTTGGGAGGAGCTCGGGCACCAGCGAGGTTCGCACCGGCGAACCAATGGCCGACGCCACCCCAGCAAGCAGCGCCGAGGCGATGACGAGTCCCATGCTGAGCGCCCCGTTCGCGATCGCTATCGCCGTGGCCGCCATGACCAATGCGGTGGCCAGCTGTGTGGCGATGAGCAGGTTGCGACGATTTAGCCGATCGGCCCACACGCCTGCGGGAAGAAGCAGAAAGATGCCGGGCAGCCCAAGGAGGAAGACCATAAGGCCCTGCACCGTCTCGTTTTCGTCGAGCCCCTCGAGCGCGATCCATCCGTACACAAACCGCAGCGCGTTGGCCACCATGTAGAAGGTGAACGCGTTGAACCAGAGGTACCGAAACGGCCGCACCCCAAGTGCATTGTTCGGTTCGGCAGCGTCGCTAGTCATCAGCAAAAACTCGTGACACCAGGCGACAAATTCTGTGCGGTGGTGTCACGAGATTCCGGTTGTTAGACGGCTACGCCTTTGCCGGCGAATGGCCGCAGCATGGTGATGACCGGCGCGCCATCGAGGAGTCCGCCAACCGCACCCATCGCTGCTTTCATACCATCGCCCGATCCATGAACTCCCAGTGCGGCTTCGTCGGCGTAGATCTCAAAGAAATGGATGACATCAGGGTTATTGCTGTCTACGGCCGCGGCATACACCTCGAGGCCAGCTTCTTCTTCGGAAGCGGCGACGAGTTGGGTAACGGCAGCCTCAAGCTCGGCGCCCTTTCCCTCGGCGGCGGTCAGGACGGCGTGAAGTGCAAGTTTCGACATGGGCTGCAACGTAACCGACAGACCCCGGAATCAACAAAGACCGCTGAAGTCCTAGGAGTTGGCGGGGCGGGCGTCGAACTTTAGTTCTGAAGCGTCGATGTCGGGATGGTCGAGCGAGACGGAAAGAGCGCTCACCATGGCCGTCGCTACGTCGTCGACGTGCATCATGCCACCGGGGATCGCCTGCTTCTCCCATTGCGTGAGCGCATCGCCCAACAGGTCCATACCCATCTGGTTCACAAACTCGGTTGGCTGACAGTTGCCCATGACGATCCGCACGAACCGGAACTCGGGGTGCTCGATGCGCCAGGTTCGAATGCACTGGTCGAGCGCGGCCTTGGTTGACGAGTACGACGCAAACAGTCCATTGGCGTCTTCGACGGTGCGTGACGAAACAAACGCCACGACCCCTTCGGTACTCAGGTGTTCGACGGCAGCGGCGGCGGCAAGGTTGGCCCCCACTACGTTCACTTTGAAGACGTCGACCCAGGTGTTGGGGTCGATGTCTTTGAGGCCCTGCAGGACGCCGTAGCCGGCCACATACACCACCAGGTCGATGCCGCCCATCGCTTCGGCCGCGGCCGCGGCAACCCGTTTCGCATCGGCGGGCAGGGTTGCATCGCCCGCCGCAACGTGGCCAGCGCCCATCTCGGCCACCAACTCGTTCAAGGCATCTTCGCGGCGAGCCGAAACCGTCACCGCTCCCCCGCCTGCCACCACGGCCTTGGCAACGGCGGCACCGATGCCCGACGAAGCGCCCACGACGAGAACGCGTCGCCCATCCATGGTTGCTGCGCTCATGAACCGGGCCTCGCGTAGGCCTTGGTTTCCAGGTATTCCTCGAACCCTGCAACTCCCATTTCTCTCCCGATTCCTGATTGTTTGTAGCCGCCAAAGGGCACGTCGGCGCCGTACCAAACACCGCCGTTGATCGACATCGTTCCGGTGCGGATCCGTCGAGCAACCGCCATGGCCCGTTCCTCGTCAGCACCGAACACGTGACCCGACAGCCCGAAGATCGAATCGTTGGCAATACGCACCGCCTCGTCATCTCCACTGGCCTGGCCACCGGAATCGTCGTAGGCGATGGCAACCAGCACCGGCCCAAAAATCTCTTCCTGGGCCACGGTCATCTCGGTGGTTACATCGGCGATGAGTGTGGGTTCGTAGAAGTAGCCAACCGGCTGATCGGCGGGTCGCTTTCCGCCACAGACCACCCGTGCACCCTGGTCGATGGCCGCCTGCACATATCCTTCGACCCGGTCGCGCTGCGCCTCGTTGATTAGCGGCCCAAGCATCGTGCCACCGTCGCTGGGATCACCCGGCGGGGTCGCCGCCATCATCGCCGCGATTGCCGCAACACCCTCGTCGTACTTCGACGCCGGAAGCAGAACCCGAGTCGACAATGCGCAGCCTTGGCCGCACACCGTTGCCGTGCCGAACGCGGCAGTGGCTGCGGCCATACCGAAGTCTTCAACATCGTCAAGAATCACCATCGCCGACTTTCCACCAAGCTCCAGAAACACCTTGGTGATGTTGTCGCTGGCCGCCGCCATGATGCGGCGACCGGTTGCCGTCGAGCCGGTGAAGCTGATCATGTCGACCAGCGGGTCGGTGGTGAGCAACTCGCCGATGGCGTTGTCGGATGACGAGATGATGTTGATGACACCGGGCGGAATGTCGCAGTGTTCGGCAATGACATGACCCAACGCCAGGGCCGACCACGGCGTGTCGGGGGCGGCCTTCAAGATCACCGTGCAGCCGGCGGCCAGGGCCGGGACGATCTTGGCCAGGTTGATCTGTGTCGGCACATTCCACGGTGTGATAGCGGCGACCACACCGATGGCCTCGGCCTCGGTCCACCGGTCGGCGGGGCCGGCGAGCGTGTCGGCCGAACCCAAGTCGGTTCGCCACTGGTACGTCTCGGCCAGGTCGATGTAGTACGGCAGAAACTTGAGCGGCTCGACGACCTGAATGGTGGAGCACGCCATCCGGGTGGCACCTACCTCGGCGATGGCGATTTCGGTGAGCTCGTCGACATGTTCCAACAACGCCTCGTGCATTTGTCGGAGACACCGGAGACGGAGCTCGAGGTTCGTGGACCAGTCGGTTTCGTCGAACGCTCGACGGGCGGCCGCGAGTGCCACTTCGACATCGGCCGGCTGAGCGTCGGCCGCAACACCGATGACCTCCTCGGTGGCGGGGTTCCGGTTGTCGTACGTCGCGCCGCCCGTGGCCTCGCGCAACTCGCCGTCGAGTAGCAACCGGGGTTCATGGGCCAATGAAGTCTTGGTCATGTCAGATCCTTGTTACCTGTCCGCCGTCGACCGCCATCACGTGTCCGGTCATCCACGCCGCCTCGTCGGACAGCAGAAACAGCACCGGACCCACATGGTCGTCGGGGGTGCCGAGTCGTTTGATGGCCAACGACTGCACTAGCGGATCTTGATACTCAACGGGAACCTGCTTGTTCATGGCGGCCGTGTCGGTAGGCCCGGGGGCAATAGCGTTGACTCGAATGTTGGCGTAGGAGAGTTCGTGCGCCAGCGACGACGTGAGGAAGTTCACTCCCGCCTTCGCCAACCCGTAGAAGCCCGAGATGCCCATCCACGCTGCGGTCGACGACTGGTTCACGATCGATCCGCCGCCGCCGTTACGCATGGCCCGCTTCACCGAGCGCGTGCAGTGCAACACGCCCATCATGTTCACGCTCATAAACGTGTCGAGGTAGTCGTAGTCGACGTTCAGTAGCCCGGCGAGCTCCATGTCGCCAAAGATGGCCGCGTTGTTCACGAGGTGGTCGATACCGCCGAACGCATCGAGCGTGGCCGCCGCCATCGCGTCGGTGCTCTCGGGGTTACCAACATCGGTTTCAACAAAGAGCGCCCGGTCGCCCAGGTCGTCGGCCACCCGTTGGCCCGCTTCGGCGTTGAGTTCGGCGATGACCACCGCAGCGCCCTCGGCATGGAGCGCACGGGCGTACGCCTCTCCGATTCCTCCGCCTGCTCCTGTGACGATGGCGACCCGATCGACAAACCGTTGGCCCATGAGTTCCCCTTTTTCGTGCGTGTCGTGACGCGAGATTAGGGTCCGCACATGAGCGCCACCCAAAACGATCTCGTGTACAACCCGTATGCGTTTGCGCTACACGAAGATCCCTACGCCACCTACCGACGGCTCCGCGACGACGCCCCGGCCTACTGGAATCCCGAACTCAAGTTCTGGGTGCTCAGTCGGTTCGACGATGTGCTCGAGGCATTCCGCGACTTCGACACCTTCTCCTCCGCCGGTGGGGTAGCTCTCGAAAACCGTCGACCCATCGGCAAGGTCAACACCGAGAACCAGCAGATGATCGAGCTCGACCCGCCCGATCACACCCAGTTCCGCAAGCTGGTTTCCCGGGTGTTCACCGGCCGACGCGTGGCCGAAATGGAATCCGAGATCCGGGCAATCGTCGACGGCTATATCGACCAGGTCATCGAAACTGGCCAGGCCGATCTGGTCGACGACATCACCGGCCCATTCCCGATGGATGTCATCTCGTCGCTCCTGGGTGTGCCTCGCGAAGATCGCGACGCACTGCGCTACGAATCCGACCGGCTACTGGTTCGCAACGACGGATCGATGGAAATTCCGCCCGAAGCGGTCGAGGGCTTCCTTGGCCTTGTCACCTACTTCAGCGAGGATCTGAAAACCCGAAAACCCGGCGACGGCCGAGGCCTCATCTCGGACCTGCTGGAACTCGAGGTCGACGGCCGGGCGCTTTCCGAGCCAGAGCTGCTGGGGTTCTGCACCCTCTTTGTGATCGCCGGGCACGAGACCACCACCAAGATGGTTGCCAACACCATCGAAATTCTGTCGCGTCACCCCGAGCAGCGCTCGCAAGTGGTGGCCGATCCCACCACCGCCCCGGCGGTCATCGAAGAGGTGCTTCGTTTCCACAACTCGACGCAGTACATGCATCGCACCCTCACCCGCGACATCGAGATGCACGGTGAGCAGATGCACGAAGGCGACTCGGTGGTGCTACTCATCGGTGCGGCCAACCACGACGAGCGCGAGTTCGGGCCAACCGCCGGCGAGTTTGATATCAGCCGCCGACCCGAGCGTCACCTGGGCTTTGGGTATGGCGCACACTTCTGCCTGGGCGCAGCGCTTGCTCGTATGGAAGGCCGGGTGGCAGTTGAGCAGATTCATCGGCGCCTCGGCGACTACCAGGTCGACCACGATGCCAAGGTCCGCTTTCACAGCGGCAACGTGACCGGCTGGACCAGCCTTCCCATCACGTTCACCCAGGGAGCACCATCATGACCAACTATGGCTACATCGGTCTTGGAACGATGGGCTCGGCGATGGCCGAAAACCTCATCGGCACCGGCGCCAACGTGACGGTGTACGACCTCGATGCCGACGCCGTCGCCACCGCCGTTCAACAAGGCGCAACCGCAGCGGATAGTCCGGCCGAGGTAGCCGCCGTCAGCGATGTGGTGAGCATCTGTGTACCAGCGGCCGAGCACATCGAAGCGGTGCTCACCGGACCCGGGGGTATCGCCGAGGGCACGCACGACGGCCTGCACATCGTGATCCACTCCACCGTGCACCCCGACACGATGACTTCGGCCCGCGACACCGCCCGCGAGTGGGGAGTTCCGGTGTTCGACGCCTGCGTAGCGGGCGGGGCCGACAACGCACGCGCCGGAACCCAACTGGTGTTGGCCGGCGGCGTCGACGAAATGCCGCCGATCGTTTCCGACCTGCTCGATGTCTACGCCCGCACCGTCGTTTCGGCCGGACCCATCGGCGCAGGCGCCGCAATGAAGATCGCCTTCAACCTGATGACCTACGCCCAGTTCGCCGCGGCCGCGACCTCGCACGATCTACTTTCGAGCGCTGGCGGCGACCCCAAGGAACTGCTGGCCGCCTGGAAGGACGCCGGCCAGCTCGGTGTGCTCACCGAACAGTTCAGCGGCATGCTCGGTCTACCGGCCGAACACATCACCGGTGGCTTCCGGGCCATGCTCGAAACGCAGGTGGGCATCAGCCAGAAGGATCTGTCGCTCGCGCAATCGCTCGGCGACTCACGCCCCGGCACCGACACCTTCATCCAATCCATCCACGACGCAATGCCCGCCATCTACGGCGTGCATTCCGCAAGCGAAAGCCCTGAGGAGACCCGATGAGCAGCCCAAACGAGACGCCGTCTGAAAGCACTGCTCCGTCTGAGAGCGTCTACGAACGCGGCGTCCGCAAGATCACCGAGGTCTACGACGGCAACGTCACCGCCATGCCTGAAGGAACGATGGCCTTCAACGACGTGATGATGAAGAGCCTGTTTGCCGAGGTGTGGGATCGCGACGTTCTGTCGATCCGCGATCGGCGACTCCTCATCATGGGGGTTATCGCCGCCAACGGTGCAACCGACGTCTGGAAGATTCAGGCAAAGGCCGCTCTGGGTCGAGGCGAGCTCACGCCCGATGAGCTTCGAGAAACCCTGATCATGCTGGCGCCCTACGCCGGCTACCCCAACGTTGCCCCGCTCATCATGGAGTGCGAGACCGCAATTCACGAAACCGCCGCATCGCGCAGGCACACAGGGACCGACAAAGGGACCGACAATGAGACCGACAAAGAAACCAAAAGGTAAGAACGCCCCGGCAAGATGAGCCCAATAGTTCGAGAAACCACGCGAGTTTGGGTAGGGTTGATCCATAGTTACTGGTCCAGGCGGGACTGTTACTTGCAGCAAGACTCACATGAACATTGGTCGGGAACAGAAAGAAAAACTTATGGACTGGGGATTCCTTGGCGGGCTTCCAGAAGCCGAACGCAAAGCCGTTCACGAACGGATGGTCACGCGACGCTTTCGACGCCGCGAGATCGTGTTCCACGAAGGCGATCTTGGCGATCGTCTGTACTTGGTCACCAAAGGGCGGCTCCTCGCCCGCGTTCTCACCTCCGAGGGTGACGAGTCGGCGCTCGCGCTGCATGGCGTTGGCGACATGCTCGGCGAACTCATTTTGCTTAACGGCAACGATCGGCGCTCGGCGACGATCGTGGCGCTCGAGCCATCGGAGCTGCTGAGCCTTTCGGCAGCGGACGTCACCGAACTCCGCAAGCTCTACCCCTCGGTCGACGAAGCACTCGACAACGTGCTCGCCGAACGCATGTCTACGTTGCTCGAACTTCTGCAAGAGGCCCGCTATCTACCGGCCGACAAGCGGGTTCTGCGGCGCATCATGACCCTCGAGCCCCACTTCAAAGGCGAGAGCGACAACGCCACCGAGATTCGAATCACCCAGGAAGACCTGGCGTCGATGGCGGGTACCACCCGGCCCACGGCCAACCGGGCACTGCAACGAGCCGAGAAGGCCGGCGCCATTACGATTGCCCGGCGCCGCATCAGCATCGTCGATCACTCGCTGCTCGAATCACTCGCCAACTAGCAATAGGGCTGCGCCCTACGCGTCGTCGGCGGCACTAGGGTCGGTACCACTTCCCTCGGGCGGTCTTACACCGCACGAAAGCAATTGGTTCTCAGCAAAGGCTCTCACCGAGAAATGGCTCTTCACCCCAGCGACCTTGAGCACATGACCTTCCCCACGGTTCGGCGCGGGTTTGACCCCGTGGCGGTTCGGTCGTACCTGTACTCGCTTGCCGACACGATCCGACGAGATGCTCGCCAGACCAACCCGGCAAATCAACCCTCCACCGCTGCTGCCCGCAACGACGCCCAGGCAATCCTGCTCGCCGCCCAGGAAACGGCCGAGAGCATCCGGGCCGAGGCGCGCAGCCAGGCCGAACGTATCCGGAACGAAGCACTCGTCAGTGCCAGCCAACCCAGTGCTCACCAACCCCGTGCCCACCAACCCAGTGCCCACCAACCAGTCGATGCCGAGCGGCGACTCCAAAGTAAGGTCCGACAACTCGAAGCGCTCCGCGCCGAAGTCGAGCGGCTCCACGAAGAGTCGGGCGAGGCGGTTCGTATTGCCTCCAACGAACGTCGGGCAGCAGAGCGGGTGCGCGCCGAGTCGATCGATGAGATTGCCCGACTGCGCGCCGAACTCAACGCGCTCCAAACCCAGGCGGGAAGCGCCAACGTGGCCAGTACGGGGATGCGGGTGCAGGTGCCCGGGTCGGTCGATCATCGATCGCAAGCCGATACCACCCTCGACCTCGGGAAGAACCGTGCAACCCGTATCGATACCCACGACATCGCCGTGCTCGATTCGTCGGTTCCCGGGCCACCAACGCCTCTCTCCGATGCGGTGAAATCCGCCGTCGGCAAAGCGATGAAGCGCTGACCGAGGGGCCTCCTCGGTCGAATCGGGCGCGGGCGGTGTACCGAAACGACCAAGGCGACACCTCGGTCCGAAACGGCTGGGGGCATGGGGGAATTCAGCCGTTCGTTACAGTTATGTTACAACTGTAACGAAGGTGTTACAAGGGCATCCCGGCGCAAAAAGCCCAAATACCGCTCCAAAGCAAGAATCTGGACCAACATGTCACCCAAGCCGGCGTCTGCGTCGTCATAGTTCTACGCAGAGTCTTTCCAACTGATCCTGCCAACAGGGTCCGGGCTGGGCATCGAGGGAGCACACCATATGGCCGTCATCGAAACGGTTGGTTTACGTAAGGAATACACGCGCGTCCGAGGCGAACCCGTGGTGGCGGTCGACAACCTTGACCTGCACGTTCCCGGCCCCGGCGTCTACGGTTTCCTCGGCCCGAACGGCTCGGGGAAGACCACCACAATCCGGTGCCTGCTCGGCCTCATCAACCCAACATCGGGAAGCGTCAAGATCCTCGGCGAGGACGTCGGCAACCTGAATCGGGTCATCGAGCGGGTCGGAGCGTTGGTCGAATCACCAAAGTTTTTCCCTACGTTCTCTGGCAAAAAGAATCTTCAAATGTTTGCCCGGGTGGCCGGCATCGCCGATCAGCGGGTCGACGAAGTCATCAACATCGTGGGCCTTACCGGTCGCGAACGCGACAGCTTCAGCTCGTACTCACTTGGCATGAAGCAGCGGCTGGCCGTGGCGGCGACGCTGCTCAAAGACCCCGACCTCATCGTGCTCGACGAACCTGCCAACGGCCTCGACCCGGCCGGAATCGTCGAGATTCGCAAGCTCATTCGAGACCTGGCCGACCAGGGAAAGACCATCTTCGTCTCGAGCCATCAGCTTGGCGAGGTGCAACAAACCTGCGACGTCGTAACCATCATCTCGCACGGCAAGCTCATCGACACCGGTCTGGTTGACGACCTCATCTCCAAGACCGGCGGACGCACGCTGCGAGCAACCATCGACGATCCGGCTGGTGCACTCACGGTGCTCACCAACGCCGGCTTCGCCGCACGACTCGGATCCGTTGCCGACACCATCGATATCGATCTTGCCGCCGAGCACGGGGCTTCGGTCACCCATCATCTCGCCGCGGCCGGCCGCTACCTGCGGGCCCTTGAACCCCAGGGGGCCACGCTCGAATCGACGTTCCTCGAGCTCACCGGCACCGAAGGGGGCGATGTTCAGTGAGGCTCTTCACCACCGAACTCCGACGCTTCTGGGGACGCCGCATCACCTGGGGCATCGCCATCGTCGTCTCGATGTTCATCGTTTTCGCCGTCGCGATCACCTTCACCCAAGTCGGCGATCCCGACATCGATCGCTCCCAGCAACGCGAACGCGCCGAACGCGATGCGGCGCGAAATACTGAGTCCTGCTCCGACTCGGTCCTCTTCGATCTGGAGAACGGTAACGGCGACCAGTTCGAGGGCGAGAGCGAGCTTCGGTCGCTGTACGAAGAACTCTCCGAAGAAGAGTTCCGGGAATACTTGGCCCAGGGGTTCTGCTACTCAGATCCGGCGTGGTTCACCGACGACAACACGTTCTACGCATCGATCCTGCTGGGCGAACAAACCTCCGACTGGAGCGCAAGCAGAACCAGCAGCAACGAACCCATCACCTACCGACAGGGCGGCACCGAGATTCGCGAAGCCCGGCCGGGCCTTACCGGCATCCTTCCGTCGATTTCGGTGTTCTTTCTCGTGATCGCCGTGGTCATCGGTGCGTCATTCGTTGGCGCCGAGTACAAGTTTGGAACCGTCGAGAACCTGCTGCTGTGGGAGCCTCGACGAACTCGAGTGCTGCTCACAAAGTTTGCCGCAGGGTTCCTCTCGTCGGCGGCGCTAACCGCCGCGGTACTGATGTTCGCGTTTGTCGTGTTCTACCTACTCGCCCTCGTGAAAGGGTCGACCGACGGCCTCGATGGGCAGTTCTGGAGCGATCTTGTGGCCACCCTGTTCCGCTCGGGCCTGGCCGGTGGGCTCTTCTTCATCTTGGCGATGTCGGTGGCCGTGATCGCCCGCAACACCACCGCCTCGGTGGGCATCATCCTCGGCTGGTTTGTGATCAGCAACATCGTGATCGAGGTAGCGGCCAAATGGTTCCGACCATGGGAGTTGTTCTCCAACGCCACCGCGTTCATCGCCCAAGGCGACGCCACCAAGTACGAAAAGATCAACGGGTTCGACCAGAGCGTGTTCTCGCACGGCTACCTCGTGGCCGGACTCATCGTGGCGGTCTGGGCAGCCGTATTCGCAACGTTTGCGATGCTGGCCTTCAACCGTCGAGACGTCGACTAACTCTTACAACTCAGCTTTCTTACAACTCAGCTGGCTCTTACAACTCAACGTCGCGCCGACCGCTCAGCGCCCGACCGAGGGTGAGTTCGTCGGCGTACTCGAGATCGCCACCAACCGGCAGGCCGCTGGCGATTCGGGTGGTGCGGACGCCCAACGGCCGAAGCCGGCTTACCAAGTGCATAGCCGTGGCCTCGCCCTCGATGTTGGGGTTCATACAAAGAATGACTTCGCTCACGGCTTCGGGCTCGACCCGATCCATCAGCTCGCGAATACGAAGCTGGTCGGGGCCAATGCCATCGATTGGGCTGATGGCCCCCTGAAGCACGTGATACCGGCCACGAAACTCGCCGGTGCGCTCGATAGCCACAACATCGCGAGGCTCTTCGACCACACACAACACATTCGACTCGCGTCGGGCGTCGGCGCAGATCTCGCACTCGCACCCAATCTCGGCGATATTGAAACACCGGGTACAGAACCCAATGCGATCCTTCACCTCGACGACCGCATGCACCAAGCGAAGGGCTTCATCTCGCGGCACGAGAAGCAGATGGAACGCAATACGCTGCGCCGACTTTGGCCCGACACCGGGAAGCCGGCCGAGCGTATCGATGAGTTCTTGAACCGGTTGTGCGTACACGAAGGCTTACTCGGGGGCTCCGCCCAACAGACCGCCGAGATCGAGACCACCAAGGTCCATGCCACCCATTGCCTCGCTCTGTCCCTCGGCGAGCTGGTCGGCAGCATCGCGGAGAGCGGCCAGCACCAAGTCTTCGAGCATCTCGACATCGTCGGGGTCGACCACCTTGGGGTCGATGGTGACCGACTGAAACTCGAAGTGGCCATCGACTTCGACCTTCACCATTCCTCCACCGGCTTGCCCGGTGACGACCTCTTCAGCCGCAGCTGAGGCACCGGCCATCATCTCCTGTGCTTGAGCAAGGAGGGAGGAAAGATCGGGCATTTGTTGGTCGTCGCTCATGGGGAGCTCCTTCGGCGAGTGTGATTTGTTCTGGGGCGTTGCATCCCGCAGGCAGATACTAGGCGGTCGAGACCCGTTACTCGTCCTGTACGAGCTCGGCCCCGGGAAAGGCCTTTGTGAGCTGATCGAGGGCGCTGCCGTCGGCCGATGGCGCATCGACCAGTTCGGAGACGTCGATGACCTCTTCCTCTTCTTCAGCTTCGGGCTCGTCGTTCTGGGGCGCGGCGGGCTTGGGTTTCGGTTTGGGTGAGGGGCCCGACGCAACGTCGGACCCGGCGGGAATCTGTCCGCCATCCTGACCCGACACAAGTTGCAGCGGCACCGGTTGACCGAAGTGATTGGCCAACGCTTCCTCGACCTCGGGCAGAAGCTCTTCGCAGCGCTTGCGGTGGACCTCGTTGGGGAAGTTCACCAGCACTTTGGGGCCGTCGCTCGACACGAACTCGGCGATACCAAACCGTGAGCGAGCTCGGCCCGACACCGTCGACAGAATGCTCTCTTTCCAAACGGCGGCGATATCGGCTGGGGCAGGAAGCGCGCCCGTCGGTGCCGCCGGAGCTGCCTGTGATTCGGGCACCGGAGCACTGGCTTGTTCCTGGAAGTCGCTGGGAGGTTCGTCGGGAAGCGGCGTGCCATCGCTAAACCCCTCGCTGAACCCGTCGGCGACAACCGGCGCCTCGGCCACCGGCGCCACTGGGGAAGCTGTGGGAGCTGGCGGTTCTGACGGTGCTGGAGTGGGAGGCGGGGGTGGTGCGGGAGCGACTGCCGGATCGACCGGCGGAGGCGATGGCGGGGCTGCAGCCGCTTCGGTTGACGGCTCGGGGGCGGGCGCAGGAGCAGCCCCGGGGCGACCGAGCTTGGCCGCCAGGGTGGCTCGGGCTAGGGCTGCCGGACCCGCACCATCAGCACTATCGGTGGCGGGCTCGGCTGCGGGTGCTGGTGGAACTGGCGGAGGACTTGCGGGCCCTGATTCGGCCACAGGTTGCTCCGCCACTGCGGCTGGTGCTGCCGGTGCGGGGGGTGATGCAGTTGGCGCGGCCACAACCGGTGCACCTGTAGCTAGCGCCTGTTCGAGCCGGGCAACACGAGCCGAAAGCCCGTCGGCCGATGCGTCGGCATCGGCTCGGGTGAGCTTTACCAGCGCCACCTCGAGGTCGATGCGTGGGTCGGGGGCTTGACGCATCTCGACCAGCGACGTGCCGATCAGTTCGAGCGAGCGGGTGAGTTGGGCGGGGGCCATCCGTTCGGCGTAGTGCTCGGCCCGTTCGCGATCGGTGGCCGACATCTGGGGAACATCGCTTCCCATGGCAACCAGGAACACTTCGCGCAGCACGGCGATGAGCTGCTCGCCGACCACCCGAGGGTCGATACCGCGATTGGTAGCGGCGGCGACTGCTGCCAGCGCTCCGCCAGCGTCGGATGTGGCCAGGGCCTCAAGCAGGTCGGCAGTGGACGAATCGGCAACGCCCACTCCCCCAGCGGCAACCACCTGGTCGAGAGCCGACAGGGTGTCGCGGGCCGATCCGCCACCCGCACGGATGACGTACTCGATCATTTCTTCGTCGACGGTTAGACCAGCGTCGGCCGATACCTCGGTGATGAGTTCGCGAAGAGTGTCGGCGGGCAGCAGCGTAAGTTCGAGATGCTGCGTGCGACTGCGGATGGTGGGCACAACCTTATGGGGCTCGGTGGTGGCCAGCACAAAGGTGACGTGAGCAGGCGGTTCCTCGAGCGTCTTGAGCAACGCGTTCTCGGCTCCCGGCGTGAGCATGTGCACCTCATCGAGGAGATACACCTTGTTGCGACCCGGCGTTCCCAGGGCAACCTTGGCCAACAGATCGCGAATGTCGTCGACCTTGTTGTTGCTGGCCGCATCGAGTTCGTGAAGATCAAATGAGCTGCCCGACTCCACCGCAAGACACGATTGGCACTCGCAGCAGGGCTCGCCATCGGCAACGTTTTCGCAGTTCAGAACCTTGGCCAGCAGGCGTGCTGTGGTGGTCTTGCCGGTTCCTCGCGGGCCGCTGAGCAGGTAGGCGTGACCAACCCGTTCCTCGCGCACCGCGTTCTGAATGGTGCGTCGAACGTGTTCTTGGCCCTTGACGTCAGAGAACCGACCGGGGCGGTAACGGCGATAAAGCGACTGGTACTCCATAGGACGCGCGAGCCTAGTTGGCTGTCGTGACAGTCGGGAACGTGTTCTTCTCAAAGGGCCACTTCCCGCTAGCTTCGAGGCACAACTACAGGGGATATGAGGACACGGGTATGGAAACCACCGCAGCAGTTCTACGGGGCGGTCACGAGCCGTTCGTTATCGAGACTCTCACCGTCGACGATCATCGGGCCGACGAGGTGTTGGTGCGCATGGTGGGTGCCGGCATGTGCCACACCGATCTGCTTATGCGCGACCTACCGCCCGAGTTCTTCGCCGGACCTCAGGTGTACGGACACGAGGGTGCTGGCGTGGTCGAAGCGGTTGGCGCCGACGTGACCCATGTGTCGCCCGGCGACCATGTGGTGCTGTCATTCAATAGCTGTGGCACCTGCCCCGCCTGCTCTACCGAACGACCCGCATGCTGTTTCGATTTCGGCGTTCACTCGATGTCGGGAGCTCGACCCGACGGATCCAAAGCGTTCACCGACGCAAACGGCGAGCCGGTTGGCTCGCACTACTTCGGACAATCGAGCTTCGCCGAACTCTCGGTGGTTGCGGCTCGCAGTGTGGTGAAGGTCGACCCGTCCTTTGACATCGCAAAGCTCGGACCACTGGGCTGTGGCGTGCAGACCGGTGCTGGCACCATCATGAACAGCTTCGACATGTTGGAAGGTCAGTCGCTGGTGGTGGCCGGAGCCGGAGCGCTGGGATTGTCGGCCATCATGGCCGCCAAGGTAGTGGGCGCCGGCGAGATCATCGCGATCGATCGCCACGCCAACCGACTCGAGCTTGCCGAGCATTTCGGTGCCACCACCACACTTTCGGTCGAGCCCGATCAGTTAGCCGGGGCCATCCAGGAAGCCACCGGTCGGGGTGCCGACTTTGCCTTCGACACCACCGGTAACGCCGCTGTGGTGAAGGGATGCCTCGAGGGGCTCAACAACATCGGAACCATTGGCCTCGCAGGCGTGGGGTTCGGCGACCTCACCTTCGACTACCTGTCGATGATCAGCGGCAAGCGCATTCTGGGAATCATGGAAGGCGATGCGGTTCCCGAAACCTTCATCCCCCACCTGGCGCAGCTCAACGCCGACGGCAAGTTTCCCTTCGACGAACTCATCCAGACCTTCCCCATCGGCGACATCAACGACGCCGAATCGGCAAGCGCCTCGGGCGAGGTCATCAAACCGGTCCTCACGTTCTAACTGATCCGCAAAACCGGAAAGCTAGACCGCGCCGCCGGAGATTTCGATGTCGAATGCGGTGATGTAGGACGCCGCGTCAGACAACAGAAACAGCACAGCGTCGGCTACCTCTTCCAACGAGCCATAGCGACGAAGCGGAACCGCGCCAATCATCTGCTGGGCCACCTCGTCCGGATCGTCGGAGAAGTACTGGCTCGATGTCTCCGCCTGAAGCTGCACCTGGCGATCCCACATTGCGCCCGGGCCAATGAACGCCGGGCTCACCGAGTTCACTCGAATCGACTTGTCGGCCAGATCCTTGGCCGACGTTTTGGTGAGCGCAATCACCGCCGCCTTCGATGCGCTATAGGCCGCCATGTTCGGGGCACCGCCATGCGCCATCGAGGCGGTGTTGACGATTGCGCCCGGACGACCCGCCGCAATCAGCGCGTTGGAAAAGCTCTTAAGAACGTTGAACACGCCCGTGACATTGATATCGAGCACCCGCCGGAAGTCATCGGCTTCGTAGTCGGCAACGTTGCAGAACAGCCCTTGGTAACCGGCGTTGTTGAACAACAGGTCGGGCACCACGTGGGCCTCGACCAGGTCGTCGAACGCCTGCTGCACAGCGTGCTCGTCGGTGACATCAAACCGAATCGCCACCGGGTCGGTGGCCCCGGCGTCTCGACAGAGCTGCGTCGTTTCATCGACGCCCTCGGAAACATCGGCCAGAACCACCGAGGCACCGCACTCGGCAAGTCGTACTGCCGTAGTGCGTCCGATGTCGCCAGCGGCTCCGGTGATAAACGCAGTGCGACCGGCAAACCGAGTATCGGTCATTAGTCGGGCAACACGAAGAAGGCGATAGCCACGTAATGAACTGCGGCGCCGGCAATAACCAGCAGGTGGAAGATCTCGTGGTAGCCAAACCAGTTCGGCCAGGGGTTGGGACGATGCAACGCGTAGATGATGGCGCCCAACGTGTACAGGCCGCCACCGACCACGATCAATACAAACCCGGCAACACCGAGCGAGTGCCACACATCGTCGATAACGGCAACAGCAGCCCACCCGGTGAGCACATAGGGAAGCGCAATGACCGGATATGGAGCGTTGGTCCATACCACTCGACTGGCGATACCGAGCAGAGCGCCAGTCCACACAACGGCCAGCAGAATCAGACCGGTTCGTCGAGGCAACTCAAGCAGCGCAATAGGCGTATAGGTGCTGGCGATGGCCACAAAGATCATCGAATGATCGAGTCGGCGCAGGAGCAGATGGGCTCGCGGCGACCAATCGCCCCGGTGCAGTAGCGCACTCACCCCAAAGAGAGCGGTGATCGCGACGGCGTATTCGGCGGCGATAAAGCGGGCTGCTACGCCGGGGGAGATGACGATAAGGATGGGCGCCAGGGTGAGCGCCGAGATGAACGCAGCAAAATGCGACCAGCCACGCAGGCGCGGCTTGGCGGCGTGATCGGCCGATGTCGAGTTGGACTCGGCAGGTGCGACTGCGGTTGCGGTCATGCCTTCAGGGTATGGCAACGGCGGCTGAACGGGGAGTCGGAGGGCCTTCGAGGGGTCCGTCGAGGAACGGGGCGCCTGCGGTGATCAGACCCGTACAGCTTCAAGAATCGCGGCAACCGATGCGTCGACGTCGTCGGCCGTCGTTGCGAAGTCCGACACGCTGATTCGCATTGCGCGCCGTCCCTTGAAGGTGGTTCCCCCAACCCAGCAGACGGCCGAATCCTGAACGGCCGCGATGACCGCATCGGTGGTTGCATCGTCGCCGAACGCCACCAGGACCTGATTGATCACCACCGGCGCCAGAAGCTCAACCCCGGCCTCCGACAGCTTTTCGCCAAACCGCTCGGCGGCGTTGCACGACTGTTCGATCGATGCCGCCACGCCAGCCCGACCTTCGCTGGCCAGAATTGCCCACACCGGAACGGCACGAGCCGCCTGACTCATCTGTAGGCCCAGGCTCATCAGATTTCGCTCATCGCCCGTCTCCACATACGCCGCACTCATTCCCATCGAGTGCTGCAACGCCTTGGGGTGACGACACACCACCACGCCGCAGTCATAGGGAGCGTTGAGCCACTTGTGGCCGTCGGTAGCCCACGAATCGGCCAACTCAACCCCATCGACATGCTGGCGCCGCTCGGGCACCGCGTTGGCCCAGAGCCCAAAGGCGCCGTCGACATGCACCCACGTGGTGGCCGAGTCAAGCGACTCGATGATGTCGCGGAACGGATCGCTGTGCCCGGTGTTGACATTTCCGGCCTGCAGAATGACCAGAGCCGGACCGGTGATTTCCGGAAGCGCATCGGCTCGCATACGGCCGTAGGAATCTGCCGGCACCACCGTGACCGAATCGCTACCGATGCCAGCAACGCGAAGCGTTTTGGTGACCGACACGTGTGCCTCCTCGGACACGATCACCTGAAGCGGTGGCGACCCGGCAAGACCCTTGGCGTGCACATCCCAACCGGCCTGGGCCAGCAAGTTGTCGCGCCCTGCGACGATGCCGGTGATGTTGGCGATGGTGGCCCCGCCACAGAACGACGCGATCGACTCAGCGGGAAGGTTGAGCACATCAACGATCATCTCGGCGGCCGCCGCATCGATGGCCGACGCAGCTGGCGACATCACCGGGAGCGCAACGTTCTGATCCCACGCACCACTCAGCACCGAAGCGGCCAGAGCCACAGGAGTTACCCCGCCGTTCACGAACCCAAAGTACCGGCCGCTGTTCTGGCGGATCGTCGCCGGGCTCCCTACCCGGTCGAGCAGTTCAATCGCCGCCGCGGGGGTGATCGGCGCATCGACCGACACCTGCGAAAACGCTTGCAGGCCGGCCAGCGCGTCGGCTGTGGGCGACACCGGGGCGTGGTGATCGGATTCGATATAGCGAGCCGCTGCCTCGACGGCGGCATGAAGCAAGTCGAGCTTGGGGGTGCTTGTCATTCCTGCAGTATGGGACAAATGGGACGGTCGCGATAGCGACTTTCAACCTGCCTGCTCTACGCTTTTCTTGTGAGCGTTCGACCGATGGACATCAACACCGAGTTCGCAGAGTGGTTCAGGTGGTCGAAGCAGCAACTGGTGGACCATAAGCCCGACGGCTTCGTGCACCAGACCGGATGCGCCTACCTCGCGAGCGAATTGGCATTACCCAATGCTTCCCACCTCGCCGAAGGCCTCTGCGCGACGGGCGAGACACTGATCGAAACATTCATGGTCTCCGCTGACGCCGATGGATCGGGCAGCAGGGCCGAGCCCACCGGTAGCGATGCCAGCCTCATCGAGATGTGGCGGCCCGCAGTCGAGGAGTTTCTGACCCGGATGGATCAAGCGTGTGATGATCTGGGCATCGATCGGACGGGCATGTCGTATCTCACCGCATCGGTCACCCCAGCGTCCGAGGTCATTGGACTCCCGCACTTTGACGACGGGCAGTACATCGCGAACGACGGTGTTGGATTGGTTGGCATCGTCGGCGACACCGCCGGCTCTCGAGTGGCCACCGAACCCGTGGCCCACCTGCCGACTCGGCCCGGGCTGCCTCTCGATATCGACGACCAAGTCATCGACGACTTCTTCGCTGGTCGGGTTGCACAACAACACAGCGATCCAAACCGCATCGTGGTGTTCCCTCAGTTCGCGCAGCTTCATTCGGGCCCGCAGCTATCTGGCGGCATGCTCGACCACGTCCGTTGCATGCTGGTCTACCGAGCGGCCACTGCAGTCGCCGCCGTGCCGTCCTAGGCCACTGTTTCATGAGTCAACCAGCCCAAATGGCCTAGGAACACTAAGTTTCAAACCCGCTACGCCGATCCGACACACGTGTCTGGGAATGTGCAGCGGGAAGGGAACGCGCCTATCAACGCGACCTCTCTTTCTGCCCTTGAGGTACCTCCGCGAGTAGGCCAGATCACCCGCAACGACCTCAATCGGCTTGCCCGGCCCCTGCTGTTGGTGCCCATGGTTGCGTTCGCACTCCTCGTCGCTTCGCAGCTGTTGCCAAATCAGCAAGTTGCCGACGCGCTCCTGGCCGCTGGCTCCGATGGCCCTCTTGCTGCGGGCGATCATGACCCGACGTTCCTCAACACCCTGTCCGATCGCTGGACCGAATGTACGGCGTTGACCATCGGCCTCGACGATGCCCATGCCGGCAGCCCCGTCGAATCGGCATTGCACGCCCGCACGATGGGCAACTGTGAGAACTCGACCGACCGGCTTACCCAGTACGCCGAGACCGGCGAGCTCATCTCGACCGCCGAGTACTACCGGTACTGGTGGACCAGCTCGGCCCTTCTGCAACCGGCCGTCGTGTTTCTGGGTGTGCCATTGAGTCGAGCGCTTTTTCACGGTGCGCTCATCGCTGCCACATTCACATTGTTCAGGGCTTGGCAGCGACGTATCGGCGCGCTGGCGGCGCTTGCGCTCCTCGGACCGATCGTCGTGGCGACGGACTTCGTCACCCTGTACGACGCGATGCCCCAAGCGATCTCGCTCGGCGTTGCGTTGTTTGTTGCTGCCCTATCGATCGGGTGGTTTGAGCGGTCGACGCGACACATCCAATTCTTCGCTGCGGGCAGCACCGCCGGTGCCTTCCTTCTCCCCTTCGATCTGATGATCTCGATTCCGCTTGCCGCGACCCTTACCGTTGCCACAGCAATGCTGGTGCTGTTCCAACGGCAGGCGTCACCGAAACAACTCCTCGTGGCTGGTGCAGCTGCTGGGGCTGGATGGGGTTTCGGGTATGCGTGGGTGTGGGCCACCAAATGGCTGGCGATCAGCCTGATCGTGGGTCCCTCGAAGGTGCTGGAAAACATCACCAGCACGGTCGCCTTCCGAGTAAACGGCGAGACGAACCAGGTCACGTCGTCGATCATCGACGGGCCACTGAGCAATGTCCGCTACTGGATCGACAACGACTTTGCCTTCGATGCCCTTCTGTTCGAACTCATCGTTGTGCTCGTAGCCGCAGCGCTGATGATCCGCCGGGCAAAGGCCCACAGCCTCACCGGGTACGGCGCAGACAAAGCAGCCCGCGCCCGGCTTCTGATCATCTCGATGACGGCCGCTCTTCCCATCGTCTGGTATGCGTTCGCTTCGAACCACAGCCAGATTCACAACTGGATCATGTTCCGTGCACTGGCCCTCAGTGCGGGGCTGATCGGGGTGTGTCTGCTTCTCGCAACCCAAAGCCACGCCCCAACCCAACAGTTCGACGACGCGACACCCCGAGAACCGCTCGCCCACCACAAGGCATCCGTTACCGCATGAAGGACAATCCGTTCATCCAACGACCGAAGCTGCTGATCTTCATTCCGTCGTTCCACGCCGAGAGACACATCGAGTCGGTGGTCGACCGGATCCCCCGCGACCTCGATGACACATTCCAGACCGAAGTGTGCGTGTTCGACGATTCATCGAGCGACTCAACCGTGTCGACCGCGCTTCAGGCATTCCAACACGTTGGTCTCCCCTATCCCTGCCGGGTCTTTTCGAACCCCACGAACCAGGGCTACGGCGGAAACCAGAAACTTGGCTACCAGTTTGCTATCAATTCGGATTTCGACGTGGTGGTGATGCTGCACGGCGATGGGCAATATCCGCCCGAGGACATTGCCCAACTGGCCCAGACCGCTCTCGATCACGGAGCGGCATTCGGATCGAGATTTGGCACAAAGGGCGGCGCACGAGCCGGCGGTATGCCGAGCTACAAGTACGTCGGCAACCGGGTTCTCACCAGTGTGCAGAACCGTCTGCTCGGCACAAACCTGACCGAGTTCCACTCGGGTTTCCGGGCGTACCGGACCGAGTTGTTGAGCACGCTGCCATTCCAACTGAACAGCAACGACTTTCACTTCGATACCGAGATTTTCATTCAGATTGTGCGGGCCGGTCACCAGATCGGCGAGATGCCGATCCGAACCCACTACGGCGATGAAGAGTGCCGCGTCGATGGCATGTCGTACGCAGGGAACGTGGTGTCACAGAGCCTGCGGTCGAGGCTTCATGATCTGGGCCTTTTCTACGAGCGAAAGTTTGATGTCGAGGCAGAGCGGACCGGTTCGATCTATCAATCAAAGGTCGACTTCGCGAGCCCGGCCACCGAAGCCCTCGCCCGAATCCCCGACGGAAGCGTGGTGCTCGACCTGGGCGGTTCCGACGGCCACCTCGCCGTCGAGCTGAAGAAAAAGGGCTGCACGGTTGTAGGCGTCGACATCGTGGCACCCGCCGACCCGGCCAACTTTGACCGGTTCATACAACACAGTCTCGATGACGGGCTTCCCGAGATCGACGAAGACATCGACATCGTCGTCATGCTCGATGTCATCGAGCATCTCCGCTCACCAGAGGACTTTGTGGCCGAACTCGGTCGCTTCTGTATCGACCGCAACGTCGAGACCATGTTGGTATCCACCGGCAACGTCGCCTTCATTGCCCAGCGGATCATGCTGATGCTTGGTCAGTTCAACTACGGACCTCGAGGAATTCTCGACATGACCCATACCCGACTGTTTACCCGTCGCACGATCGCCCGACTGTTCCGACAGGCCGGGTTCGACGTGCTGCGAAACGACGGAATCCCGGTTCCGTTTCCGCTTGCGCTGGGCGAATCGAAGCGAGCCGATCAACTCTTGGCTCTGAACGAACGCGGGATCAAGATTGCACCCCGACTCACTAGCTTTCAGTTCTTCTTGGAGCTTCAACCGCCCGCGGATCTCAATCAGCTCATCGAGGACTCGCAGCTACATGTGGCCAATGTGCGATCGATTGCCAGCGCCGGCGGCGCATCGTCCTCGGCCGCCGAAGCGGCCTGACCGCCTCGCTCGGTTTCGCTAGCCAGCCATCGCGGCGACGAAGTCGTTGACGACTGCCATATCGAAGTAGTCGCGCCATAGCGAGATCTTGCCGTCGTCAGTTACCTCAAAGACACCGCAAACCAAGATGTCGAAGCTCTGATCGCCAATAACGAACCGGTCGGTGCGTTCGTTCATCACCACATTGCCGGTGGCGGCTTCACGGTGAACGATGAAATCGAGGTCGGAGACCTTGCCCCCAGTCATGCCCCCCAGCACGGCACGCAGGGCTTCGGGCCCATGGTTTTTGCCCATCGGCACGTTGTCGTACTCGACGTCGTCGGTCACCATGTCGCACACCGCGTCGAGGTCGAGCGCAACGATCCGTCGAATAAACTCATTCACCGTCTCAAGAGGAGTCATAGCCAGCACCGTAGTGCGAGACCAAGAATCCAAGCGAAATCCACCACGCTCGGGACAACGTCCACATAACAGCGAACCCGACAAACAGGAGTTCTAGGCCCCCTGGGGCCTGGAACTCGTTAAGGGCTTCAATCCGCCAGGATTGAAACCGACGCGGTCCTGATGGGACAACGTCCACACCCAGCGAGGTTTCCGATCCGAGCGGAGCGAGATCGGAAACTCGGTTAGTGAGCGAAGCGAACGACGCGGAGGAGGTGGGATTCGAACCCACGGTAGGTTTCCCTACACACGCTTTCCAAGCGTGCCGGATCGGCCGCTCTCGCACTCCTCCGTGATCACCCGACAGGTCGGGATCACGAGTTGTTAGGGTATCGTGTTCTTGACCTGTTCTGGAATGTGGCGACCGGGTCCTGTGCAATTAAGTCCCATGAACCGAGTCAGGGCCGGAAGGCAGCAGCTCTCAGTGGCAGACGAGATGTGCCGCAGACCGCCTGGTCGTCACTTTCGAGAACAGGTCAAGCCCGGAATGACTCGGGCCACGCCAGGCCGTTGCGCACCTCGGTTTGTGAGGCCGGAGCACTCGGATCGAAGGTAATCTCGACGAAGGTAACGTTGCGACCGTCGGTCGCAACCAACACGCAGCCGTTGCGGCAGTCGAAGGTCTCGCTATTCTCGGCCGACATCTGTTCGGCCGACAACGCAATGTCCGCGGAGAACGTACCGTCGGTCTCAACCTCCACAATCGCCGAAGCTTCACTGGCGCAGTTGCCGGCGAACTCTTCGGGGCTATCGAGCTCGAAGGGCTCGGAACACACGCCCAGGAACACCGTTGACGATGGCGTCCAGTTGGATCCACTGGCTCGCACGATTTGGCCGTCGGCGAGACCGCTGGCCGGCTCGACCTGAAGCGACGGACTAGGAAGCGGAGCGGCATCGGGGTCGAAAGAGATCAACCGCTTCTTGCGTCGCGGACCGTCGTCGGGACCAGAGAACGGCTCGTCGTCGAAGTACTGCACGACGACAGCACAAGAGTTGATGGCCGAGGCGCAGTCGTGATCGCCGATCATGCGTTGCACGGTGAGGCTTGAGACGGTGGTGCTGCGTCGCACCTGCTGCTCACCGGGCTGTCCGATGTTCGTGCAGTTGTTGGTGGCCTTTCCGTCCTCCACCACACACTGCGAGAAGTAGTGCGAACCGAGGAAGTTTGAGAACGTGGCTTCGACGATCTGCCGATCGGCAAGACCGGTGCGAGGCGTCACGTCAAGTCTCGGGGCCCCCATAAGGGCACCCTCGGGATCAAACGAAAGCGGCACCGACACCTCGACCACACCAGTGCTGTCGTTGGTGAGCACCAAGCTGCAGGGCACCTCGGCGCAGTCGTTTCCTCTGATCATTCGACTCACGCTGGCCACAAACTTCTGTGGTTGACCATTGAATTCGCTGTAGGAGACCTCTCGGCAGCGGCGAGCAAACTGTCCGACCTCGGCGCCAGCACATTGCTGAACCCGGAGTCCGAGCGCATCGGTGCGGCCGATAATCTCAACGTCTTGTCCGTCGACCAGCCCTTCGGACGGCGACACGATGAGCGCTGGCGCACCCGGTGGGTCGACCTTGGCATTGAAACGAATCCGCGTGTTGGCTACCGGTTGGAACGAGCTCTCGTCGAGCACGACAATCCGGCATTGCTGGCGTTTCGCAGCACAGTCGACTCGACCGGTCGGCGTGGTCAGTATTCGACGAACGGTAATGCGGGCGGTGGAGTTGCCCGTTTCCTCGTCCATCGTCCACTCGTCCCAGCCGATAAAGGTGCAACCGGCGGGGATCGCATCGGCCACCTTGCCGGGGCATTGCATTACCGAGAAGTACCCAAACAGATTCTCGACCTCAAGGGTGACCTGTTGGAGATGTACGAGTTTCCGCGACGGCTTTACCGAAATCTGGGCTCCCGGAGCTTCGGGAGCATCAGGGTCGAATCGCAGTGGCACTGTTGCCGACCACTCCCCCGGGTTTGCGGAGAATCGAAGCTCGCACGCCTTCGGCTCGGACGCACAGTCAACCGGGCCTACCGCCGACGGAACGAACTGACGTATCCGCAGGCGATAAGAGAAATCGGCCGACTCGACGTGCTGGCCCGGAAGGTACAGGCAGGCGTTGCGATCGCCTGTCGCACATTGCATGACCTGGAGGTAGGAATTGATCGGCAAACCGGTGAAGCGGGCAGTAACCACCTCGTTTGCAGCAAGCTTTTTCTTCTTCACCTTTACCTTGGGAAGCACCGGAGGGCCCTCGTCAACAAAGGTGAGCGAGCCGGGTTCACCAACGACACCAAGCTCGTAGTCCCATGCCACCAGCACACATGATCCGACCTCGGCGGCACAGTCGATCGGCTCACCGTTCAGCCATAAGACTCGACGAACCTCGCCCGCAAGCGAAAAGTTGTTGAAGGCAAATTCGACCACACCGTCGCTGGCGATGACGCCGAACTCTTCGGCTGCCTCTTCCTCATCGGCTGCCGGTTCGTCGTCGGGCACTTCCACCACCTCATCACGACCCTCGCCATCGTAGGAGTGAGCGATTTGGGTGCAGCGTTGCGGGGAGTCGACATCCCGAGGGCATTGCGACAACATCACCGAGTTCAGCGGGCCCGAAACGTCTGCGGTGACTTTTGTGCCGTCGACCAACGAATCGAGGTTCGCCGAGAACGTCACTGCCGGTTCGGCAAGTGGTTCATCGGTAGCAGCAAAGATAAGACCACGCTTGATGGCCAGGCCCGAGCTGTAGTCTGTGAAGACCAGAGCGCATTGATTGGGCTTGGCCGCGCAATCGACAACCTTGCTATTGGACACGAGAGCCCGAGACACTGGCACCGAGAACGACGACCCATCGAACTCCAGCGGCAAGTAGGTGCACCGGTTGTAGACCCCGTCGTCGTTCACCACACACTGCTGCAGATTCCACTCCTGCCCGAGCTGGTAGTTGCTGACGGTGACTGTGACCGTCTGACCATCGACCAAGCCACGGCGCGGCTTCACGTTGAGGCGCGGCGGGGGCGGAAGCGGAATGGTTGGATCGAACGACAGGTCGACCGCTACCTGGATGAGGGTTCGGTTGAATGACCGCACGATCAGCTGGCAGGTGACGTCGTCGGCCGCGCAGTCGATGGCTCCCTGGTTGTTGTAGAACGCCCGCTGCACCGAGATGCCGACGTCGATGCCACCACCGATCAAGACGGGCCCGGCGCCGACGAACCGGCAGAACATGTCGTTGGATTCGCCCTCTGAGGGGTCCGACGAGAACCTTGCGCACTGCTCGACGTTTACGTCGTAGGCGTCGTCGGGCCAGCCCTCGCCACGCACCCGAATCTTCTGCCCGTCTTTGAGGTTCTTTGATTTCGACAGCGAGACGGTCGGCGGATCGGGCAACGGCACCGACGCGTCGAATGAAATGAGTGCTCCGCCTGTTTCGCGAGGCGTGAGGAGGTCATCTTCCAATACCCCGATACCGATGATGCACTCCGCAACGGCGCAGTCGATAGGCGTTCCATCGATGATTGGTTGTCGACGGACAACGAACTCGCTTTGGAAGTTGCCGGCTTCGTCGACCGAACCGAGTCGAGTGTTGCTGAGATCGCACGATTCGGTTCCACGGGCGCTCGAATCGCACTGGGCCAATCCGACATTGGCGCCAACGGGAAGGTCCGATGCCGTAACAACAACGGTCTGCCCGTCGACCAGATCGGTTGACGGAACGATCGTGGGGAAGATGCTTGGCTCTGGAGGTGGCGGCGGTAGCTCTGGTTCCGGTTCAGGCGGAACGGTGGTGGCGGGAACTGCCTCGTCGGCCTCGGCCGAGATCCCCCAAGTCGACAACCCAACGATGAAGAGTGAAAGCGCGCAGATCAACCCGGCAATGACCAGCAAGTTGGGTCGCGATACCTGCTCGCTTCTGGCGTGAATCTCGCTGGTGTAGTGATGGCCGCGCACTCGTACTCCCAAGACGTTCTCCCCGGCGTTCCCTCGCCACTGTTGGTGAGGCTACTTCCAACGACGTTCGACAGCCAAGGAAAGGTTCACTCGCTGGCGTCGAAATAGCTGGTCAGCAGCGCAGTGCATTCGTCTTCGCGCACCCGCCACTCGACGTCGAATTCGTGGTCGAGGCGTGCATCGGCGCCGATGTTGTAGAGCGATGCGCAGGCTCCGGCCAACGGATCGACAGCACCAAACACCACCCGATCGACACGCGATTGAAACGCGGCACCGGCACACATCGGACCCGGTTCGAGGGTTGCGTAGAGGGTTGCGCCGCTCAGCTGCCATCGGCCCAGCGCTTTCGCTGCGTCACGCAATGCCAGCACCCCGGCAAGTGCTGTGGGGTCGCCCGCGAGCTCACGCTCGTTGTGTCGCTGCGCAATCACTTTGCCCTCGTGCACCACCACGGCCCCGACGGGCATATCGCCATGTTCGAGTGCGGCACGCGCCTCATCGAGCGCGATCGCCATTGCCTCGTCATCAGAAATACCAGCCATGAGGCGCGACACTACGAGTATCCGCAGGAGCAGTGCTATTCGTCTCTTCTGTCGGGCCCCTTCTCTCACACGACGGTACGCGATGAAGAGAAAGATCCGGGGCGGTCGCAAACCTGCTGCCATCATGTCCGGTATGAACGACTGGACCACCGAGCGGTTGACGATTCGACCGTGGCGACCCGATGAAGCCGACGCGTTGTTGAAGATCCGTGGAAACCCCGAGGTGGCCCAGTGGCTTGGCTCACCCGAACCGTGGACCTCGATCGCCCAAGCCGAAGACGAGATTGCCGCGTGGGAACGACTCGTTTCGGCTGCCGGACCCGAGGGGAAGTGGGCAATCGTGCCTAATGGCTATGCGAAGCCGGTCGGCACGGTGAGCCTCGGCACCATTCCTGCAAGCATCGACCTGCCCGGGAGCCCCGAAACCGAAATCGGCTGGTACCTCGACCCCGAGGCCAACGGCAACGGCTGGGCCATCGAGGCAGCACGTTCGTTGCTGACCCGTTCGCTCGATAGTGGAGTCCGCCGGATCTGGGCCCTCATGTGGAAGCAGAACGAATCGTCGGCAAAGGTCGCGAGAGCACTAGGAATGAGAGAGCTAGGGGTGATCGTCGACCCCTGGTACGGCACCGAAGAAGACCGCTACTCAAGAATGTTCCTAGCAAGACCAACCTGACCACCAGACAGCGCAACGCGAGACCCAAGCACCGAAGCACGGTGCCAAGCACGGTGCCTGGAACCTTTCACCCTGTATGTGCCTGGAACCTTTTGCCCTGTGGGTGCCTGGCACCGGGAGTGGGGTTTGGTACCTGGCACCAGAGGGCTGTTTGGTACCTGGCACCGAAACGGGGTTTTGGTGCCAGGTACCTGAACGTTTTGGGTGGTGGTGCGGCCACTTTGGGTTAGGGAGAACGCCGCCTCAGTGAGGGCGAGGGGGAACCAAGGACCGATTTACATCGTGAAGCGTAGATTTCGGGCGGCGTGTTCGCCGAGGGTGGCGTCGCCTTCCCAGCCGATGTCGCCCGAATCGATTGGTTCCTGGGGGTCGACGCGACCGCAGGCGAGCAACGAAAAGGTGAGTGAGTCAGCAACCAACGTTGCGGTTGGCTCGTCGATGGGGTCAACCACTTTGGCCCGACCATCAACGGCGACATAGATCTTCTTCTCGACCGGTCCGGTGATCTCAAAGCAGATCGACTGGCCGTCCTCAAGACCAATCTTCTTTCCGGCGATGTAGCCGATGGAGCCTTCGATCTCTTCGAACGACTGCTCGGCCACCGGTCCATCGGTGTTGCCGGGCTTGCCCAGCGGAACTCGCATGTCTTGCTCGTGGGTCCACAGATCGAAGATCCGGATGGCCATGAATCGTCCGTAGGTTTGCAGGCCAACGGGAGTAAGCGATGGTGTGTCGAACTGCTCGTCGGTGAGCGCCTCGAGTTCGGCACGGCGACCCGCGAAAATCTCCAAGAGCTTGGCTTGTAGCTCGGCCGAGCTCATGTCGGCCGATGCCTTCATGAACTCGCCAGCCTTATCGAACGGCGGCGGATCTTCGGCCGACGCTGGAAACCAGCCCAACAAAACGCTCTCGATGGCCGCCGTGTGAGCGACGACGCCGTGCACGGTCCAGTCGGGGCAAAGCGACTGGACGTTCCACTCATCGTCGGTGAGGTTTGCGGTGAACTCGGCGAAAGTATCGAAGGCGGTGAGGTGATTGTCGACAGTGCGTTGGCGTTGGCTCATGGGAGGGATCCTATTGGTTCTTTGGAAGCTCGGCGAAAGGCGTGTCCTTCGCCGGTCCGGGCTCTTTCGGTAGACCGAGAACCCGTTCGCCGATGATGTTGCGCTGCACCTGATCGGTTCCTCCGTAGATGGACGGCGCGGGCGAGAACAGGGTCATGTTTTGGATCATTCCCTCGCCTGCGGTGTCGCTACCCATCACCATGCCGTCGGCCCCAATAACCGAGTTACCGACCTCGCGGTACTGCCGATTGAGTTCGGCGTTGATGAGCTTGGCGATATTGCCTTCGCCACCGGTCCGAGAGCCGCCCGCCTTCGCTCGCTGAGTGTTATAGCCGCTGACCTTTTCGAGCGAGTAGAGCTTCATGAGTTTCTGGCGGAGCACTGGGTCGGCGATGTTTCCGAGCTTCTGGGACACACCGATAAGCGACTGCGCCACGCTCTTGTGCGATCTACCGCTTCCTTGTCGGGCCTTGGCAGCGGGCCCGATGATGTCGGCACACTTCTTGTTGAGGTGACCGGCAATCTTGCCTGGCTGCACACCAATGGAGCCGGTTCCGCCGGCGCCGAGGCTGGCTCGTTCCTCGCCGAGGGTGGTATTTGCCACTCGCCAACCCATACCGGTTTCGGCGATTCGGTTGTCGTCGTGCACACGGGCGTCAGTGATGAACACCTCGTTGAACAGCGCCGCCCCGGTCATCTCGACCAGCGGGCGAACGTCGACGCCGTCCTGGAGCATCTCGAACGCAAAGTACGAAATGCCCTGATGCTTGGGTTGGTCGGCATCGGTGCGGGCAATGAGCATTCCCATGTCGGCGTGATGGCCCGACGAGGTCCATACCTTCTGGCCGTTCACCACCCACTCGTCGCCGTCGCGTTCGGCCTTGGTTTGAAGCCCGGCCAGGTCTGAGCCGGCGCCCGGTTCACTGAACAGCTGGCACCAGGCACTCTGGCCATTGAGGATCTGCGGAACGAACCGGTCGATCTGTTCCTGGGTGGCGTGGGCCGCAAGGGTTGGTGCCGCGAGCATGGTGCCGAGCCCGATCGGCGGGCCGATGACATTCATCTCGCCCATCGTTTGGCTCACCGCTCGAGCAAGCGCACGTGGATAGCCGCGGCCACCGGCGTTCTCGGGAAGCATGGGGTGCGAGTACCGAGCGTCGGCCATCCGCTGCCACCATTCGGCGACGGTGATTTCGGGATCCCAGTTCTCTTCAACCCAGGCCGTTGCCTCGGCTACCACTTGTTCACGGGTGAGTTCAGACATGGGTGACTGACTAATCGCCCGGTGTCCGCCCCGTCAAAAGACGGCGCCTTGGAAGGACGGCTCCCTTAGCGGACGGTGTTCAAACAACGAAGCGGCTACGGCTTCGAGCAAACAGTGTTGCGAAGTAGGCGATGCTCGTTGCGGCGGCGGCAACGTAGGTGAGCGCGGCCGCCCGCAAGACTTTTTCGACGCCATCGCGCTGCGCTGGGTCCGATAGCCCGAGCCGCTCGAGGTTGTTGAGGGCCCGACGACTGGCGTTGAACTCCACCGGCAACGTCGCGATCTGGAAGATCATCATGCCGGCAAGCAGGAAGACGCCGATCTGCAGAATTGATTTGCTGCCGGTCATAAACCCAACGATCGCCACCATTGGTCCAAACCGCGATCCCAGTGCGGCCATCGGTACCAGAAACTTCCGCAGCTTGAGGCGCAGGTCGTCGCTGGCATCTTGCAACGCATGGCCGGCCTCGTGAGCCGACACCGCCATCGCAGCCACACTTCGCTCGCCAAAGTTGGTGCGTGAAAGCCGAAGGATGTCTTTGACCGGGTCGTAGTGGTCGGTGAGTTTGCCACGCACCCTCTGGATTTCGACGTTGTTGACGCCGTTGTCGCGGAGGATCGCCGCTGCCGTTTCGGCGCCGGTAACCCCGTGCTGATTCGGCACGCGGCTCCACTGCTTGTAGGTCCGTTTCAGCTTCCACTTCACGTAGAACGAAGCCGCGAAACAGAAACCAGCGATCAGATACAAAAGCCCAGCACTCATACCCGCACCCTAACGAACGCCGTTTCACCCCGAAAACTGACACTGGTGTCAGACACGAGTGTCAGCGTCACGACACAGGTGTCTGACACGAGTGTCGCGTTTGGGATTATTGGGGGCTAGCGGTGGCCGGGGGCCATGTAGAACCAGAAGCCAAAGGGTGCACCTTGGGCTTCCATGGCCTTGCGGGCAGCGAGCATGGTTTTGCCAGCTTCGGTGGTTTCGAAGAACCAAGCTTCGGCGGCGCGTCCACCGGGCGGAGGGCCTTCGACCAACTCGAGGGCGGCCTCTTCGTAGTAGGTGCGAATATCGTGCGCTGCGGCGACGGTGTTCTTGCCGGGGATCTTCACATCGTCTTTCCAGTGCGCTCCCTCGACGATCTGATGGAACACGTCGAGAGCTGCGGGCACGCCGTCGGCGTCGAACGACCGGCCCACCGACGTGCCGCGCTTCGCTACCGATCGGTCGTACGCCTTGCGCATACCGTTGGCCTCATCGACCGCCGCCGGAAGGTTGGGGTCGAACCGAGCCGGCATCTGGCAAGCGATAGGTTCTTCGCTGGCTTCGATGACCTCGGGATGCTCGTGCAGGGCCGGACCAGAAGTTTCGGCCAACGTCGCAAAGGCCCGCATCAACACATCGGTCTGGAAGTCGGCATCGAGCGGTTTACCCAACGGGCGACCCAGCGGAAACTGACAGTGAAGAGCTCGAGGTGGGGCGACTAGCTGCACAACATCCTTCATCGAGGACAAAACAACGGTGGCAAGGCCAGCGGCTTCGAACACATGGGCAAGCACACTCACGGTGCGCGTGCAGAGCGGTCAAACCGGGGTGAGCACCACGATGTCGACGCCTTCGGCCACCATCGCCGCCGCCGCTGCCGGGCCAGAATCGATACGTATCGTGGCGACATCATCGGGCTGATTGCCAGCAAACGAGTAGTGCTTGGCTGCCACGTCGCCGATGACGCCGGCGCTGGCCAGCTCTTCGAGTCGGTCGATTGGGTACACGACGTTCAGGTCGATAGCGAAACCGTTACGGTCGAAGTTGGGACTCCAGTGACCAAGTTTCAAGTTGCGCTCGGCCCGGTCGAGCGCCCGGTAACTGGTGTCGGTGTTGGTGAATGCATCGTCGGCAGCCGTGTGAAGAGCGGCCGACGTAACGATGGCCACCGTCGCCTCGGCGAGCGGCTTGGGCGTCACAAACGCGGCGTCGGAAAACTCGGGGGCGGGCAAGGTGCCGGAGTGGCTTCGCATGGCCTGGTCGCCGGACATATCTGGAACCTCTTCGGTAGGACGGCCCGTGCCAATGCAGCAACGGGAGTATCGATGGATCGTAGCGAGTCGTTTCCGTCACAAGGAAATGAGCGAACCGATAGCAATCGGGTATAACGAAGACATGTTCATTCGCCTCACCGATGACGAAGAAGCCATCGACGACGTCTTTCGCGATTTCTTCACCAGCGAGAGTGGACCCGAAAC
>CALJDK010000021.1 GCA_938023735.1 uncultured Acidimicrobiales bacterium
CTGTGTGAGCAGGCTCGGGCTCGTGGGTGCGATCGCGCTGATGCGACCGATGGCTGCTGCATCGAGCTCGGGCCAAAACTGCTCTAGTAGGCCGTGCTCGAGCAGAAACTCCAACCCCACACGCGGGTCATCGAGCCGAAGCAGCTTGTCGAGCTCGATCTGAATTCGTTCGACCGACACGATGTCGAGCCGTTCGGCCAGGGCGGTTGCAGAACTGAGCACCGCAGGGTCGGGGGTGAGCCCAAACCGAGTGAGAAAGCGGGCGGCGCGCAGCATTCGAAGCGGGTCGTCAGAGAAAGAAGTGTCGGCATCGAGCGGCGTGCGCAACACCCCTGCAGCAAGATCGGCCTGGCCGCCGTAGGGGTCGATGAGCTCGCGGTTTGGCACCTTCCAAGCCATGGCGTTGACCGTAAAGTCCCGCCGGCTCAGATCGTCGTCGATTGCCTTTGAGAACGCAACCGCCGGCTTTCGGGAGTCGGATTGATACGCCTCGGCCCGGTGGGTGGTGATCTCATACACGCGGTCGCCAACCTTTCCGCCAATGGTCCCGAACCGCTCACCCTGGGTCCACAGGGCGTCAAACCAATCACGAACAAGTCGCTTGATATCGTCCGGTTCGGCATCGGTGGTGAAATCGACATCGTCGAGGTCGGCGTGCACACCGGCCAGATGGTTTCGAACGATTCCACCGACCAGGTACAGCGAGAATCCCGCATCATCGAAGATCGCAGCCAACGGCTCGATCTCGGCGAAGAGTTGATCGATCTCGGAACGGTTCGCCAACCCCTGCTACCCCAGACCGTGCAGTGATTTCGCGGCCGCAACCATTTCGCGAGCGCCGTCGCCGCTGGCGGCCGCCTCGGTGGTGAGCGGCTCGGGCAACGCCTGCTCTCCCATAAGTGCAGCCAGCCCGGCGATGGTGGAGTGCTTCAACGCATCGAGGTCGTAGCCACCCTCGAGATATACAACCCGGCGACCGGCAGGAACCACCGGGAGAAGTCGGGCGATGAGATCTCCGTAGTCACCGCTCGATAATCCGAGGTCGGTGATGGGGTCGTTGCGGTGGCCATCGAAACCCGCCGAGATGAAGAGCCATGTGGGGTTGAACTCGGCCAGTTTGGGAAGGAGGACCTCGTCGAAGGCCATCCGGTAGCTGTCGCCCTGGGTGCCTGGGAGCATCGGCAAGTTGATGGTGGTGCCCACTCCGTCGCCCCGGCCAATTTCGGTGACGGCGCCTGAACCCGGATAGCAGGGCATTTGATGCGTCGAAGCAAACAACACCGAAGGGTCATCGTAAAAAATGTCTTGCGTCCCGTTGCCGTGGTGGGCGTCGATGTCGACGATGGCAACCCGTTCGCCTCGATCGGTGAGCGACCTGGCTGCCACCGCCACGCTGTTGAACAGACAAAAGCCCATCGACTGCGTAGGAGTTGCGTGATGTCCTGGTGGTCGGACCGCACAAAACGCGCTGTCGGCATCGCCGGCTTCTAGCCCGGCGATCGCTTCGAGGCCGGCGCCGACGGCAAGGAGAGCAGCGTCGAACGATGCCTGATTGGTTTTGGTATCGGGATCGATACGACCGCCGCCATCGGCATCGATTCGTTCGATGAGATCAAACAGCGACCCATCGTGCACGCGCTCGATGGCTGCACGATCGGCGCGGTTGGGGCTGCGGTAATGGAGGGCTTCGGCGTACCCAGACTCTGCGACACCGGCCTGAACCGCCCGAAGGCGATCGGGTCGTTCGGGATGCGACCGGCCAGCCTCATGCTCGAGGTACCGGTCGTGACTGAACCATAAGACGCTCACGCCCCAGAGCCTACCTCCTAGTAGTTTGTAGCAATGGAGGTGATGACCACCGGCAACGATCGGTTTCGTGTTGGGTCCTGGCGAGGCGACCCTACGGTCGGTTATCTCATGCCCCTCACCCGCATCGGCCCCGGCGCGATCGATACGGCGCTTCGCAACATGCACCGCGGCGGCTATCGGCGCATCGTCACCGGAGCGCTCGCTCACGACGAGCAGGGCCCTTTTCTTCGGCAGGGTTTTCAGGTTCACGAACGTCTTCACCTGCTGAAACACGACCTTCGATCGATTCCGTTCAGCAATGCTGGCGTCTCGATTCGTCGCGGCACGCGCCGCGACCGGCATCCAGCGATCGCTATCGACTACCAGGCGTTCGATGATTTTTGGCGGTTCGACGAAGCAAGCTTCAAAGAAGCACTCAGTGCAACACCTGTCAGCCGATTTCGGGTTTCCACCGGCCCAGGCCGAACGGTGAACGGCTACACCATTTCCGGCCGCGCCGGTCGAACCGGATACCTCCAACGCATCGCCGTCGATCCAACGTTGCAGGGAAGGGGAATCGGAACCGCCCTGGTTGTCGACACCCTCAACTGGTTGGTTCGCCGAGGGTCGGTTACCGCACTGGTCAATACACAAGAAAGCAATGTCGGCGCGTTCGAGCTGTACAAACGACTCGGGTTCGAGCCGGTCATACCGGGCCTAGCGGTCCTAGGGATCGAGCTATGACCTCACGGGTGCTCGCGCCGCTTCGGGTGGTCGTCCTCGTTCTCCTACTGGCGATCATCACCACCATGACGGCCGCGATCAACGCTCCGGTTGCCGAAGCCCAGCGGGTCGGCTCGATCGAACTGGTCAATCAGGTTGCAGCCATCAAGCCGGGACGGCCGTTCACCATCAACATGTTGATGCAGGGCGGCACCAACGAGCACGTCATCTCCGCCAGCGTCTTTCAGCCGGTCACCTCACGCAGTGAGTTCCAGCTCCAGCTCAGCGGTTTTTCCGAGTTTGGCGAACCGGTTCGGGCGTTTGATCCCACACCGGTAAAGAACCTTCGATCCGGCCAATCGGTAAGCCTTAGCGTCATCGTGCTCGAATGGTCGACCACCGATAACCCCAACGCCGAAGCCGACCTGTTTCTCGAAACGCCCGGTGTGTACCCGGTGGTCATCACACTCGCCGCGCCCAACGGCAGCCAGCAGGATGAACTGCTCACCTATCTTGTGGTTACTCCTCGCGGTCAGCAGTGCGTCATCGACCTGCCGGAGACCGACGAAGGCACTGCGTCGACCGCGGTTGCCACCGACGATGACACATGCCTTAACCCGTTGCGGGTCAACGTCACGATGCCGGTGCAGGCGGCTCCTGCGCTGCAACCGGATCAGACCAACGAGATCAGCGATAGCGACCTCGAGCGAATGACCACCATCGTCGACATTTTGGCCAGCCGGCCAAGTATGGATCTGACCATTGCGGTCGTTCCCGAATCGATCGTGGCGCTGCAGCGAGAGGCGCAGTACGGGCCACTTCTCAACCAGCTCTCGGTGGCTACCGGCGATCGTGAGATTCTCCGGCAACCGTTTGTGACGGTCGATGAAGAAGCGTGGCGCGATGCGCGGCTCAGCCGAAATTACGGGCGACTCGTTCGGGCGGGCGATCGAATCCTTCAGCGCGAGATCGAGTCCGGCAAGATTGCGACGACAGGATTTCTCGATAGCAACGCAACGCCGCAGACGATGACCATGTTTGCCAGGAACGGGTTCGACAACTTTGTCGTGGCCGATAGCCAGTTGGCCCAACTTCAGGGCGACGCCTTCCCGCTGACGGTCACCCAGCAGTTCCAGATCGACGATAGCGAAGGAACCTCGCACCCGGCCGCAGCTTCTGATGTTGCGCTCGCGCAGCACTTCGGGGCAAACGAAAACGCCATCCTCGATGCCCACAACTTCATTGCCGACCTGGCGGTGCTTTGGTTCGACCAACCGGCGATTACTCGCGGTGTGATCGTGCGGCCACCCAGCGACTGGGATGTCGATGATGCGGTGCTCACCCTGACCCTTTCGGGAATCACCGCCACACCAATATTTCGCGCCGTCGACCTCGAAATGTTCTTTGATGAGGTCAGCGCCCTCCCAAGCACTGGTCAATCATCGAGCCAACCCGATGCACCTCCGTCCGAAGTGCGTGGGCGCGAGCTTGCACCAAGTGGCGGCACAGAGAACCTGGTCAGCTTCGCCCAACAACTCGAACGCGCCGAAGCCACCCTGGTGTCCTACGAAGAGATTCTGGGTGGTCGAACACCCGACACGGCACCACTTCGCGATCTGCTGCTGATTGCCGGGTCGCGAGGGTTCGGACCAACGGATCGGCTCGACTATCTCAACGCGGTGTCCGACGAAGTCGAGACGATTGCCGACCGCATCATCGGCCCCGAAGACACGCTGATCAGTATCACCGCTCGAGAAGCCGATATCCCGCTTACGTTCGAAAACGAGCTCGCGACACCAGCAAACGTGACCCTGCGCCTCAGCTCGGACAAGCTTGAGTTTCCCGATGGCGCGACCCAAACGGTGGTACTCGAACCCGGCCGCACCGACCTGACCGTTGCCATTAAGTCTCGAAGTTCCGGCGACGCCCGACTGCGGGTCAACGTGTTGTCGCCCGATGGGTCGATCCAACTGGCAGACCCATCCGACATCGTTGTTCGCAGCACAGTGTTTTCGGGTCTCGGCCTGATCATTCTGGTCGCGGCACTCATCGTGTTGGCGCTCTGGTGGTTGCAGCAGCATCGGGCGCAGCGCAAGGAACGCAACCGAAGCGATCACTCGCACGATGATTCTGAAGGTCGAGCTGCGGCCGAATCTGGTGATGACGACCGACGCGGACATGATCGGCGCAGTACCGATCGCCGGGCCGACGACACCGCCACGCTCTCGTAAGCCTCTTCACGAGGTGCCGCGATAGCGGGCTCAAATCGTGGTTGGTGCTGTAGGTTCGGTACCCTCCGGGCATGCTTGGCATCGTCACCGACAGCGCGTCCGACCTCGACTCAGCCGATACCGAACGACTCGGTATTGAGGTAGTTCCCCTTTCGATCCGATTCGGATCCCAGGAGTTCACCGATGGCGTCGATCTCACCATCGACGACTTCTACTCCAAGCTCTCAACCTCGGAGGATCTTCCCGAGACGGCCGCACCCTCACCTGGCGCCTTCGTCGAGGCATACGAGCGCCTCAAAGCAAAGGGTGCAACCGAGATTGTGGTCATCAACCTTTCGTCCGCACTGTCGGCCACCATGCAGTCAGCCATTACCGCAGTCGACTTGGTCGAAGGCGTCGAGGTACACGTCATCGACTCGCAAAGCATTACCGGTGGCTTGGGCAACATGGTGCTCGCCGCAGCCGAATCAGCCGCCGCTGGTGCCTCGGCCGCCGACGTTCTGGCCAACATCGAGGCCACCCGGTCGCGGACCCGAGTGTTCGGTGCACTCGACACACTCGAGAACCTCAAAAAGGGCGGCCGCATCGGCGGCGCTCAGGCAATGCTTGGCACCATGCTTGCGGTAAAGCCGCTGCTCGACCTCAGCTCGGGCGAAGTGGTCGAGGCCGGAAAGCAGCGCACCCGAAAGAAGGCCATGGCGTGGGTTCGGGACCTCATCATCGAAGCCGGCGATAACGCCGAGCAGATGACTGTGCTGCACGGCAACGCCCCCGACATCGACGAGTTTCTCGACATGATCAAAGACGACGTCGATCTCGACAAGATTCGAGTCAGCAAGATTGGCCCGGTCATCGGTACCCACGGCGGGCCACGAGTTCTGGGAATCGCCTATCTCGAGGGTTCGGCGTAAGCGGGCCGGGCAATCGCCCATGGTCGACCAGATCCCACCCCTTCGCACATCAACCCGAGCAGGCACACTGCTTGGTGGGCGATACCGTTTTCAACAGCTCATCGCCACCGGCGGGATGGCGCAGGTTTGGAAAGCGACCGATGAGGTACTGGGCCGTTCGGTCGCGGTAAAGGTTCTGCACGAACACCTCGGCCGCGACGAGTCGTTTGTGGCTCGGTTTCGGTCGGAAGCCATCTCGGCCGCCAAGCTCAACCATCGCACGATCGTGGCGATCTACGACACGGTTGCGCTACCCCCAAGCCCAGACGCCGGCTTGGAGAGCCCCGGCACCGAGGCCATCGTCATGGAGCTCATCGATGGCGAAACCCTCCGGCATCTGCTCGATCGACCCGGCCCGGTCGACGTGACCGAAGTGGTTCGTATCGTTGGCGATGTGTGCACGGCTCTTGATATCGCGCACGGTGCTGGCGTCGTTCACCGCGATATCAAGCCTTCGAACATCCTGCTGGCCAACGATGGACGAGTGGTCGTTACCGACTTCGGCATCGCCAAGGCCGAGCAATCGAACGATCTCACCGGTACTGGCGATGTCATGGGTACCGCAAAGTACCTGGCGCCCGAACAGGTTCTTGCCCAACCCGTCGACGGGCGCGCCGACCTGTACAGCCTCGGAATCGTCCTGTACGAGGCAGTGTGCGGACGTCCACCCTTCGACGCCGCAAATCAGCTCGCTACCGCGGTGGCGCGAACCACAACCGATCCACCGGCGCCCCGCAACATCCATCCGGGATGCTCGCGCGAGCTCGAAGCGGTCATCCTCCGCGCAATCGAACGCGACCCCGACGATCGCTACGCGTCGGGAATCGACCTCCGACTCGCTCTTGAGGAAGCCATCGCAACCGCCGGTGTACCCGCCGATAGCGAAGGTCCGGCCACTCCCCCTCCGGTCGACCTCACCGCCCAGGAAACCGTCACACAAACCTCGTTTGCCCAGTCCGAGCGCGGCTGGCTTATTCCAGCGTTGGCGCTGGTGTTGCTGAGCGGGGGGTTGGTGCTTGCCGGGCTGTTCTTCGGCGGCACCGATACCGGGCGCGACATCGTGCGCGATACCGCAGGCGTAGTGGGCATTGGTGAGGTCGACGAGGAGCCATCCGACGACCAGGCTGAAGCAGAACCTGAAGTGCTCGGCGAAACCGAAGAGCCGCCGCAACCGGCTGGTCCGGTAGCTGTCGTTGCGGCCGCCGCCTTTGATCCCTTTGGCGACAATGCCGAACACGACAGCACGGCGACACTGCTGGTCGACGGTGATCCCACAACGTTTTGGCGATCCGAGCGCTACAACTCGCGGGTCTTCGGATCGTTGAAAGAAGGGGTTGGTGCTTGGGTGGCCCTTGATCAGGTCACCGAACTTGCCCGCATTGAGGTCGATTCTTCTGCCACCAACTGGTCGGCCAACGTCTACGTGGCCACCGGTGCTGGTGCGACGATGAACGAGTGGGGCGAGCCCGTGCTAAGCCTCAGCGAACTCTCAGCAGATGCTGATGGCACGGTGATCTTTGATCTGGCTGGCCATGAGGGCGATGCAATCTTGATCTGGGTTACCGACCTCGGCGACGGCGCCACTCCAATCCGCATTGAACTCAATGAGCTGCGGGTTATCGCTAGCTAGCAGGAAGCCGCAGGCCACAAGAGGCACGCAGGGGGCACACAAAGAGCAGAACAAGGCAATGACATAAAACCGGCGGCCATCGCAACTAGCTTGTGGAAATCAGCTCTGACGCCGAAGACCTCGCTCTGGTCAAAGGTGCACAGCAGGGGGATCAGGCGGCGCTCGACGCTCTCCTTCGGCGGCACTATGACCGGATTTACGCCGTTTGTCGGCGGTTGGCGGGTAATGACGCGGACGCGCTCGATGGGGCTCAAGAGGCGCTCATCACCATTGCCAAACGAATCGACAAGTTCGATGGCAACGCAAAGTTCAGCACCTGGGCCTACCGGGTTGCCACCAATGCCTGCCTCGACGAGATGCGACGACGGGCCCGTCGACCCGACCCTGGCCTCCCCGAATTCGAGGCTGGCGTGGCTCCGCTTCATAGCAGCGAGCGAAGCGACCATGATGACCAGGTTGTGGCCCAACTCACCATCGAAGCCGCACTGAATCAATTGCCCGAGGATTTTCGCAACGCGGTGGTGCTACGAGACATCGCCGACATGGATTACGCACAGATAGCTGAGGTACTCGATATCGCCCCCGGCACCGTACGATCGCGCATAGCTAGGGGCAGAACGGCCCTTGCTGAGATTCTCGGGAACCAAACTCCCCCCTCAGGACGTCCAAGTCCATAGAAACCCCATGACTTCCTTCGACCCCTCCTCCGACGAACTTGTTTCGGCCTATCTCGATGGCGAAGCCACCGAGGCCGAACGCGCACGTGTCGAAGCCGATCCCGAGCTTCGAGCACGGGTCGAAACGTTCCGGGCTATCTCCTCGGCGGTTGCTACTCCCCCACTCATGCCCGACGCCAGCGCTCGCGAAGCAGCTATAGCTGCGGCGCTTGGTGCTTCGGCCACCACCAGCAAAGTCACGAGCCTTGCGCCGGTGCAGGAGCGTCGTAGTCGGTTCTCGGGCGCTCGAGCAGCTGTGCTTTCGGCCGCAGCGGTGATTCTGGTGTTGTTCCTCGGCGGGGCAATTATTGCGGGCATCGGCGGCAACGATGCCGGCGATGTCGCAACCGACGCTTCAAGTGCTTCCGACGACTCGGCTGACTCGAGCGAGTTCGATTCGGCAGGTGCAGACGCAACGAACTCGATGGACGACGGCGAGACCCTCGGCGACTTCGACGAAGAGGCGATGGAAGACGAGGCCATGGAAGACGAGGAAGCCATGGAAGACGAGGAAGCCATGGAGGATGAAGAGGCCATGGAGGACGAAGAGGCCATGGAGGACGAAGAGGCTATGGAGGATGAGGAGCCCATCGAGGTCGACGTCCTCGTCGAGCAGTTCGACGCCAACGGCGACGGTACCGTCACCATCGGTGTCGCCGCTGCCGGACCTCGCGACGACAACGGCTACTACCAGTCCCTCGTCAACTTCGCCGAAGAGTTCTCAGCCGAGAACAACTTCGCCCCACCAATCGTGAGCGACAACATCGGCCCAGCCGAAGCGGCTCAGTCGATCTCGGACCTTGCCCAGCAGGGTGTCGACATTCTCATGGTCGGCGCAAGCGAAATCGCCGAGCCGCTGCCCGACCTCACCGAACAGTTCCCGGACATCTTCTGGTACTGCAACTGTGG
>CALJDK010000022.1 GCA_938023735.1 uncultured Acidimicrobiales bacterium
CGTTGGCAGAATGCCCGCCACGCAGCGCAGCCAACTGGTCGGCGATGAGCACCAGGTCGATCGCGCCTCGAACCGACGATCCGACCCGGATGTCGCCGTGATCGCGGGTTGACCTGACGGTCCGAACGGCGCGGGCGATAAGCGCGTCGTCGGTGTCGGGCGCCTTGCGGCGAACGATGGCATGTTCCTGCTCTGCGTCCTGATAGCCAACCGACACCCGGCAGACACGGTCATAAATTGCTCCCGAGATACGGGCAGTGCCCACCGCATCGAACGGGTTCATCGCCGCCACCATGGTGAACCCCGGCGCCGCCTCGATACGGCCGAGTCGAGGCACGGTGAGTTCGCCCTCGGACATCACGGTCACCAGAAGGTTGAGCGTCTCTTCAGGGACTCGGTTGATCTCTTCGACATACAGCAGTGCGCCTGACCGAAGCGCTGCAACCAGCGGGCCATCGACAAACACATCAGGTTCGTAGCCCTTCGACAACACCAGCGCCGGATCAAAGTGCCCGGCCAGCCGCGCCGGCGTGAGCTCGGCGTTGCCTTCGACAAAGATCAGCTCAAGACCGGCCTTGTCGGCAAGCGACCGCAAGAGGGTTGACTTGCCCGTGCCGGGCGGGCCTTCGAGCAGAACATGGCGCGACGCAGCAAGGCCCGCAACCACAAGTTCGACCTCGCGTCGCCGACCAACCACCGCAGTGTTTGCCGAAGCAGTACTTGTCGAAGCAGTGTTTGCCGAAAAACTGTCGCCGGAACCCGAGATACTGTCGATGAGCTCTTTGGTAAATGCCATCCGGTGTGGCTACTTGGGGATCACTTGTACTTGACCATGCCCCGAATATTCTCGCCATCGCGCATGGCCTGGTAGCCAACGTTGATGTCTTCAAGGTCGTAGGTCTTGGTGAGCAGCTCGTCGAGCTTGAGTGTGCCCTCTTGGTACATGCGAAGCAGGCGAGGAATGTCGTAGCGGGGGTTTGCCGAACCGAAGATCGAACCAACGAGTTGCTTTTGCATAAGGGTGAGATCGAACAGGCTCATGCTGACGTCGGTGTCCATGATGGGTGCCACCGACGTGTGCACCACGCGGCCGCCCTTGCCGATGATGGCCATGGTGGGGGCGATGAGCGTGCCGTCGCCTTCACCAACGGTGATGATGGCTTTGTTGGCCATGGCGCCACGGGTGAGTTCGCCAACCATTTCGGTGGCCTCTTCCAAACTTGCCGCAGTGTGGGTTGCGCCGAAGACTTGCGCTTGCTCGCGCTTGAACTCGATGGGATCGACGGCGACCACGTGCGCCGCTCCAGCCATTGCGGCGCCCTGCACGGCGTTCATGCCAACGCCACCGCAGCCAACGATGACCACGGTTTCGCCAGACTGAACCTCGGCGGCATAGGTGGCCGAACCCCAACCGGTGGTGACACCGCATCCGACAAGCGCTGCCTTGTCGAGCGGAATGTCCTTGTCGATCTTGATACAGGATGCGGCGCTGCACACGGTGTGCTTGCCAAACGTACCGATGCAGCACATGATGCCCAGGTCGGTGCCGTCGTGGGAGTGGTGGCGAGCGGTGAGGTCGGTCACCTGGCGCCCAGCGAGAAGAAATGCGCCAAGGTCACAGAGGTTCGACATGCCCGACGCGCAGGACGGGCAGTTTCCGCAGGCGGGGATGAAACCGAGGACAACGTGGTCGCCCACCTCAAGGCCGGTGACCCCGGGGCCAACTTCCATGACGACGCCGGCGCCTTCGTGGCCGCCGATAAGTGGGAACTGGGCAACACCCAGTTCGGCTGCGGTGTCGGGGTCCATGACCATGTCGCCGGTGACCATGTGTTCATCGGAGTGGCAAAGTCCCGAACCGACGAGTTCGAGCAGAACCTCACCGGCTTTCGGGGCGTCGAGTTCAATGTCCTCGACACTCCACTCTTCGCCTTGGCCCCAAAGAATTGCTGCTTGCGTCTTCATGACGTACTTCCCCCTGCGTTGACACCTATATGTGTCACGGACCCTATAGGTGCAGTGCGGTACGAGGCAATCGTGGTTGGGCGGACAGGTGCGGGCTGGGGTGCGCGAATCGTCGGCTAGAATTGCGCTGAAGCCACCCAACCAGAGAGAGTGTCGACCATGAACAACCCGGTTGAACCCACAGCTACCCCCACCGAAGCGCCCGAATCATCCGAGGCAGCCGACGTACTGGTCGCGGACGAACTGCTCGTCGAGGAGATCTCCATCGACGGCATGTGCGGCGTCTACTAGCGACAGCCTTTTCCGTTGGTAGCAACCACAACCAGCTCTGCAACATCTTCTGGGTCGTCGGCGTTCTCGGCCGAGCGTGCCTACCAGCAGAGCGCCGATATTGGGCTTCGGCCTGAACCCTTTGGCGCGCTGGCGTATCACTTCGTGACCCGAAGGCTCGTGTTCCTGAAGAGCCCGCTCCTGGTCGATCTTGTCGAGGCACTCGCCATGCACGACACCGCCGATGCAGCCATCGATTCTGTCGCCGCTATCGCCGCCCAGATCGAGGCCCAGCCGGCGAAAAGAACCACCTATCACCAAGCTCTTGCCTCACTCCTTGAGTCGGGCGTTATCGAACCACAGACCCAATCATGACAACGCACACCAAGACCCCACCGCTCGTCGAGCAGCTCAAGGGCGGACTCGACGCGCCAATCTGCCTCACCTGGGAGCTCACCTACGCCTGCAACTTGGCGTGTGTGCACTGCCTGTCGTCGTCGGGCCGTCGCGACCCGAAAGAACTCACCACCGAAGAAGCATTCTCGGTGGTCGATCAGCTCGCCGAGCTTCAGGTTTTCTACATCAATGTCGGTGGCGGCGAGCCCATGATTCGCCGAGATTTCTTCGACATCGTCGACTACGCCATCTCCAAGAACGTTGGCGTGAAGTTCTCCACCAACGGCTACTACATCGATGCTGAGGCTGCCGAGCGATTTGCGGCCATGGACATGCTCGACATCCAGATCAGCCTCGATGGTATGGATAGCGACACCAACGACGCCGTACGTGGCGAAGGCAGCTACGACCGGGCCCGGCAAGCCATGGATCACCTTGCCGATGCCGGTTTCGAGAACTTCAAAATCTCCATCGTGGCTACCCGCCACAACGTCGACCAGCTCGATGACTACAAAGCCATGGCCGACTCATACGGCGCACAGCTCCGGGTGACCAGGCTTCGGCCTTCCGGTCGAGGCGTCGACACCTACGACGAGCTCCGTCTTACCAACGATCAGCAACGCCAGATCTATCGCTGGATCCTCGATCATCCCGATGTGCTCACCGGTGACTCGTTCTTTCATCTCAACGCTCTGGGCGAGTCGCTTCCCGGCCTTAACCTCTGTGGCGCCGGCCGAATCGTATGTCTTATCGACCCCATCGGCGATGTCTACGCCTGCCCCTTTGTTATTCACGACAACTTTCTGGCCGGCAATGTGCGCGACCAGGGCGGTTTCGGTCAGGTGTGGAAGCACAGCGACCTGTTCACCGAGCTTCGTGAGCCCGATAACCCGGGCGCCTGCACCTCATGCGGTTCCTACGACGCGTGTCAGGGCGGCTGTATGGCCACCAAGTTCTTTACCGGTCTTCCCCTCGATGGCCCCGACCCCGACTGCGTGTACGGCGAAGCCGACGAGGCGTTGGCGGCCATCGCCGCGGCCGGCGGCGTGGTACCGCGGCCAACCCAGGACCACTCGAAGGTCAAGGTCTCGCTCGGTCCAACAAGACGGGCAACCACAGGGCGCGCAACGTCCTAGCGTCAGCCCGGTGTCGAACGAGCTGACAGACAACGGTGAGCCAACCGAAGCCGGCCCCCGGTTTCTCGCCGACCTCACGTGGCGAGATATCGAAGAACACGGCAGTTCACTCACGCTGTTGGTCCCGGTGGGTTCCACCGAACAACACGGTCCACATCTGCCGCTCGACACCGACACCCGCATCGCCAAAGCGCTGTGCATTGCGGCCTCGGGGCACGTGCAACACGCCATCGTCGCCCCCGAGATCACCTACGGCGCGTCGGGCGAGCATCAGGACTTTCCCGGCACGATCTCGATCGGTACCGAAGCGCTCACCACGATGTTGGTCGAGCTCGCTCGATCGGCCCTTGGCCCGTTCGCGAGCCTTATCTTTGTCAACGGCCATGGCGGAAACGGTCAAGCGGTTACTGCAGCCACAACCACCGCCGTCGCCGAGGGCCGCACGGTTCTTGCGTTCTGGCCCCGTTTCGTCGACGACGACCCGGCGGACGGTCGGGGAGGAGTCCCGGTTGGCGATGTGCACGCCGGCTTCATCGAAACGTCCATCATGTTGGCTCTTGCTCCCTACGCAGTATCGGTCGACGACGCCGAGCCGGGCGTGGTCGAACCATTCGCCGAACTGCTGCCCCGGCTTCGCGCCGATGGGGTTCGTCGACACGCACCCAACGGAGTGCTCGGCGATCCAATGGGCGCCAGCGCCGATGTGGGCTGGACAATGATTGAGCGAGCGGTAGCCGACCTGGTCACAACCCTCGACAAGCTTCAGACCGGCTCGGCTGAACCGATGGAGGCCTGATGGCTGATACATCCCAACCCGAATCGGGTGAATCTGCATCGAGGCCTGTCGCGCTCGTTACCGGGGCGGGCCGGGGCATCGGTGCCGCCACGGCGAAAGCGCTCGGTGACCAGGGCTGGGATGTCGTGTTGGTCGATGCGTGCGCCGACAACCCGGCACTCGAGTACGCCATGTGTTCCCGCGCCGAGCTCGACGCCGCGGCCGAGGCGTGTGGCGGCATCGCAGTTGTGGCCGATGTTCGCCACGCCGATCAGCTCAGGGCGGCTGTCGACACTGCGCAGGAGCAGTTTGGTCGTCTCGATGCGGCAGTTGCTGCCGCAGGCGTAATCGTCGGTGGCGAACCGGCATGGAAGATCACCGACGATCGCTGGGATGCTCTGTTCGATATCAATGTGAAGGGCGTGCTCAACCTGGCCCGGGCATCCGTTCCGCTGCTCACCGATGCCTCCGGGCACGCGCTGGGCGGACCCCAAGGTGGTCGATTCATAGCTATCTCATCGGGTATCGCCCTCAAGGCCAGCCCAAAGTTGGCGGCGTACAGCGCCTCGAAAGCGGCCGTGATCGGCCTGGTTCGGGGGCTGGCTGCCGACCTCGCCAACACGGGTGTAACGGCGAACGTGGTGCAGCCGGGCACAACCGACACGTCGTCGTTGCCGCCAAGCGCAAAGGTGTACGACCTTGCTGACGCCAACGAGTTCACCCAGCATCACATCGACAACCGGATCCTCGATCCGTCCGAAGTGGCGGCGGCTATTGCTTGGCTCGCCAGCCCGGGCTCGTCGGCCATCAACGGAGCCGTGGTGCCGGTCGATGCGGGAATGACGGCCCGTTGAGGTTGGATGTGTAGAATTCGCGACCATGCCGCCGCGCCTCCTTCATCCTTTCGCCAAGCCCGCAAAAGACGGTTTCCGTAACCTCGTCAAGTCCGAAGGCGTTCGACTTTGGGACGACGCCGGAAACGAATACATCGATGCGCTTGGAAGCCTCTGGTATTGCCAGGTCGGCTACGGCCAAACCGAGATCGTCGATGCGGTGGCCAAACAACTCGGCACCCTCAACTACAACGTGTTCGACCCGTGGGCCAATGGAGTGTCCGAAGAGGCTGCGGCCCGCATCGCCGACCTTTCACCACTCGACGGGTCACGGGTGTTCTTGTGCTGCTCGGGGTCCGAGTCGGTCGATACCGCCTTCAAGATTGCTCGGAAAGTTGCTCATCTCAAAGGCGAACCGGATCGGCAGATCATGGTGCGACGCACCCGCGGCTATCACGGCGTCAATGCGGCTGGCACCAGCTTGCAAGGCATCGCCCCCAACCGCGAAGACTGGGGCGATCTGGTGCCCCACGTGGTCGAGGTCGACCCCGACGACATCGAATCTGCGGCCAAGCTGTTTGCCGAGCATGGCGACCAAATTGCTGGTGTTATCTCCGAACCGGTGCAGGGGGCTGGCGGTGTGTTTCCACCGTCGCCCGAGTACCTGCGGCGCCTGCGAGAGATGTGCGACAAAGCAGGATCATTGCTGATCTTCGACGAGGTCATCTGTGGGTTCGGCCGCACCGGTAGTTGGTTTGCGTCCCAGACCTACGACGTTCAGCCCGACCTCATTACCTTTGCCAAGGGCGCAACCAGCGGCTACCAGCCCTTGGGTGGCGTCATCTTGTCTCGGGCGGTGTGCGACACCTTCGAATCGGACCCCGAGTTCCTCTTCCGTCACGGCTACACCTACTCGGGCCATCCGGCGTCGGCTGCTGCGGCCATCGCCAACATCGACATCATCGAACGCGAAGGTCTGGTCGATCGGGCCAACGAAATCGGTGTTCGGTTCGAAGCAGGCTTGTCGGCCATGGTGGGCGACGGCCTCCTGAACGCAGTGCGAGGCGTCGGCGCGATCTGGGCCGGTCAACTGCCCGAGGGCACCGAGCCAGCCCAAACCATCGCCATCCGCGACAACATGCTCGACAACGGTGTCATTTGCCGCCCCATCGGCGACAGTCTCGCCTTCTGCCCGCCATTGGTAATGACCGACGACGATATCGACACCGTCCTCGATGTCATGGCCACCGCAATCACTCACTAGGCGTCCACGGCTGGTGGGATGAGGACGAGTTTGCCGGTGAACTTTTTGGCGAGGAAGTCCTCTTGGGCGGCTCCGATGTCGGCCAACGGGTAGGTTGCGGCGACAACGGGCACGATCTCGCCCCGTTCGATGTAGCCCACCAGGTTCTCGAACACCTCGTACGGCTGGTTGGTGCTGCCGAGAAGCGTGAGGTCCTTCAAGTACAGCGTGCGCACATCGAGGTCGACGATGGGGCCGGCGATAGCACCCGAGGTGACATAGCGGCCCTGCTTCACGAGCAGGTCGAGCAGTGCCGGAAAGCCCGGGCCAGCAACGACGTCGGCAACGACGTCGATCGAATTGGGGCCGAGCGCCTCGAGGAGGTCATCGTTGCGGTCGAGCAGTTGATCGGCGCCGAGCGCCTCGACATCGGCCCATTTGGCTTTCGACGCCACCGCAATCACGTGCGCACCTCGCCGCTTTGCCAGCTGCACTGCCGCCGAACCAACACCGCCCGACGCCCCGGTGATGAGTACCCGCTCGCCATCGGCCAGACCCGCCTTATGCAACATGCCTTCGGCGGTGCTGTAGGCGCAAGGGAACGAGGCAAGAGCAGTGTCGTCAAGATCCGAAGTGATCGGTAGCGCCTCAGAGCCGTGAACGGCGCAGAACTGTGCGAAACCGCCGTCGAACTCCGACCCGATGGTCTGGCAATCGCGACGGTCATCGACCATTGCGGTCTGCATCGGCCGAACCAGAACACGTTCGCCAACTCGCTTCGAGTCGATGTTGGCGCCCACCGCCACCACAACACCGGCGATATCGGCACCTTGGATTCGCGGGAAGCTCAGGGCCACGCCGTCCCAGCTGCCGTCGTCGGTTACATCGACAGCGAAGCCGTCGCCGCCGTCGTTGGTTCCGCTGACCACGTTCTTCGAATACCAACCGATGCGCGTATTGACGTCGGTGTTGTTCACTCCCGCCGCGCCAACCCGAAGCAGAACCTCGTCGGCGCCAGGTTCGGGTACCGGAACGTCGGTTCGGTACTCGAGCTGCTCGGGGCCGCCGTTGCCGAGCAACAGCACAGCGTGCATTCTCTTCGGAATGACTGTTTTGGAAATCACCATTCCCAGATTCTGCCCGGAAGCAAAGCTCTGCGTACGCTTTGGAAGTGGAAAAGCAGGGCGAAATCTCCGCCAGGAATATCGCGGAGTTCAGTGAGCAGGGCGTCACTCTCGTGCGTGGCGCAATATCTTGTGACTGGATAGAACTGCTCCGCAAAGGCATCGCGACGAACATCGAAACACCCACCGAGCGCGGCCGAGTGTGGGACCGCGACGATGCCGGCCGGGTGACTTTCTACGACAGTCAGGCATGGCGGAGCATTCCTGAATATCGCGACTTCGTGCTCAACTCTCCGATGGCCGAAATCGCTGGCCGGGTGATGAACGTTTCGAAGGTGAACTTCTTCTTCGACGCGGTGTTTGTTCGCTCTCCCGGGGCGCAGTTTCGGACCCCGTTTCATCAGGACGAGCCGTTCTGGTCGGTCGAAGGGTTCGAGACCAGCTCATGCTGGATGCCACTGGTGTCGGTCGAGCGAAAGAGTGCTCTCGAATTTGTGGCGGGCTCGCATCGCTGGGATGTGAAGTACGAGCAACAGAACTTTGGTGCGCTAACCGGCGACGACCGAGACCAGGTGAGCTACGCAAACTCCGAGGCCGAACCGTTCCCCGACATCGAGGGCCACCGCGACGACTACGACATCATCAGCTGGGATATGGAGCCGGGCGACGTGGCGATCTTTAATGCCCGCATGATCCATGGCGGGTCAGGCAACCTGGCCGCCGACCGAGACCTTCGAGTCTTCAACACCCAATGGCTGGGCGATGACGTGCGGGTACGGTTCCGGGAAGAGGGAATGGATCCCGACCACACCGACGTGATGACGGCAGCGGGCCTTTCCGATGGCGATGTGATCGGTACCGATCTGTACCCCGAGCTCTGGCGGCGGTAGCTGCCAGCGGCTTGCGGTTGCCGCTAGCCGGGCCAATCCTCGACATCGGTTGTCACGCTGAGGTGCAGGCCGTCGCCCGTCCAGGGGTTGGCTCGGGCCACTGCCTCGTCGACCTCGGTGCCAAGGCCCGGTTCGGTGAAGGGCATCACGTATCCGTCGACCCACTGCACGGGGTTGGTGAGGATGCCGGCGTGGAACCCGCCCCACTGCTCGATGCCTTCGAGCACGAGAAAGTTGGGGATGGTCGCGGCAACGGCAAGGTTGGCAGCACCGGCGATGGGGCCGCAGTACAGGTGAGGTGCAACCTGGGCGCCAAAGGTCTCGGCGATGGCCGCGATCTTCTTTCCGGCGGTGATTCCGCCGGCTCGAGCGAGGTTGGGTTGAAGGATCGAGGCTGAACCGTTTCGGAGCAGTCGTTGAAACTCGACGATGCTGGTAAGGCGCTCGCCGGTTGCCACCGGGATCGACGTATGGCGGGCAACCTCGGCCATCGCCTCGGGGATATCGGGCGGACACGGCTCTTCGAACCACAATGGCGACCACGGCTCAAGGCGCTGGGCAAGCCGGATTGCGCCTGATGGCGTGAACTGGCCGTGGGTGCCGAAGAGCAGATCGGCGCGGGTGCCGACCGCTTCGCGGATCTGGCGAACGAAGGCCTCGGACCGGTCGAGTTCGTTCATCGACGGTTGGCGAGGTCCGACCGCCCGGTAGGGGCCCGCCGGGTCGAACTTGATGGCGGTGTGTCCGGCTTCGACGTACTCGACGGCTCGTTCGGCGGCAAGCGTTGGATCGACGTACACCGACTCGTCAGCGCCCGGCGCCGGGTAGATGTAGGTGTACCCGCGCACCCGGTCGCGCACGAGGCCGCCAAGAAGATCGGTGACATTGCGATTGGTTTCTTTCCCCACGATGTCCCACGAGGCCATATCGAAGGCGCTAATGATGCCCCCGAGCGTCACATCGGGTCGCTGGGTGAAGCCGAGCGAATAGAGCAGCCGGGTGCGCTCCTCGATGCGGAACGGGTCGGTGCCCTTTACCCGGCGATCGAAGACATCGGCTACCAGCGCATCGACGGTGTCGGGTCCGAATGGCGGAGAGTACACCTCGCCCCACCCGGTTGCGCCGGTGTCGGTGGAGAGCTTCACGAAAACGAAGTACTTGCCGCCGTAGCCGGGCGGCGGGTTGCCAACAACAAAGGTCTCGACATCGGTGAACTTCATCGTGATGCCTCTTCGTTACCACTCTCCATCAGCACGACATTCCGGATTACCGCACCGTCGGCTACCGCACGTATGGCCTCGTTGATCTCGTCGAGTCGATAGGTAGCCGACACCAACTCATCAAGCTTAAGTTTGCCCTGCTGGTACCACTCGATGAGTTGCGGAATGTCTCGCCGAATCCGGGCGGTGCCCATCTTCGACCCGATGATCCGTTGTCCGTAGGAAGCGACGTTCACCGGGTCGATCTGGATCTCGTTATTCAATGCTGGCATTCCCACGATGATGAGTTCGCCGCCAATATCGAGCAGTTCGAGTCCGGCGAGAATTGCCGGTCGAGCACCAACGGTGACAAAGACATGGCTCGCGGCACCAGAGGCCCCCGTGGCCTCGGCCACCACCGATGCCGCGTTGTCGGGTGTGGCCACATGGGTCGCGCCAAAGGTTCGGGCGATGTCGAGTTTCTCCTCGGCAAGATCGACCGCAATGACCGCCTTAGCGCCCGCGATAACCGCGCCCTGCACCGTATTGAGTCCGACACCGCCCGCACCAATCACCACCACCGTCGAGTTCTCATCGACCGACGAGGTGTTGGTGACGGCGCCCACGCCGGTAAGGACACCGCAGGCGAGCGTCGAGGCGACCTCCCAGCTCATAGCGGCGGGAATACCAACCACCTGCGAATGGTCGACCACCACTTCTTCGGCAAAAGCGCCGCAAAGCATGGCGGCGAGCACATCATTGCCGTCGCTGTCGGCCAGGCGCGAGGCATCGTCGGCGGCGTATTCGGCGGTGCAGAACACCTCGTTACCGCGGAGACACTGGGTGCACTCGCCGCACGATCGTATAAGCGTCACCACCACGCGGTCGCCCACGCTGACCGAGGTGACGTCGGTGCCGACCGCCAGAACCGTGCCCGCCGCCTCGTGGCCGTACACGGCAGGAAGGGTGCCGCCCCACGCGCCTTCGGCGTAGTGAATATCGCTATGGCATACGGCGCACGCAGCGATGTCGACATGGACGTCGTTCGGCGAAAGCTCGCCAAGGGTGAGGTCTTCGATGACGAGAGGTCTCCCGAACTCTCGACAAACTGCTGCACGCATGGCGGGCGAACTCCGGTTAGATGGTTAGAACCGTGTCAGACGTTAGCCGGGCCCTCGGGCGTGATGCTGTAGTGGTCGACATAGGTGGCGTACTCGGCCCGGAGCTGTTGGGCGTCGAGGCCATACTGCTCGAAGGTGTACTGGTGTTTGCCGAACTTTCCTTTGGGTTTGTGCGCCAGGTAGTCCTCGATCGCAGCGTCATGGCCGTCGGGCCACGCGCGTTTGAGTCGCTCATAGACCTGGCGAATCGCAGCGGTGGGATCGGCCATCAGATGATCGAAATGCGAGTCGACAAAGCGCTCGTTGGGCACGGTTCCGTCGGTGCGCCAGCCCATGAGCTGCTCAACCATGAAACGAAATCCGATACTCATCGTTTGGCCTTGAACGACCGGGTCGACATCGTCGCTGCGAATCCATCGCAACACGGTGGTGGTACTGGCCGCCGAAGCAACCCATTTCAGCGGGTCGCGATGGGTCGACACGATCACCGCGTCCGGGTACTGCTCGAATAACTGGGGGATGTACATGAGGTGGCCAGGAGTCTTCAAAAGCCAGTTGGTGGTGGTACGGCCGCTCTGTCGATCCTGCCACTGGAGTGTCTGGAGAAACTTCTTGTGGTCGGCGTATTCGCGGCCCAGCAGTTCGGGGTGGTCTTGAGCCCACAGGCCATACAGCGGCGAGTTGTACTGCATGCCCCAGTACCCGGCCGAGAAGTTCAGCGCCATGAAGTGCACACACTCGCACGGGAGGTCGTGGCGAAGTTCGTGCACCGTCATGAGCTCGGGCTGAATATCGGCCCACAGTTCGTGTTCGGCCTCGCCCAGCGCCATGCGTTCAGCCTGTTCGGCTAGGCGGTCGGCCTCGTCGGTGGTTGCCCGAAGTGGCACCGGATGGCTCGCTTCCCACGACAACGGCGCTCGAAGCGACGGGTCGAGCGCCAACAACTCGAGCGTAATGGTGGTGCCGGTTCGTGGCGGTCCAACAACAAAGATCGGCGCCGTGATCTCTTCGTCGAAGATCTCGGGATGTCGCGCCCACAGGTCGCGAAGCCGCAGCCGGGTTTGCAGCACCCGGACCGCCTCGTCGCGGGCGAGGATGCGGCCCACATGGGTGGCATTGCTCTCGGCATCGATCGACCGCATCCGCTGGCGCATCGACTCGATATCGAGTTCGTCGCCAACGTCGTGCAGTCCGGTGGTTTCTCGGGCGATCGCCAGCAACTCATCGGGGTCGAGCGAAACCGTTGATTCACCGGTCGCTCGGCCGAGTGCATTGAGCCGTCGCACCCAATCGGGACGCTCGTACATGGCTGCAACTTAGAGAGGTGGGCCGATTCATGCGATTCTGAAGAAGAGAATTCACTGAGGAACCATCTGACCTATGCAAGTCACCGAAGAAATCATCGACACCACCAGCGATGGCGAGCCGATGGCCGTTGTGGTGAAGAAGCCCACGGCCGCCCCCGAATCGGGTTCGTGGCCCACGGTCGCCATCTTCCACGATGCGCCGGCGATCCGCAGCGCGCTCCATACCTACGCCGTCGATCTTGCCGCCGAGGGGTACCAGGTGGTCATCCCTGATCTCTACCACCGCCACGGGCGAATGGTGGGCTTTGAACCGTCGGCGGTTGCGGCCGATCCCGACCTCCAGGCCCAGATGGGCAAGCTGTTGTATTCGCTTACCGACGACGGCATCCAGAACGATCTCGATGCGGGTCTTGAAGCGGCCGGCGTCGCCACCGATAGCCCGATTGCGGTCCTCGGATTCTGTCTTGGATCGCGTGCGGTTTATCGGTCGATGATGCGGATGCCAGACCGGGTTGTTGCGGGCGCAGCTTCGCACCCATCGTTCATGGCCGACGACGAACCCGATTCGCCCCATCTCACCGCCGGCGATCTTACCGTTCCTTGCTACATGGGTATCGGCGATGCCGACACCGTGCAGTCCATCGCCATGCACCAGCGGTTCTTCGATGCTGTAGCACCGCTCGACCATGTCGAGATCGAGGTGTTTGCCGGTGCCAACCACGGCTATACCTGGCCCGACTCGGCCAACTACCACCAGGTCGCCGCCGAAACATCGTGGGCCAAGACCACCGCACTTTTCCGGGAAGGCTTTGCCGGCCGATAGCCTGAGCACGTAGGCCCTTAACCATCTCCGAAACGAAATAGGGTTCCAGGCCGCGGTTCCCAGACACCCTGTTTTCGTTGTTTCCGCTCCTGCTTTCCCCTGAGTATCTATGTCGCAACAAGCCCTCATCGTCTCCAATGCCATTGCGGTTTTACTGCTGGTTTTTGGCCTGTACTTCCCGCGCTACCGGCGCAAAGAGATGGTGGTGGCGATCCTCGGAATCAATGTGGGCGTGCTGTCGGTGGCGATGGTGCTTGCCAACGCCGAAGTGACGGCCGGTCTGGGGCTGGGACTGTTTGGCGTGCTGTCGATCATTCGTTTGCGGTCCCAAGAACTCGATCAGGAAGAGGTGGTGTACTACTTCTCGGCGCTGGCGCTTGGTTTGCTTGGAGGTATCGCCGTCGAGCCTGCATGGCTCACACCAACGCTGATGCTTTCGATTCTGATCGCGCTCTTCATCGGTGGGCATCCGAAGCTGTTTGGGGCCAGTCGCAGTCAAACGGTGGTTCTCGACGCTGCCATTACCAATGAAGGAGAGCTTCGTGAACGACTCGAGGAGTTACTCGGAGGTTCGGTGCATCGCATGAAGGTGCGACGAGTCGACCTGGTGAACGACACCACGATGGTCGACGTGCGGTTCTCGCTGCCGTCATGAGCCCACGGGCAATCGACTCGATTTCCCTCGAGGAAATCAACGCTATTGCCGAGCTACAGGTTCGGGTCGATCGCAAATACATCGTCACGTCGGGCCAAGCAGACGAGCTGATCTCCGAACTTCCGCCCGAGATCCGGGTTCTCGAGATCGACGAACGGCGCGAGTTCTCCTACGAGTCGGTGTACTTCGATACTGAGGATTTTGCCCTCTACCTCGACACCGCCCGGCGTAGGCGCCAACGCTACAAAGTGCGCAGCCGGGTATATGTGGACTCTGGTGTGGCAATGCTTGAAGTAAAGACCAAAGGCGGACGCGGGACCACCATCAAGCAGCGCATCGACTACGACCTCAATGATGCGGGTCGATTAACTCCCCAAGCGATGGCCTTTGTCGAACAGGCGGTCGGCCAGCCGGGCGCCGCCGATGGGTTACGTCCAACCCTCACTACCCGATACGTTCGGTCAACATTCGTCGACCCGGCCTCTGGTTCGCGGCTCACCGTCGACCGCAACCTCACGTGTACTGACTGGCGAGGCGAATCGGTGGGTCTGGACCACGTAGTCCTCGAGAGTAAGTCGGCCGGAGTGGCCAGTACGTTCGACCGTTGGCTCTGGAGCAATGGCGTTCGACCGCTACGCCTCAGCAAGTTCTGTACCGGCCTTGCCGCCCTGCACCCTGACCTACCCGCCAATAAGTGGCACCGGACCCTACGCACGTACTTCGACCGGCCGGCGTAACCGGAGTAGCTTTCGGCCATGGACGCCAAAGAGGTAGATGCCATTGCGCGGCTCGTTGCCATCGAGGAGATCTCGGCGCTAAAAGCCAGATACTGGCGCTGCATCGACAACAAGGAATGGACCGAATTGCGGGCAACCGTCTTTACGGACGATTTTGCGGCCGACTTTACCGGCACCGGCGGGGGCACCTACGACAACGCCGACGAGGTGGTGGCGATGCTCGAGCAGGCTCTGGGCGGCGGTATCTCGGCTCATCAGGGAGGCGCTGGCGAGATCGAGGTGCTGAGCGCCGATGAAGCTACCGGCACCTGGGCCTTTCTCGATCACATCGAACAACCCGACTACACCCTCGATGGCGCCGGCCGCTACTACGAGACCTATCGCCGGACCAGCCACGGCTGGCGAATCGCGACGAGCCGAATTACCCGGCAATACGCCAACTTCGTGCGCCCTGACGCCGAGGCTCGAGTCGCCGATCTGATCTACTCCTATGCCCGCCGAATCGATGCCGGCGATTATCAGGGCGTCGCCGAACTGTTTACCCACGGTGCAATTGCGTACTCGGCTGATGCGCCCCAGAACGAACAGGTGGCTGGGGTCGACGCAGTGCTCGCGACCTACCAGGCCACCACCCGGTTGTATCCCGATGGCACTCCTCGAAGCCGTCATCTCACCACCAACCTGAGCATCGACGTCAACCATCTCGCGGGCACCGCTACGGCCTTGAGCTACTTCACCGTGCTGCAACAGACCGACGACCTGCCGCTACAACCGATCATCAGCGGCAACTACACCGACACCTTCGCGATCGTCGAGGGCGAGTGGTGGTTCTCGCAACGACATATCGAAGTCGGCCAGATCGGCGACCTCAGCCAGCACCTCCTTTTCGAACTGAAAGGCTAAATCGATGAAGGCTGCAGTACTTCGAGAGGTCGGCAAGCCGCTCACCATCGAACACGTCGACCTCGACAAACCAGGCCCCGACGAGGTTCTGATTCGTACCGCCGCTGTGGGTGTTTGCCACTCCGACCTTCATTTCATGGAAGGCCACTATCACGCCGATCTACCGGTGGTTCCCGGCCACGAGTCGGCCGGGGTGGTCGAGAAGGTTGGCGAACGGGTCACCTACGTCGAGCCGGGC
>CALJDK010000023.1 GCA_938023735.1 uncultured Acidimicrobiales bacterium
CGGTGGCCCTAACTTCGATGGCCGCAGTGATGAACCGGCAGAGCCGTTTCTGTTTCGTTAGGAGACTCGTCGAGCCGAGCGGTTCAACGCGGCTCCGAACGCAACCATCAGACCACCAGCGACGAGCAGGACTGGGGTCTCAACGCCGGTGCGTGCAAGCTCGGGCTCTTCAGCTGCCGGCTCGGCCTCAGCCTCGGGTGCTGCCGACGTGAAGCTGAGTCGAACATAGGACACCGCTGCGCTGATCTCTTCGGTCGAAAGGCGATCGCCGAACGCTGGCATTGGACCAATGCCGTTCACGACGCTCTCGATATGTTTCTCGCGGTCGGCCTCGGTGGCAACGTCGGTGAGTGGTCGACCGGTCTGCGATCCTCCACCGTCGACCCCATGGCAGCCTGCGCAGTTCGACTCGAACACCGCTTTGCCAGCTTCGACCTCGCCTGGGTCATCGGCCTGTGCGAAGGCTGGAGCCGCGAAGGCCAGCACCATGGCGAAAGCGCCGAAGAACAAGGACAGGAAGGACAGTGACCGTTTCATAACGGGTCAGCATATCCCAGTTGAGTGGGACGGGTAACAACAAGTTCGTTCGCCCCAAGCATTGAGTTTTGCGACCGTTGTCACGGGCGTTGTGTTCGCTCGCGCACAGACCAGATCACGAGGCTTGGAAAGAATGGACGCACAGCGAACCTCTGAAGGGATCCCAATGGCAGCCAACCAGAGCACCATCGAACACACGGCAACCTCCGCACCAGCGCTCTCGAGCCTTTCTCGCTCGGCGCAGCGCAAGATTCGCAATCAAATGGCCACTCTCGAGTTGCCAGCAGGCGAGGTCGTGGCCGAACAGGGCCAACACGGACACGAGTTCTTTCTCCTCGTCGACGGAACGGTTGAAGTGCGCCGCGATGGCGACGTTCTTGCGACCATCAACGAAGGCGAGTTCTTTGGCGAGATCAGCGCCCTCACCAACCAACGCCGCACCGCCACCGTCGTTGCCACCGAGGACATCACGGTCGAGGTCATGAACCGCCGCCAACTCGCAACGGTGCTCGACCTTTGGCCGGACCTTGCCGCTACCGTCAAGGCCGCCGCCCAGGAGCGACTCGCCGCAGTTTCCTGACTCGGGTAAAACTGCGCCATGAAATTTGGCTGCGTTTTTCCCACCACCGAAATCGGCAACGACCCCGCCGTCATTCGAGATTTCGCCCAAGCCGCGGAAGAGCTCGGCTACTCACACATCGTGGCTTACGACCATGTGCTCGGCGCGAGCCAGGCCGACCGCGACCCAAAGCTGTGGGGTCCTTACGACGAGACGCACCCCTTCCATGAACCCCTCACGCTCATCGCCTTCCTTGCCGGCATCACCTCCACCATCGAGTTTGCAACCGGTGTACTTATTGCCCCGCAGCGACAAACCGCCCTCATCGCCAAACAGGCCGCACAACTCGCAATCGTTTCAGGCAACCGGTTTCGGCTCGGCGTCGGCACCGGTTGGAACTTCGTCGAGTACGAAGCTCTCGACATGCCGTTCGCAAGCCGGGGCCCGATGCTCGACGAACAGATAGCGGTCTTTCGCCAGCTTTGGGCCGACGACCTGGTCGACTTCACCGGCGAGTTTCACCGGCTCGACCGAGTCAATGCACTCCCCCGCCCAAGCCAAACCATCCCAGTATGGATCGGTGGCGGCGCCGCACCGGCACTTCGGCGGGCCGCCGAGATCGGCGACGGTTTCATCTTCGGGGCGGCCACGAAGTACGCCATCCGAGGATGCCAAGACCTTCTCGAACGGCTCGATCAGACCGGCCGACGCGACGGTTTTGGTATCGATGCGCTGATGGGATTTGGTGATGGCCCCCAAGCCTGGCACACCGCGGTCGATGCATGGACCGAGCTGGGCGCCGACTCACTCTCGGTGCGGGCGATGACCGCCAGTTCGGCCATGGTCGGCGAAGCTGACCCGGGGTTCACCTCGCCGCAACAACACATCGATGCCCTCGAGACTTTCATGAAAGAAGTGCGCCCGTAGTATGCACTAGTTCTCAACCGGTCATTCCGGCATCGGCCAGACAGCACAGGAGCACACTCGACCATGAAGATCGACGGGGGCATCGGAACCCAGAACATCAAGAAGGCCGGCGAAGCGGCCGAACGACAGGAAGCTGCCGGCTACGACGGCCTATGGACCGCCGAAACATCACACGATCCGTTCCTCCCCCTCGCCCTGGCGGCGGAGCGAACCGATCGGGTCGAGTTGGGCACCAGCATCGCCGTGGCGTTTGCCCGAAACCCCATGTTGCTCGCCAACCTCGGCTGGGACCTTCAGGCGTTGTCCGACGGGCGCTTCATTCTGGGTCTCGGCAGCCAGATCAAGCCCCACATCACCAAACGCTTCTCGATGGAATGGTCGAAACCAGCTGCCCGCATGCGTGAGATGGTCATGGCGATCCAAGCAATCTGGGATACCTGGCTCACCGGCGACAAGCTTGATTTCAAGGGCGATTTCTACACCCACACCATCATGACTCCATTCTTCACTCCCGATGCAAAGGAGCTTGCCGAGGCCGGGCGGCCGAAGATCTTCCTGGCTGGCGTGGGGCCGCTCATGACCGAGGTTGCGGGCGAAGTGTGCGACGGTTTCATCTGCCATGGCTTCACCACCGAGCAGTTCCTGCGCGAAGTGACCATTCCGGCGCTCGAGCGGGGCCGGGCCAAGGCGGGCAAGACCATGGAGGGCTTCGAGATCGTCGGGCCTTCCTTTGTGGTCTCGGGAGCCAACGAAGACGACCTCGAAAAGGCCAAGGCGGGAACCCGGCAACAGATT
>CALJDK010000024.1 GCA_938023735.1 uncultured Acidimicrobiales bacterium
AGCCTGATCATCGCGACCTTGCACTCGCACACCAGGGACGAGGTCAGCCAGAACGTGGAGCTCAACACCGGCTTCACCGAGCGACGGCAGAACCTGCTCGATGTAGCCGAGGAAAAGGCGGTTCGGACCAATGACCAGCACGCCTTGGCCATCGAGCGGGAATCGATGTGTGTACAGCAGGTAGGCAGCTCGGTGGAGCGCAACGACGGTCTTGCCGGTGCCGGGTCCGCCCTGCACCACAAGCGCGCCTTTTGCCGGCGCCCGAATCACTGCATCCTGCTCACTTTGGATGGTGGCAACCACACTCTTCATCCGACCATCAGAGGGCGCGTTCAGTGCGGCCATGATTGCTGCTTCGCCGCGGAGACCAATGGTGGTCTCCATGGTTTCTGCGTCGAACACCTCGTCCGAGTAGCCGTTGAGCTCACCGGTGATCGAGTCGTACAGCAGGTGGCGACGGTGGGTGATACCCAAGTTGTCGAGCGGCGTTGCCCGGTAGAACGGCGCAGCTGCGTGCGCCCGCCAGTCAACAAGAAGTACGTCATCACCATCGTCGGCCTGGTAGTCGATCACACTCAAGCGCCCAACGTAGGTGCGGTCGTGTTCGGTCGATGTGACGTGACCAAATGCGAGGGCTTGGCCGACAGCCTCAAGTTCTCGAACTCGCCGAATCGAGTGCATCGCCCGCGCCGATGCCTGGCGGACCAACACCGCCTGCGCGGCCGCTTCACCCTCGCCATCATCGTCGGCAAGGTCGCGGATTCCTTCCTCGGTCTGTTCGGCCGATTCATCGGCCAAACGCGTCGCGTTGGCCCGCGCATCGTCGAGATGTCGGTTGTGCACCGCTCGGATGCGCGCCAGCGCGGTCCGCTCGACGTCGAGTTCGGAGTTCGGTGGTTCTTCGATACCTAAGCATTCCAGCGAACACGAAGAAGTCCTCCAGTCAGCAGCAGTTCTTTTCTGTCCGCGACGACGGTAATTTCCGGACGGTTTTCCTGCGTCGGCACGTGTTTTGTCCGATTGCCTTACAAAGCACCACTCGTCCCAGTGGAGATGGCTCTCATGGACCAACGGCATCCAACGGATTCCGCTATTGCGTTGCAAGTGGCTCAAGACGGCGACCTCGTCGTCGCCCGCAAAGCCGACAGCACGCTCGACCACCTCATTGCACTCACCGACGACCCGTTTCATCACATCGGCATGGTCATGTGCCGGACCGTCGATGGCGTGCGTGAACCTTGGGTCGTCGAGCACACCTTTTCGGGCTGTACCAGCCGCCGCCTTCAAACCTTCTTCGATCACTACGACGATGTCGGCGTCTTGTTTCTCGACCTATCAACCACCGAGCGTCACCGGCTTCGCCGGGTTGCGCTTTCCTACCTCGGCACCACACCCCGCTATGCATGGGACGAGGTTTTCCTGGCAGGAATCTACGCGCTGGTTCGGCACCGCCGAGGCACAAAGGCGTCACTACATCGATGTCGGGCCATGAAGGCGGTGGAGGCGGCGATCCATCGACGAAACCACTCGCCGCAACGGGCCATGTTCTGCACGACCTTCGTGTTGCAGGTCTTTGCCGATTCCGACACCGCTACCCCGAAACAACTTGGGCGACTCGCCCCGCCCCATGGATCGCCTCGTCGGGGCATCGCCCCCACCGAATTCGACCGGATGATGCAGTGGGCCATTCCCCTCCAGATGGCGGCCGGGGTCATCTCGCTTCTGGCTTTGCTCCTCGCGGCAACGGTTCAGCTGTTCTCGCGAAATCTCGACCCGTGTCCCGCCATGTTTTCACCAAGCGACTACTGGCGACATACGCCCGCGCAGTTGCGCTGGATACGTCAACCGAGTCGAAAAAGCTCAGAACCGGTGCCAGTTGAACTGACACCGGCCCTGCTGAGGGGACGATCTCGCAAGCAACGAATCGCCGCATAGGAACAGCTAGGCCGCTGCGTCCTGGTTGTTCCGGGCTCCGCCGCGCCGCCCATTGCGGCTGCGCTCGGTCTCCCCTTCACCGTTCACCATGGCCTCGATCCTTTCCTCGATGGCATCGAGTTTGTCGGCGGCTTGCTCTTCGGTGATACGACCGTTCTCGACGGCGGTTTCGATTCGAGCGGCCGCGTCGGCAATAAGTGCCTCGACGACTGCATCGACCGCAACGCCATTGGCTTCGGCCAACTCGGCGATGGTTGTTCCGGCCGCCTTGGCTTCTCGCAGCTCTTCAACCGACACGCCCAGCACGTCGGCGACGGTCTGACCCCGCTCGCCGCGCTGTCCCTGCCCACGCTGTCCGCTGCGGCCCTTGTGTCGGCCCTTTTCTCCGCGCTCTGCGGTTCCATCGATGATTGCCTCGGCCTTCTCGACGATTCCGGCACGACGGGCTGCGGCCTCGTCTTCGGTGATCCTTCCGGAGGCCAGTGCTTCGTCGATCTTGGCGTTTGCCTGCTCGACCATGAAGTCGACGAGCACCTGCACGTCGACACCCTGAGCTTCGGCTACGTCGGCCAGGGTCGAACCTGAACGAAGGGCCTCGCCCAACTCGTCGACTGACAATCCAAGCAGCTCCGCAAGGGCGGCCCGACGATCGGATTTGCGAGCCATGCGGTCGGCTCGGTTGTTCTCTGTGCTCTCAGCCTGTTCAGCCTGTTCGGCCTGCTCTGTCTGTTCGGGGGTGTCGGCGTCCTGAGCGCCAGCGCCGGTGACGTCGCTGGTGGCTGCGCCAAAGACGCCGCCGATAAACATCGCCGATCCGAGTCCTGCTGCGGTAAGGGTTTTCTTGAGGGGAGTCACTCTTGTTGTTCCTTTCGGAACCGTTTGGTTCCGTTTGTTCTCACCACGAACTTCGTGATGCGAACTTCATCCTGCGGGTGCGCTGTAAGTAGTAGACCAAGGCTTTGTAAGGACTTCGTAAGAACCCGCAATAAAGTTTGGCCATGGCCTCCTCTCCCCCCTCTCCCTCTTCTCCCCCTTCTGCCTCGCCACGAATCGCCAAGGCGCTTATTGCGGCTGGGGTGCTCGGCATCATCGCCAGCCTGGTCGGCATTGTGGTGGTCTGGATGCTGCTCGACGACCTTGGCGATGGCGTTGATCAGTCGATCGACCTGACCACCGAGACCCTTGGCACGCTCGACGAGACGCTGGTGCTCGCCGACGACATCACGGCAACGGTCTCCGGCAGCACCGCGTCACTCGATTCCACCGTTCAGCGCCTTTCAGACTCGGTAGACGAGGGAAGTACCGTTCTCTCCAGCCTTTCCGAACTGAGCGGTTCCGAGTTGCCCGAATCAATCGACGGCGTGGTTGAGGGCATCGACAACCTCACCGGGGTTGCGCGCACGATTGATGCAACGCTTCAGCAGCTCAGCTCAATTCCGTTCGGCCCCAGCTACGACCCAGACAAGAGTTTCGCTGGCACGCTTGGCGAGATTCGCGACGATCTCGAACCAACCGCAACCGAGCTTCGAGCCATCGCTCCCGACTTGGCCGAGTTGGCTACCACGGTCAGCGAGTCTGAGTCCGATCTGGCCCAACTCAGCACCGACATTGCCGACCTTCGAACCAGCCTTTCCGAAACGGGGCCGCTCATTTCCGACTATCGCAACAGCGTCTCCGAGGCACAGCGACTCGCAGCATCAACCCAGACCGATCTCGGCCGCGACAGAAACCTGGCCAAGGGTGCCAGCCTGGTCCTCGGTCTTGCCCTTGCCGTTGGTCAGGCAGTGCCGATTCTCTATGGCCGAGAAAAGCTCGCGGCCAGTAGGGTCGCGGTTTGAGCCCCAACCTCGGAGCGATTGCTTGGACGGCACCGATCTCAATGACGTCGATCCACAACGCCGGCACAAACGTCGATCGCAGCATCGGTGCCAGCATCGGTGCCTGCAAACGTCGGTGCCACGTCGGTGCCTGGAAACTCAGCGGATAGGCGCTTGCGCACATTTTGACATCCGCTGAGTTTCAAGAAGCCGGCACATTGGGCGAAGCCCAATCCGCGCGGCTTCCTGGCACCAAAGTGGGGTTTCGGTGCCAGGTACAAAAGTCCAAATGGTCAAAACGCACACCCAATCCCAGTGTTTGCAGTAAACACCAGACCGACCACCAAAACCAGTGAATCAACGGTACCTGGCACCAGGAGCAGTAAAGGTTCCAGGCACCGGTTTGCGCCGGTTTGCGCTGGTTTGCGGGCGCGACGAAGAAAAAGCGATGCGCTAGAGCGGGGGTTCGTCGGAGCGAACCTGAGTTACAGCCGGTAGGCGCTGGGGTTTGGCTTTAGGGGGCGGGCGTACCAAAGGGGTCGGCGGAGCCCGCCGTTCTTGTCGGGAGACGCTGGGCGGGTCTTTTCCATCCACTCGAGGTAGGCCTCGCGTGATTTTGCGGTGTCGACCACGACGTCGCCGTATTCGTCGTCAGCTTGGGCGGGGGTGACGGTGACTTTCTGGTGCCAACACTGCATGCCCGAGATGGGGTCGGGTTGCACACAGAAGGTTGCGTTCTGGTGAACGCCCGTATCGTTCCACCAGATACGTCCGGTGTCGGGGTCAGCACCAGCCTCGCTTGCACTGGAGTCGTAGGACTCAATGCCGTGTTCGCGCTTGAGCTTCCAGATGGTTCCGCCAGGCTCTCCGGCATCGTTGGTAATACTGGCCTTTCCGGCGCCCCATGAGCGAGCTTTGTCTTCGTCGAGACGCCAACGACCCATGTGGTGCGACGCGGCAACGACGCCCGGACGAATGCCTTCGGTACGCCACGCGGAGATCACAAAGTGGCCGATGCGGGTAGTGACTCGAACCAGGCCGTTTTCTTCGATCTGGAGCTTCTCGGCATCGTCGGGGTGCACCCACAGCGGATGCCGATGGCTGATTTCGTTGAGCCATTTTGAGTTGGCCGAGCGGGTATGGATGAGCGTGGGGATGCGGAAGGTAGGCAACAGGATGCGCTCGTTTCCGGCCATGTCGATGTCTTCCCAGTGCACCTGCGAAGGGATCCACTTGGGGGTGGCGTATTCGGGCCAGCCCCAGTCGGCCAGGGTGTTCGAGTACAGCTCGAGCTTCTTCGAGGGTGTGGGGAAACCTTCGAGCGCTTCGCCGTCGATCTCGACCGCAGGAGAGCCCTCGCCCAGCGGCGAGAGTTTGAGATCGTCGAGGTCGGCATCGTCACCCGACCATGCGCTGGGTGTTCCGGCTTTCCGATATACGCCGTCGTCACTCTTGGTGCTGCCTTCGAGCAAGCTGTCGTCGACCACATTCTCGTAGGGTTCATACGGGTCGGTGGGTACGGCGAACGCCGAGCGGTCGCGCATGAACTCGAGCGGATCCTGACCAGCAGCGGCAGCCGCCTCGGCCAGACCGGGAACGTTCTCGGCGAACATCTTGCGGTAGTACTCGTCGATAGTTACCGGCTTGCCGGGGTGCTTCTCGCTCTCGAACCACTGGCGGATGCCGAGCTCGCCGTCGGGGTCGATGCGCCACGACAGGTCGATCCAGAATTCGTTTTCTTCCCAGACCTCGCCCGGGTTGTAGTCGTAGCTACGGGTATCGGGACCAAGCTCGCCGGTTCCGCCAGCCTTGATGTCTTTGATCTCGGCGTAGCGGCGGAACACCGACTGGCGGAAACCAATCCAGCGCCCGGCGTGGGTCTCGTAGCTGGTGACGTCGTGGCGCTCGGCCGATACGCCCATGGGCAGCACGTAGTCGGCGAACCATGAGGTTTCGGACCAGGTTGGGGTGAGGGCAACGTGGCAGCGCACCTTGTTTTCGTCGGTGAGCGCTTCCATCCAGCTGAACCCGTCCGGGTTGGTCCAGATGGGGTTGTATACCCGGGAGAAGTAGAGCTCGAGGCTGCCGCGGCCCTCGTTGAGGAAGTGCGGAAGGAGAATCGACATCTCGTGGTACGCCAAGGGGAATTCCTTGGGCCACTCGAGTTCGTTCCACTCGTGGGTGTTCGGGGCGCCCATCGGCGCAGCCGCCTTGAACTTGTTCATTCCGTTTCCGGCGGTGCCGCCTTTGGTGGCAACCGAGCCAGTGAGCACGTTGAGGAAGAACAGGCACCGGGCAACCTGCCAGCCACCCATATGGCCGGCGCCGGCAGCACGCCAGTTGTGCGAGGCAAACTTGGTGGGGTTGTCGCCGATGATCTCGGCGATTTCGCGGATGGTGGCGGCGTCGATGCCAGTCTTTTGTTCGGCGGCTTCGGGGGTGTACTCGGCATACTCTTCGAGCAGCGCTTCGCGCATCTGCGAGAAATCGACCGGACGACCCGGGTGCTTCGCCTGCAGGTAGGTTTCCCAGTTGGTCCAGCGTTCCATAAAGCTGGCGTTCCAGGTTTCCTGTTCGATGAGTTCGCGGGCAATTGCCAGCAGCAAGAACGGTTCGGTACCCGGCCAGGTTGGAAGCCAGAAGTCGGCCTTGGCACCGGTGTTGCTGAGGCGAGGGTCGACGCAGATGACCTTGGCGCCGTTCTCCTGCGCTTCGATGATTCGTTGCGCGTGCGGGTTGAAGTAGTGGCCCGATTCGAGGTGGGCCGAGATCAGGAAGATGACCTTTGCGTTCGCGAAGTCCGACGATGGGCGGTCGTGGCCCATCCAGCTCTGGTAGCCAATGCGGGCGTTTGATGAGCAGATGTTGGTGTGGCTGTTGTGGCCGTCGACGCCCCAGGCTTTGAGCACCCGGTCGGTGTAGCCGTCCTCGCCGGGGCGACCGACGTGGTACATGATTTCGTTGCGACGCTCTTCGATGATGGCGGTGCGGATGCGCTCGCCGATTTCGTCGAGCGCCTGATCCCAGCTGATGCGCTCCCATTGGCCCGAGCCACGTTCGCCTTTGCGTTTCATCGGGTACAGGACCCGCTCGGGGTCATAGATCTGGTTGAGCGTGGCTGGACCCTTTGCGCAGTTACGACCGCGGCTGGCCGGGTGCTCGGGGTTCCCTTCGATCTTGGTGATCTCGTCGGTCTCCTGGTCGAAGTAGGCGACCAGGCCACACGCTGCTTCGCAGTTGAAGCAGGTGGTGGGAATAAGGGTGTATTTGCGCTCGACCTTGTCGGGCCAGGCTTTGGCGTCGAGCTCGGACCAGTCGTGCCATTTGGCGAGCGGTGGGTACTTCGAGAGATCAGTCATAAGAATTCAGCCTTGAGAGTTACGGCAGGAGGATTACGAGAGGGGTACGGACTGGCCGGCGCGCACGAAGGAGTCTTCGTAGGCGAACATTCCGACGAGGGCGAGCACGCCAGCGATGGCTGCGGGGATCGCGCTGGAGATATCGAGCGCAAGTGTCACGATGACCAATGCGGCCGGGATAACCAGGCCGACAAGGATTCCGCCCCACCAGAACTGCTTGGCGTAGGTGCCCTTGGTCATGGTTTCGACCGCCAGTTCGACATGGCGGCTTCCCTTCGAGGTGAGCTCCATGGCGATGAACGCCGCAGTTGCCACAAGGCCGCCGAGCAGCACCCAACAGATCGTGCGAGCGTCGGGAATATCGATGAACAGCTCGAGGATTGCGTAGGTCGCACCGCCGGCAGTTACCGCCTGGGCCAGAAGAACCGGCAGCAACAACGGCGTTTGCCAAAGGTCGCGGCCTTCGCACTGACCGAAGAGGAAGGCGGTGTAGCCGGCGGTTCCGAGGGCCCCGATGGCGGCGGGGATTGCCAGCACCTTCAGGAGCGTTTCGGACTCGATGAGTCCGCCAATCCACCACAGCGCCAGCACGATGGAGAAGGCCATCAGCACATAGGCGCCCTTCACCAGCCACGACGACCAGTTGCCCTTGGTGATGAGGTAGTAGAACCGGCCCGGCTGTTTGAGGTCGGTGACCAACAGGAAGCCCGTGATGGCAAGGAACACACCAGCGATCATTGGCGGGATGACACCAACGGCGGCTTGGGCATCGCTATGGCCCATGAGCACCCATAGCGCGGCGACAAGCATGACCCCGGCTGAAATTGCCTTGGTAACGAGGTAGCCCGACACCTTCGCTTTCCAGGTCATCTGGTGCGACGTGGTGTAGGCGGTTCGGGCGATAACACCCTCTTCGTCGGTGGGCTTGTTGCCAAGGTGGACGGGCACGGTTGGGTGCTTGGGGCCACCGAGGTTGCCCGTGAGGGTGTCGGCCCAGATCATGCCGTCGTTGGCGATGGCGGTGCGGGTGGGGTCGAGCGACGCCTGATCGGCGCCTCGGTAGTACACCTTTGGTTTGGTGTTCTGCTCCGGGGCCCGAACGGCAACATCGTCGCGGGCGATGATCTTTGAGATCTCAGAGTTGGGGTCGTCAAGATCACCGATCTTGATGGCTTCGGTGGGGCACACGATCTGGCACGACGGCTCGAGACCAACCTCGAGTCGGTGGTTACACATGTTGCACTTATGGGCGGTGTTGGTTTCGGGGTTGATGTAGAGCGCATCGTAGGGACACGCGTTCATGCACGACTTGCAGCCAATGCAGTCGTCGTCTTGAAAGTCGACCACTCCGTTGTCGGCGCGGAACAGCGCAGAGGTAGGGCAGATGGTCATACATGGCGCATCGTCGCACTGGTTGCAGCGCATCACGTTGAACTTGCGGGCGACATCGGGGAAGGTTCCCGTTTCGATGTACTTCACCCATGTGCGGTTTACGCCAAGCGGAACATCATGTTCGCTTTTGCACGCAACGGTGCATGCGTGGCAGCCAATACAGCTGTCGGAGTCGAGCAAAAACCCAAGCCGGGTCACGGTTATCCCCTTGAGAAATTCAATGAAGCAAGCGGCCGAAAGGCACGCGGCCACATGTTAGAGGTACAAACGGTGAAGTTTGGCACTCTAACTATATTCAGAAGGCGGATTTCCGCCTCTTGGACTCGGTTCGATGTAGGCACTGGCGAAGTTCGCGCCCTATCAGCCCGTGGCTCAGTCGATGGCCAGCGCCTCTCGAAGTTCGGTTAGGCGGTCTTGTTCAACCCAAAACCAGGCCCACTTTCCGCGTTGCTCACGACCGAGAATTCCCGCTTTCACCAGAATCGAGAGGTGATGACTGACGGTGGGCTGTGCCCGACCGATCGCTTCGGGAAGATCGCACGCGCACCCTTCCCCTGCTGCGGCGATGATGTTGACGAGTCGCAAGCGGGTGGGGTCGGCAAGCGCTTTCAGGGAGAGCGCCAGTTGGTCGGCGTCGTTCTCACTAAGACTCGATCCGAAGAGCTCGGGACAGCATCGGGCAGTGTTCTTTGTGGCCATGGGTACATCATGGCAGAAGTTTCCCGAATTACATATTGACATCCATCGATACGTTGTTACAGTAACGCTATGCAACATATCGATAACCTTCGATATGAACTCTGACAGAAAGAACCCCATGCGTGTTCAACTTGCCCTCAACGTCGACAACCTCGATGAGTCGATCGACTTCTACACGAAAATGTTCAACACCGCTCCCGCCAAGGTGAAGGATGGCTACGCAAACTTCGCGATCGAGAACCCGCCACTCAAGCTGGTCCTCATGCAGAACGCCGGCAAGGGCGGTTCGCTGAACCACCTCGGTGTCGAGGTAGAAACGGCTGAAGAGGTCGCTGCGGCCGAGGCTCGCATTGCCAGCACCGGCCTGGAAACCTCGGGGATCGACGACACACTGTGCTGCTTCGCCGAAAAAACCGAAACTTGGATCACCGGACCGCAGACCCGGTGGGAGTGGTACGTCAAGACCGGCGACTCCGACATGGGTTCAACCCTCACTGCCGACGGACGAGTCTTCGAAGGCGTCAGCGTCGGCCCCAACGCCGACGGCCCCTGCTGCAGCTAGCCCAATCTGAATACGGTGTCTGGAACCGTATTCCGTTTGTTGGGCGTAGCGGAGGTGGAACTAGGGTCACCGCATGACTTCACCGGTTGGAATTAACGCCGAATCCGTTGGCCCTTGGCTTGAAGCCAACGTCGATGGCGCCACCGCACCTTTCACCTACGAGCTGATTACGGGCGGACACTCCAACATCACCTTCAAGGTCACCGATGCCAACAACACGGCGATGGTGCTGCGCCGGCCGCCGCTTGGAGCCGTTCTTGCCACCGCTCACGACATGGGCCGAGAACACAAGATCATCACCGGCGTGGGAAAGTCGTCGGTGCCGGTGCCAAAAACCTTGGCGATGTGCACCGACGAATCCGTCAACGACGCGCCGTTCTACGTCATGAACTATGTCGACGGTCTTGTCGCCCACGATGCACCCACCATCGAAGCCGAGATGCCCGACCATGACCTTCGGGCGGCCGCCAGCGAAGACGTCGTTTCGGTTATCGCTGCGCTCCACAAGGTGAACCCCGACGATGTTGGGCTCGGCGAACTCGGCCGCAAAGAGGCGTACCTCGACCGGCAGCTGAAGCGATGGTCTGGCCAGTGGGAGAAGTCAAAAACCCGCGAGCTCGACGACATGGACTGGGTGTACAACAAGCTTGTCGAGCGAAAGCCAGAGCAGCGATATACCGGGATCGTGCATGGCGACTACCGACTCGGAAACATGCTCATCAGCCCAACGGACGGGTCGGTATTGGCGGTGCTCGATTGGGAGCTCTGCACCCTCGGCGACGTGTTGGCCGACGTCGGCTACCTCCTCAACAACTGGGTGCAACCCGACGAAACCACGGCGGCCGGAGCCACCGGCTTTCCCACCAGCACCGGCGGGTTCAGCACCCGCGAGGCTCTGGTCGATCGGTACTGCGAGATCACCGGTTTCGAAGTCGGCGACATCAACTACTACCGGGCGTTTCAGAACTGGCGACTGGCAGCGATTGTCGAAGGTGTTTTGTCTCGCTACCTCAAGGGCGTGATGGCCGATAGTTCGGCCGACACCGATCAGTTCCGGGCTCAGGTCGATGGGCTATGCGAACAAGCCGTCGCGTTACTGAGCTAAGACCGACTCATGAACCAACGCGGTGGCTGAAGCTGTCTCGACGGAAGCTGTAGAGGGCGTTGGGGTCTACTGCGATGTCGACGACGGCTGGCTTGTCGGTGTCGAGTGCTGCCTCGACCGCTTCACCGATCTCTTCTACTCGTTCGGCACGGAATCCGGCGGCGCCATACAGTTCGGCCACCTTGTCGAATGGAGGGCTGGCGATATCGGCCCCGATGTAACGCTCGTCGAAAAAGTCTCGCTGATACGCCTTCTCGGCACCCCAGCACTGGTTGTTCATAACGATGGTGGTGGTGTTGATGCCGTAGCTGACCGCGGTGCTCAGCTCGCTGAGGGTCATGCCGAACCCGCCGTCGCCCATCAGGCTCACCACCGGCCGATCGGGTTGTGCCACCTTGATGCCCAGCGCGGCCGCAAACCCGAAGCCAACCAAACCAAAGTCGAGCGGAGTGAACAGACTCTGCGGCGTCCAATAGTTGAGGGCGTCGGTTGCTTGCAGACAGAGCGTGCCGGCGTCGAGTGTGATGGCCGCCTCTTTGGGCAGCACGTTTCGTAGTGCTTTGAACATGCCCGAGGGAACGATGGGGAACGAATCGCTGGCTTGCGCGTCGCGGTCGGCGAGGTAGGCGGTGCGTTCGGCCTGATAGCTCGAGGTCCATTCGGCGACCGCAGCTTCGACCTCGGCCTTCGCTGCATCGACGGCAAGAGCGTCAACGAGTTGGCTGGCAAAGGTCGGCGCATCGGCCCAAATGCCGAGTTCGACTGGGAAGAAGCGGCCGATGGCGGTTGGTTCGATCTCGATCTGGATGATCGCGGCGTCCCGGTTGATGTTGTCGTAGGTGTAGAAGGTCGAGTTGAAACCGAGGCGAGTTCCGAGCGCCACGATGACGTCGGCCTCCTTCACCAGACGCGAGGCAACGACGTTTCCGCGCGGCCCCATCTGGCCAGCGTTGAGCGGATGACCAAACGGGATGGCATCGCCGTGGCCCGGCGAAGTGGCGATTGGGGCGTTCAGCGCTACCGCCAGCGCCAGCGCGGCCTCGTGCCCACCGGTGTTCTTGACTCCTCCACCAGCGACGATGACCGGCCGCTTGGCGGCCCGCAGCATCTGCACGGCTTGGGCTATAGCGTCGGCGGGCGCCGCTGGTTTGGTGAGCGGCCGGTAGCCATCGGGCGATTGCGGCGGATCGAACGAAGCAGTTCCTGAAAGCACATCGCGGGGCAGATTGATCTGCACCGGACCGGTGCGGGGGGCAAGGGCGGTGCGGAAAGCCTCGCGGAACATTTCGGGCACGCGGTCGGTGCTGGGTACTGTCCAGGTCTTCTTCGTGATGGGCCGAAACACCGACTCTTGATCGACCTCCTGAAACGCATCGCGATACACATGGCCCGAGGCCAGGGATCCGGCGATGGCCACCACGGGCGAGTATGCGGCTTTGGCCTGGGCGAGCCCGGTGACCAGGTTGGTCGAGCCAGGGCCATTCTGCCCGGCCAGCACCACGCCGGCCTTGCCGGTGACCCGGGCATAGCCATCGGCCATATGGGTACCCGTGCGTTCGTCGCGCACGCCAATGAAATCGACCTCATCGGCAAGGTAGAGCCCATCGAACAGCTCCATCGTGGCCGAACCGATCAGACCGAAGACGTGGCCGACCCCTTCGGCTTTCAGTGCTTCGACGGCTGCTAGTCCGCCCGACATCTCTTGTTTGTCCTGCCTGTCTTGTTTGTCTTGTTTGTCTTGCTTGGTCATGGAGTCACTTCTTCCAGAAACTTCAGGAGCGGTTGGGTGAAGGCCTCGGGTTGCTCGAGGAGGCCGAGGTGCTGCACGCCGGGAACGATGATGGTTTGTGAACCGGGAATCTCCGATGCGATGGCGTGACTCATGGCAGGCGTGCTACCCGAATCGTTCTCGCAGGTCATCACCAGGGTTGGTTTGATGATGGGCGGCTCGGGCCGAATCAGCTCGACCACGCCTTGCGCCAGAACCATGCGGGCTTTCGCGTATGCCTCGTGGTCGTTGGCCAACACCCAGTTGCGAACGTTGTCGATCATCGGCCGCGCGCTTGCCCGATATTCGGCGGTGAACCAGCGTTCGATGGTTGCGTCAATCGTTGCGCCGGGTCCGCCTGCGGCCGATGCTGCGGCCCGCTCTTCAACCAGTCGCTGGGCCTCGTCGCCGCGTTCGTGCGGCGAGTTGAGAATGGCGAGCGAGCTGACTCGACTGGGGTGATCCATGGCCAGCCGGCGGTTGATCATGCCACCGAGCGAAAAACCCACCGCCGCGCAAGTTTCGATATCGAGGTGGTCGAGAAGGGCTCGGAGCTGTTCGCTGAAAGAGCTAAGCGTGATGTGGCCCTGGGGCAACGCAGTTTGGCCGTGGCCGCCCAGGTCGTAGTTGACGACGCGGTAGTGCTCGGTGAGCGGGCCGAGCTGAGCGGCCCAGGTGTCTCGCGTGAGCCCAAGCCCGTGAATGAGCGCGACCACCGGCGCGCCTCGAGGGCCAAGATCGTCAAAGGAGGTTCCGTTGGGGTCGACAGCCATTGGTCAGGCGAACGCCGGAATGACTTCGGCGCAGAACAGCTCCATCGACCGCTTCTGTTCGGCGTGGCCGAGCCCCAGGCTGGCGTAGTAGATGAACTCGTCCACCCCCAGCTGTTCATACCGTTTGAGCTTGGCGATGACTTCGTCGGGGTTGCCGAACATCAGGTTCTCGGTGAGCGTTTCGGCCGTGTACTGCTCGGGGTTTTGGAGCTCCTCGACTGCCAGTTGACGGGGGAAGCCGTCGTACACGTCGCCCTGATTTTGAAACAGGCCGGCGAACTGCCCGAGCTGGCACTGTGCAGCTTTCACGGCGGCGTCATGGCCGGCTTCGTTTTCATACAGGGCGGTGTGGCGCATGAGCGCAAAGATTGGTTTCGTGGCGCTCGGGTCGAGGTTGGCCTTGGCGACCGAGTCATCGAATTGCTGCTTGTACAGCTCGGCTTCGGCGAAGGGACGGGCGATGGGCCAGCACATCACGTGGCAGTCGTTGGCGAGTGCGTAGTCGAAGGTGATGGGCGATCGGGCCGCAACCCAGCAGCGGGGTTCGCTGAGCGGTTTGGGCACCGAGGTCGACCGGGGGAACGACCAGAACTCGCCATCGTGCTCGTAGTCGCCAGCCCAGAGACCTCGAAGGGCGGGCAACATTTCTTGCATGTACTGCCATGCGTCGGACTGTTTGAGACCGGGCTTCATTCGATCGAACTCTCGCTGATAGGCCCCAGACCCGACCCCGAACTCAAGGCGTCCGCCACTGATGAGGTCGAGGAATGCGGCTTCGCCAGCAAGGTTGATTGGGTGCCAGTAGGCGGCCACCGCGACCGCGCTGCCGAGACGAATGTTCTCGGTATGTTGCGCCCACCAGGTGAGGATCTGGAAGGGGTTGGGGGCGATAGTCATTTCGAGCGCGTGGTGCTCGGCGGCCCAGACGATATCGAAGCCGCCCTGGTCGGCCATCTTCACCATGTCGAGGGTGTGGTCGGCGACGGCCGCCATGTCGAGGCTGTCGTCCATTCGTTCGAGGTTGATTGCCAGCTGAAACTTCATCGAGTGAATCCCCCTTGGAACCCGGTGTATAAGCCGGTACACCTCCCAGACTACGAATCCTCTTTGCTGCTGTAAATTGAAATCAATTGCACCTTTACTGCATACTTTTTGCAGTGAATATCAACGGGCTTGAAACCTTCCTCACGATCGTCGATACCGGCAGCTTGGTGAAGGCCTCGGCGCAGCTCAACGTGAGCCAATCGACGGTAACCGCTCGACTCAAGGCGCTCGAGAACGAGCTCGGCCAGACATTGCTGCACCGAGATCGAAGTGGCATCGAGCTCACCGCTGCGGGATTCAAACTGCAGAAATACGCCGAGGTCATGACCAACCTGTGGCGACAGGCCAAGAGCGAAACCGGGCTACCCGAAGGGGTTGACAACGTGTGCAACATTGGTTGCAGCGTCGACCTGTGGCCAACCCGAGGCCGCGACCTGTTCCGCGACATTCATGAACGCCATCCCGCCACCGCGCTCGCAGCCTGGCCCGGAGAACAAGCCGAACTCGACCAATGGCTCGGCACCGGATTGGTGGATATCGCACTCACCTACGAATCGGGCGCCCACGACAATCAGGTCGTACAGACCCTCGAACCCGAACAGCTCATCTTGGTTACCAGCCTCGAAGGCAGCCCGATGCGGTTCGACCCGAACTATGTGTTTGTCGAAGCGGGCGACGACTTCCGGCGCCGACATGCCGAGGCATACGCCGATGCCGATACTGCCAAGGTGAGTTTCGGCTCAGCCGTGTGGGCGCTCGAACATCTTCTGTCCACCGATGGATCGGCGTACCTACCTGAGCTGCTGGTTCAACCTCACCTCGACGCCGGGCAACTGTTTCGCATCGACGAAGCCCCGGTGTTCGACCGAAGTGTCTACCTGGTAACCACCGTTACCGCCGCCGCAACTTGGAGCTGGCTGGCCGATATCTAGTTGGCCCGGGCCCACGCCCGCTGAGCATCTTCGATCACGGGAGCCGTCAGGGCGCCGGCAAACCGAAACGCTCCGCTCGACCACACCGGGCACGTATCGATGCCCACCGAAACGTCAGCAAATCCGCTCGTACAGAAGTGGATGCCCGTGGATTCTCGAACCAGGTTGCGCCCGTTGAACGCGCACGGCTCAAACTCGAGGCACGGGAGCGTTTCGGTGTAATTGCCATTGGAGTCAAGCACGGTGGCCGCTGAATCGATGAGCTCGACGCGGCGGTGCTTCCTGGCCACCTTGGCAACTACCCGGTTGGTGTTTCGATCCCAGTTCATGTCGAACGATGCCTGAATGCGCGAGGTGGGCACGGTGCCCAGATACACGCGGGCTCCATCGGCGGTGAGCAGTTGGACGGCTTCGGTGAGGTCGGCCTCAAACTTTCGCAGCGCCGCGCGCCCAGAGAGTGCCCGGCCGTTGGCTTTCGCCATGCAGGGGGTGAAGGCGTTGCCCGCAAAGGTCAGGACCGCGCCGAACATGTCATACCTCGCCGCGTCAGCGCGCATTTGTGGGAGAAGGTCACACACGGCGACGCCGTGGAAGGTTGCTCCGACCACGTGAAGCCGGCCGCCGGTTTCGAGTAGGTGGTGCGCATGTTCGGCCGAGTCGAAGGCGAAGCTGTCGCCGTAGAACCCGACCGTGAAGTTGGAAGGTGTGGTGGGGGTCTTGGCCCGAAGGCGAGTTTCTTCCAACACCTGGCTCGGCTCGGCGTCGGAGGAATCGAGCCCGCCGATCACTCCAAGGTCGCCAAGGATGATGCCGACCAACAGCACGAGAGCAACCCGGACAAGTTTCACCGTTGCCAATCGGCCCCGCAGCCCGCCGTTCAACCCAAACAACCACCCGCGACACTCGTGTCTGACACCTGTGTCGCGTTGCGCAATACGCGACACTCGTGTCTGACACCTGTGTCGCGTCTGGTAGAAACCACGGTGATGGGTGACAACCGCCAACAACTCGCCGATGCATGGGACAGCTTTACCGACTCGTTGAAAGCGTTGGGTCACGAGGCGTTGGCTACGTCGCCGAACGACGCCGAGCGAGTCGACGGGTTGCGGTTTATCCTTCGCCAACTCGCGTACCGCGAAGAGCAGTTTCTGGAGTTTGCACCCGGGTTCGGGGGCGAGTTGTTTCTCCCAGAATCACCGACCCGCAAGGTGTTCGCCGACTGCCCCGACACCATCTACTTCCAGTTCAACGTGGCCAAGGGTGGGCGGTATCGAATCAATGGCACCCGCGGCGAGTCGCCCTACATTTCGTTCACCGCCTACCGGGCTGGCATCGAAGATCGAGTGGTTGCCGACCTCCACGATGGCGAGCTAACCATCAGCGATGACGGAACCTTCGAGCTGATGGTAGGTGGCCCCGATGCCGACCGAGACTGGCTCGACCTTGGCGACGACGCCTCGTTCGTCATCATCCGCGAGTACACCCACGATCGGGCTGGTGGGGTGAAGGCACGCTTCGAAGTGGAGCAGCTCTCGCCAGAAATCGCCCATCGACCCGAGCCCGATGCCGACACGCTGTCTGGGGTTCTGGGGCTTCTTGGTTTGGGCCTGGGTTTTGTGAACAACGCAACGGTAAATCTGTCCGAGGAGCTGCGGATTCGCCCGAACCAGATGAACGAGGCCGCGGCCGAGTTGGTATCGGAGATGGCCGGCACACCGCACAACCACTACCAACTCTGCTACGTGCAGTTGGAGCAGGGCGAGGCACTCGAGCTTGAGCTCACGCCGCCGTCGTGTCGGTACTGGAGCGTTCACCTCAACAACTACTGGCTCGAATCACCCGAGTTTCGCGACGGGCAGTCGGTGTGTATCAACGACAGCCAAGCGCTCCATGAAGCCGATGGGTCCGTGAAGATGTTGGTCGGGCCCGATGACCCGGGTCCGGGCATGAATTGGCTCGATACGAAGGGCCGAACCGAGACGATTCTTCTGGCCCGCTACCTTCTCCCCGAAACCGACCTGCCGCCTATCGTCACCAACGTCGTATCGATCTGAAACTCAGTTCGTTCGACCGTAGAAGGTTTGTAGCGCTGAGTCGGAGAGCGATACGCCGGGCTGGTCGTTGTAGGCGAAGACCACGAGGAGTCGGGTGGTGTCGCCTTTGGTTGGCGTGACTCGGTGCATGGCGTTGCGGCCTCGGAACAACACCAGGTCACCGGGTTCGAAGTGCAGCTCGTGCACCGGTTCGTGACCGTCGAGAATCGCCGCCACCCGGTCGTAGGCCATGTCGCCAGCATCGGCGTCGCGCACCGCCGACACGTATTCGAATCTCCCGCCGCCATCGGGTGCTTGAAGGAGCATGGTCACGGCAAACGACGAGTTGTCGAAATGCCAGCCAAGCTCGCGCCCTTCCGACGCGAAGTGCACGTTGATGGACGACAGGTTGTCCGCGTAGGGGTGAATTTCGACGATGCCCAGCACGCCACAAAGAAACGCCCGCACCTCGGGGTCATCATAGAAATCACGCAAGGGCGAGTCGGAACTGATCTGATCGTCGGCGATCAGCCCTTTCGAACTCACCACCTGCCGATTGAACGGGTGATCGTCGGGCAGCGTTGGATCGGGCGGGGTGAGATACACGTTGTGGGTTGAGCCCGCAAAGAACGCTTCGTGCTCGCGTGGAGCGCTAGCTGCAACAACCTGCGCCACAGCGTCGGCGTCAAAGAACCCGGAAAGAACCAGCGCGCCATCGGCCTCGAGGGTTGCGCGACATGCTTCGACGTAGCTGGGATCGGCGATGTCGTGCCGGCTCAGATCGATGGAAGCGCTCATCGGTCGCCACGGTACCGCTCGGCTCTAGGGTTTGTTGCATGCACCTTCCGCAACTACTGCCTGTCGTTCTTGTGCACGGCGGACTGTATGAAGACGTCACGCCGATGAACTACTGGATCGATACCGGCGTCACCGGAGCGCTCGCCCAAACGACCACCCGGTTCATCGCCCCCAAACGCCCGACGCATCCCCGGTCGTGGAAGGAGGAGCGAGATGTGCTGCTGGCCGCCATCGACAAAGCCGGATTCGATCAGGTTGCTCTGGTCGGCGCCTCGCACGGGTGCTCGGTTGCCGCCCGTTTCGCAGCGGATTTCCCCGACCGGGTCGGACGTCTCATGCTGGCCTGGCCGGCGACTGCGGGCGACCAAGTGCTCGACGATCTCGCCCGGATCGTCATCGAGGATCAGATGAATGCCGCGGTGGCCAACGACCTGCTGGCGGGCGAGACGATCCGAGGGGTCACCGACGCCGAACTGGCTGGCCTACCGATGCCCCTGGTGGTGTTTCCGTCGATCCCGGCGAGTCACGCCTATCAGCGCGACACCGCAACCAAGTTGGTCGAGCTGCATACCGACAGCTTTCTTGCCGGCGGCTCACCCGACCCACTCGACAAGCAGTTCGGCGAACACGTTGACGAGTTTCTTCGCGTCGTCCAAGTCATCGCCGTGGTTGAGCACGACGACTAGGTCGACCGGTTGTTTAGTGCCGATGCCCAATGAGCGGCAGAGCAAATGGCATTCCATCGCTCAGCCATTGCCGAGTGCCGCGGTAGGCGTCATCGATGAGGTGGTCGGTAGCGCTGAAGTCGGTCGGACCCACCATGATCGGGCACGGCGGCGGGATGAGATGAACCGGCACCGGGTAGTTGGCTTTGCTGGTTTCGGCCACGAGTCGCTGTTGTACGAGCAGCGCCACGGCGTGAAGCATAAAGCCGAGTCCTGATGTGGGCATCTCGGCGACGCCGCAGGAGTATCCGGTGCTCAGCACCCACACCTCGGTAGCGCCCGCCGCAATTGCGGTGTTGATTGGCGTGTTGTTGGCAATGCCACCATCGATGAGGGTTCGGTCGTCGATGGTCACCGGCGGAAACACACCGGGTAGAGCAATACTGGCCAGAATCGCCTTGACCGTCGGGCCGCTGGAGAGGACAACTTCGTCGCCGGTGAGCGCGTCGGTGGTCTGTACGCTCAACGGAATCGGTGCGTCTTCGAGACGACGAAACGGGAGGTGCCGATTCAACACCCTACGCACGCCTGAGTTAGGGACGAAGTGGTTGGACTGGCCAAGGAAGGCGCGAAGGCCCAGAGCAAGTCGGATCGGAAACATCTCGCGCCCGTTCAAACCTCGCCAGATGCTCGCCAGCTCCTCTGATGTTCCGCCACCGGCCACGAAGGCAGCGTTCATGGCGCCAACCGAGGCCCCAAACACAGCGTCAGGCGCGATGCCCTCTTCCTCAAGGGCCCGAAGCATGCCGACTTGGATCGAACCCAGGCTCGCCCCACCAGAGAATACGAATGCAACCGTCATAGAGAAGGCAACCCGTCGAGGGCTGATCCTATGCCTGCGAAGCCGCAGATATTAGGGAGGCACGAATCAGTCATCGAGAGGCGATACCTGCGCCTCGATAAACAACCCTTCGCAGGTGGTGATGATGTCCTCGCCGGCTCGACATTCGGCCCGCATGTGGAGTTTGCGGCCATCGCGCTCGGCCACCCATGCGGTGAACGTGATGTCTTCGTGCAGCGGCGTGGCGTTGCGGTAGTCGACCTTGATAAAGGCGGTGTAGGCCACGATGCGGTCGAACATGAGGAGGAAGCCGAGAAGGTCATCGTAGATGGCAGCCACCACACCGCCGTGGGCGCGGTTGGGTGCGCCCTCGTACCCGCGCCCGAGGTTCACGATCACCTCGGCGGTGTCGTCTCTTCGCATGACCCGTAGCGGCACGCTCCAGGGGTTACCTCGGCCCGAAACCGGACGATCGATGGAGTTGGCGAACTCTTCGCCATCGACGGTTTCTTCCATGAGGTCGGGGCGTTTCCAGCGGACAGGGTCGCGTTCGGCGGGTGGACTCTGCTCGAGCCAATCGGCTTCGGCCGAGAGTCGTTGGGCCAGCGCTTCGAGACGGTCGACATCGTGTCGTGCACCGACCAGCCCGTGATGCATACGACGCATTTGGTCGGATACGGCAATCCGCGCCAGTTCATCGCGGTCGTAGTCGCCTGATTTCTTGTGATCGGTCAAGCGAGCAGCATAAGCCGCGGTTCGAGCGCTCATATAACTGCCCTGCGTCGCAGGCTGGCCGGTACATTTGCGGTATGCCGGACTGGACCTACATTCCGCTCAAGAACCCGGCGGCGGGAATTCTGGGCAGCCACGCGAAGGCGAAGTCGGCCGGTTTGCGAGTGATCACCACAGTGGCCCGGCTGCCGTTTGGCGACAAGATCATCCGCGGGTTCGACTACACCTACGACCATCCCGAAACAGCAGTACAGGCGCCGAGCGGTTCGTACGCCTCGCCCATCGGTGTGATGGTTTCCGAGCAGTCCGAAGCGAGCACCACAGCGTTTGCATCGATGGGGTTCGGCTTCGCTAACGACGCCAACTCGCTCCCGGCCGAAGCACAACACTCCAAGGCGTCCACGGTCGCCGAACTCATCGAAGAACTCGATGCGGGCGCCACGCTTCTCATCGCAAACGAGGCCACTATCGCCGAAGGCCCGGCCACCGCACAGCGGGTCAATGAGGCGTTAACGCAGCGTCACCACCTGGCCAACACCGTCGAACCCGTGCAGTGGTTGAAGCCGTGGACATGGCCCGCATGGGTATGGGCACTGTGGTTAGGGATCGCCATGGTTTGTGGCGGGATCGGTGCAACGCTCATCGCGGTTGGTCCGGTGACCTTGGGCTACGACGAAGATTTTCTGGGCGTTACGCTCGACGACCTGCGGGCCATGAACGACAACCTCGTGCCTTTCATCCAGCACGATCGAATCACCATGGCCGGCTGCATGATGGCCATTGGTTTCAACGACATCGGATTCGCGTTGGCCATGCGCCGGGGTTGGAAATGGGCTCGAGCCGGATTTCTCTTTGCCGGCGCAATCGGCTTCCCCACCTTCTTCCTCTTTCTGGGCTACCGGTTCTTCGACCCGCTGCATTTTGCGGTGGCGGTTGGCTTCTTTCCGCTCTACCTGGGCGGAGTCTTTGGCCGGAAGCTCGCACCAACGTGGCGGGTACCAATAGAGGTCGACGATCATGTTCGACGTCGGGCACTCACCGCGCAGTTGATGATGGTCATGTTGTCGGCCGGTGTGTTTCTGTCGGGCTTCTACATCATGAGCATCGGGCTTCGCGATGTATTGATTCCGTCCGACCGCGTGTACCTCGGTGGCGAGCAGGAGTTGTTCGCCTCGGCGCTCGACGGACGTTTGCTGCGTTTCATCGCCCATGACCGGGCAGGCTTTGGCGGCGCTTTGGCGTCGCTGGGCGCCGGTCTGCTCACCACAAGTTTGTGGGGCTGGCGGGCGGGTGAGCGATCGACCTGGTGGATGTTGATGGTTGCCTCGATCGTCGGCTTCGGCGCCGCGCTGATCGTGCACGTGGCGGTGGGTTACGTCGACTTCTTCCACTTGGCGCCGGTCTATGTAGGCATCGTGTGGATCGCCATCGTCCTACGCCTAAGCAACGGCTGGTTCAAACTACCGCTCTAACCCAACCGACACCCCGACACCCCGTGCCAGGCACCCAGAGGCCAAAAGGTTCCTGGCACCCGGAGGTAAAAAGGTTCCTGGCACCAGGGGGCTGAAAGGTACCTGGCACCAGGGGGCTGAAGGGTACCTGGCACCTTTTGGGGGGTTTGGTGCCAGGTATAAATGTTCATATGAGCGAAGTGTTGGTTACTTCTACTGAGATTCCGTTTACTGCTGCGTTGCCTGAGGGCGTGTCGACGAAGGCTGGTGGGGCCAACAAGTTGTTGTTGACGCCGGCGTGTTCGGCGGCCACCGACAGACGAACGCCGTCGAGATTGTGGCCCCAGCCATGGGGCAACGACACCACGCCTGTCAGCATCTCATCGCTCACTTCAACGGGCACTTCGACCGTTCCGTTTTCCGAGCTCACCACGGCCACATCGCCGTCGGCGAGCCCGCGAGAACCCGCATCGTCGGGGTGGATGATGAGCGTGCAGCGGTCCTTGCCCTTCACCAGCACCTTTACGTTGTGCAGCCACGAGTTATTGGAGCGCACGTGGCGACGGCTGATAAGCAGCAACCCGTCGTTGGCTCGCTCAGCCCGGTCGCGAAGCCGATCGAGGTCGGCGGTGATGTAGGCGGGGGCCACATCGATTCTGCCATTTGGTGTGTCGAGGATTCCGGGCACTTCGGGAATCATCGGACCTAGGTCGAGGCCGTGCGGATGTTCTTTGATCTTGGCCAGGGTGAGACCACCGGGATCGGTTCCGTAGGCGTCGCCGTAGGGTCCGACCCGAACGGCGAAATCGGCAAACCGCTCGGGCCCACCGGCTCCCTCGTAGAACGCCATGATCTCGTCGACATCTCGGCCATAGATGGGCGACGCTTCATCGCCACAGTGCATTTGCACAAACGCTCCGAAGTAGCCGTCGTCAAACGTTCCGAGATCGATGTCGGCGTTCTTCATGCCCATCAGCATCGCCCCAAGCCGGATCATGATCTCCCACTCCTCGGGCCGGTCGTCGGACGGCAGCACAACGTCGGACCAGTGGGCCGTATTGCGGACGGTGAAGTGCGAAAGCAGATCGTCGAAGTGCGGCTGTTCCAAGCCCGATTGCCCCGGCAAAATCACGTGGGCATGGCGCGTGGTTTCGTTGAGCCAGTTGTCGACGCTGATCATGGCGTCGAGTTGCGGCAATGCCGCATCGAGGCGGCCGCTGTCTGGTGCGCTGATGACGGGGTTGCCAGCCACGGTGAAGAGCGCCTTGATCTGACCGTCACCCGGGGTGTCGATCTCTTCAGCCATGCAAGAGACGGGGAATTGTCCGAGCACCTCGGGAGCTCCACGAACCCGACTGTGCCAGCGACCGAACTCGTATCCGTCGGGGAAGTCGGAGCTTTTCATCCGAGTCATCGACCAATTGACGGCCCGCGGAAACATCAGCCCGCCTTCGACATCGAAGTGTCCGCTGAGAATGTTGACCACGTCGACCAGCCACGAAGCCAGCGTTCCGAACTCTTGGTTGCACAACCCGATGCGGCCGTACACGACAGCCTTCTCCGTGGCCACCAACTCATGGGTCATCGCCCGGATGGTGTCGGCCGGAATACGGGTGGCTCCGGCCACGAACTCGGGAGTGAAATCGGCGCAGGCGTCACGTACACCGTCGACATTGTCGAGGTGCTCGGCCACAGCGCCAAGGTTCACCAGGTCATCGGCGAACAAAACGTTGCACACGGCCATGAGGAACAGTGCGTCGGTACCGGGCTGAATCGGCAACCATTCGCTAGCTCGATCGGCGCTGCCGGTGCGTCGAGGATCGATGACGACCACCCGTCCTCCCGCATCGAGGATGCGGTCGAACTCGCTCAGCACGTCGGCGCAACCCATCAGACTGCCCTGCGACGCATGCGGGTTGGCACCCATGACCCAGATCAGATCGGTGCGTTGCAGATCGGGCACGGGAATCTTCCACGGCTGGCCGTACATCAGGGCACACGACACGTTCTTCGGCCACTGATCGACGGTGCCGGCCGAGTACAGGGTCTCGATGCCGCCCATGCCTTTGAGCGCCCCGACGTACCGGCCAAGGGAAAAATTGTGGGCGGTGGGATTGCCGATATAGGCAGTTACCGAACCCTTGCCATGCTCGGCCACCACGCCGTGAAGCAACCGCTCGCATTCTTCGAATGCCTCCGTCCAAGTGGCCTCGCGCCATTCGGTTCCGGTGCGAATCATCGGCACTCGAAGGCGGTCTGGGTCGTCGTGGAGTTTGCCCAACGTGGTGCCCTTCGGACACACGTAACCTTTGCTCCACACGTCGTTCTTGTCGCCACGAATCAGGGTGACCGAACCCTCCTCGATGGTGAGTTCGAGTCCGCAGCGGGCCTCGCACAACGGACAAGTGCGCAGCCGAGTTTCGGTGAGACTGTCTTCGGTAGTGCTGCCTTCGCTCATGTCGTTTCCCCTTGCGCTGACATTAGATTGCCAGCCGCGCCGACCTCGCCGAAAATTCGATGGGCCTATCCTGGCCCGACATCTACGCTGCGACTTCATGCGCACACATCAACAGACCTTCGACGACTTCATCGCTGGGCGACTTCCTGCTGGTGAGTGGACACACGAAGCGCACCTGGTTGCTTGTTGGATGACCCTTCAGAATCGATCGCCCGTCGAGGCTCTGCCGTTTCTTCGCGACAGCATCACTACACACAACTGCGGTGTCGGAACACCAAACACCGAGACCGAGGGATACCACGAGACCCTCACGATTTTCTATATCGCTTCGGTCCACCAAGCAGCTGCCCCGAGCCCCGAAGCGCTGTTCGACATGGGGTCGTGCAGTCGCACCGCTCCACTTCGCCACTGGAGTCGAGATGTGCTGTTTACTCCGCCGGCGCGCCGGGGGTGGATGGCGCCAGACAAAGCTGAGCTCGACGTCGAAGTGTCGGCGCTTGTTGCGGTAGCGCTGAGGTACCAATCGGCCTAGGGCACCGAGCCGATCTACCAGCTAGGCGCCGCTTGGGCCAGCGGCTACTTCGACCTCAAACTCAAGCAGGGTTGCACCCATGCTCACCGGCTTGCGGGGCGCATCGTCGCTGGCTTTGTCACCGGGACCTTGGGCATGGGCGTTGGCTGCGCCGTCGCCGTCTCGCCAGGCTTCGTAGGCGTCCTGGTCGGTCCAGCGGGTGTACACGAACCAGCGGTTTTCGGCATCGCCGGTTGGACGGAGAAGCTCGAACCCACAGAATCCAGCGACATCATCGAGGCTCGACATTCGAGCTGCGAAACGCTTGACGATTTCGTCGCCGGCGTTGGGCGGAATCTCGAGCGCATTGATTTTGACGACCTGACCGGGGGCACTGACTGAATCTTCTGGTGACATGCTCAGCACCGTACCCGCGATTAGTTTCGAAACTATGAGCAAGAACCTGCGCGATTTCACCAAGACCCTTTACACGATGGACGGCGTGGTCCGTCGAGTTGCCGACGGCGACTGGGATAACCAGTCACCCAACGACGACTGGACTGCAAAACAAACCCTCGGGCATGTCATCTGGGGGCTCAAGCGGATAGCCGCCGCAATTGACGGCGACGGTGTTCCCGACGAGCAAGCCGAAGAAGATGTGGCCGGCGATCGGCCAGCCGATAGCTGGAACGACGTTCGCGAGAACCTCCTCGATGCACTCGACCATCACGGTGTCCTTCAAAAGGAAATCCAGACGCCATTCGGAGACATGACGGTTGACGAGGCCATCGGCAAGTTCATCTTCGACGCCCTCACTCACGCATGGGACATCGCCGAAGCCACCGGAGTCGATGCCGCCATTCCCGACGAACTCGCCGAACGTGCGCTTGAGGTTCTGATGGCCTTCGGCGATGCGATTCGGGGGCCTGGACTGTTCGGCGACGCGGTCGATGTACCCGAAGACGCGCCGGCAACAGACCGGTTCATCGCCTTCGGCGGTCGCAAGCCAAAGGCGAGTCTGGATATGGGCGACGCCGGCTAGCCCTCGCTAACGAGGCCCGGGCATGGCACCTGTTTGAAGGCGAGATTGAAGGCGTGGCTCGAGCTCAGATTCAACCGAGAGTTCTGGTTCGACCGAGTAGAAGTCCTCGGCGATCTTTCGCGCGTTGTATGACCAGTTCCCTTCGTCGAAGTTCCAGAGTTCGTCTCGGCGGTAGATCCAGTAGCCAGTTTCGCCCCAGGTGTTCTCGCAGCTTCCTCGGTCGCCTTGATCTGGTGGCCCCTCCCAACCAATGAGCCCGTTCGGGTTGAAGACGTCAACAAGATCAAAGTGCCCGAAGAGGCAGAAGTCTTCGTCGCCACTGCCTTTCACCACGTCGGCGCCGAGGCCCCCAGCTAAGGAGTCGCGACCCTTCCCACCATCGACATAGTCGTTTCCTCGCCGACCATCTGCGAAATCGCTACCGGAGTTGGCTCGGAGTTCATCATCGAAGGGTGTACCCATCAAGAAGTCGTCACCGGGTCCGCCGCTAGCGACGATTCCCTCTCCATGGTTTGCGCCGGGCCGGTCGACGAGTCGATCATCGCCGGATCCGAGGAAGAACGTGATTCCGCCATTGGCATCGGAGCGGTAGGTAACAACATCGTGCCCGGCGTCGCCGTAAACGGTTGAGTTACGCAGGATGACGTCGATTCGATCCGGTCCGCCGTCGCCATGAATCTCAAGTCGTCCGCCTCTGGCGTCGATTTCATCGGACCCCGGACCGGCCTTGATCGTTGAGTTCACCGGAACCACCGTTGCGAATTTGATGATGTCGGCGCCTTTGCCGCCTCGGATATCTGCACCGTTGGCCTTGTCGGTTATCTCGTCGTTTCCGCTACCGCCGTAGACCTGATCGAACCCAGCCGCTCCGATGAGCGTGTCCTTCCCGGATCCGCCCTTCACGATGTCATCGCCTCCGTCGCCGTTTAGGAAGTCTTCGCCGGTTCCCCCCTTCAGGATGTCGTCGCCATCTCCGCCGCGTATCGTGTCGTCGCCGGCGCCGCCGACGATGACGTCGTTGCCGTCTTCGCCAAAGAAAACGTCGTTGCTTCCGTTGCCAAACAGTCGATCGTCGCCTGTGCCTCCTTTGATCTCGTCGCGAAAGTCGGTCCCGATGATGCGATCGTCGCCGTGGCCGCCTGCGGCCTCTCCGTAGCGTCCCAGGATGGTGATGTCGTCGTCGCCGGGGCCACCTTTCACTTCCCAGCCGAAGATGGTGTCGTTGTCGCCACCACCGTCGATGACATGCCGGGATGGCCAGTTGTCCACATGGCTCCGGATCAAGTCGTCGCCTGGGCCGCCGAAGACCTCCACGTTGCCGGGCCCAAACAGTTCGATCGTGTCGGCTCCAGGACCACCGGAAACCTCGGAAAAGGCGATGGTGGTGACGTTGATATGAATGAGGTCCTCGCCTGCGCCCGTGTCGACCGTGCTGCGCATTCGGTCGGCGGCCGGTCCGGTTAGCACCGTGTCGTCGCCGTCACCGGTCGTGATGGTGAAACCTCCTTCGCCATCGCAGATCGTGTCGTTCCCGGCTCCGCTGTCGACGACGTCATTGCCGTCGAGCAACGATATGACGTCGTCTCCGGCAGTGCCGATGAGGTCATCATCACCGTCGGTACCAAGGATGGTCACGGGGAGTCCGTTGCAGAGAGCGCCCGGGTTCTGCGCCTGGGCGGGACGAGATAGCACCAACAGACTCGCCGCCGCCACAAGCATGGCCATGGTCGCTACAACACTTCGCCGTTGGTTGGTCCGCCGCATCCGTATCTCCCCGAAAGCACAATCGTCTGTACTTTCCCCATCGGGTTGGAACCCCTATTCGTGAGTGGGAGCGAGCGAGCGATCGGCTAGCGAATTGGGTTTTTGTAGGTGTCGAGGTAGGTGATTTCTTCTACCGGAGGCCGCTTCGCCGCCTTGAAATCGGTGCCTTTGGTGTAGGCAACCGGCAACAACCCGGCCTGGGTCATGTGGGCCGGGATCTCCAGAAGTTCGGCCGCTTCCTGCTCAAGCCCGAGATGCAGGGTGGTGTAGCAACTTCCCAGGCCGCGGCTGCGAAGCGCAAGCTGGAAGCTCCACATGGCCGGAATGATCGAGCCCATCAGGCCAGCCGATGCGTTAGTGATGTTGCCGCCGGACGCGACGGCTTCATCGAGGCGACCGATGATCATCGGGATCACCATCACCGGAACGTTCTCGAGGTTCTGGGCCAGATAGTTGGCCGAGTCGAGCACTCGACCCATCTGGCCGGCGCCATCAGAATCGGCCGCGGCCGCTGCGAGATATTCGCCACCGGCCTTCCGGTAGATCTCGGCCAGGCCGGCCTTCTTCTCAGCGTCGCGTACCACCATCCAACGCCATCCCTGCTGGTTGGATCCGGTCGGCGCCTGCACCGCAAGCTGCAGGCACTCGAGCAGCACATCGTCGGGAACATCGCGCTCCAGATCGAGGCGTTTACGAACTGCACGGGTGGTTGAGAGCAGCGAGTCGGTCTGGGCGAGGTCGAAATCCATCACCCACGATGTCATGTTTTGGTGCGTGTCCGAAACCAGCGAACCGACAGATGCGGTCGCATCAAGAACAACGCCGAAAATGCCGAAAACCTTAGGGTGAACTCGGTGACCCCAAGCTGGCTTGTGAACGCGCTCGACGTGTTTCAATCCTCGAACGTCTTGCAGATGGTCATCCCGTTTGTGCTTTTCTCGACCCTCTTGGTGATTGCGCGGGGACCATCGGCGTTGAAGCTGTCGGACGAAACGCTCCGCAGTGTCACCGTGACCCTTACGCTGGCCATCCTCAACGGCGTCATCGGAATCTGGCTGATCTTCAAGGCTGATCTGAGCGTGGGGGCCTTCGCCAACCTTGGACTTCCGGGCCTGACCGGCGACGCGTTCTGGGATGCCGTTCCGTGGCCGGTAACGATTCTCATCGTCTTACTCGGCATCGACTTCTGTGACTACTGGAGCCACCGCGTCATGCACCACACCTTGCTCTGGGGTGTGCACGCCGTGCACCACAGTGAGCAACGGATGACGTGGATGACGTCGTTTCGGGTGCACTTCCTCGAGGCCAGCGTGATGAACCTTGGATACTTCCTGCTGCTCGGCTGGATTGGTGTTCCGGTGTATGCCCAGGCCGCAGCGATAACGATCTCATTCATGCACAACCGGTATGTGCACGTTGATTTGGGGTGGGATCACGGTCCGCTCGACAAGGTCGTCGCCTCACCGAACCTTCACCGGTGGCATCATTCGGTGCTGCCATCGGCGTACAACAAGAACTACGCCAACGTGTTCTCGCTTTTCGATGTGATGTTTGGGACCTACTACAACCCGGGCAAGTGCACGACCGATGTTGGCCTCGACGAGCTACCGAACCCCGGCGTGCTGAACCAGATGTTCTACCCGGTCACCTACCTGCTCAGCGAGATTCACCGAGACTTTGGCCCGGCCCAGGCGAAGGCTCAGGAGACAAAGCAGCTGGTTTCGATCGACTGACGGCCGACTCTTTGCCCCGAACCCGCCCGGAGCAAAGAGCCAATCCCGCCATGGGTCCGCCGCCCGATCTACTTCAGGTAGCCCTCATAGAAGAAGTTGCTTGCGCCAGAGGTTCCGGGGTTGGGGATGATGTCGTGGAAGGTGATGAGACCCTTCATACCTTTGAACACGCCGGTCTTGCCTTTGATGGCATGGTCACAGCCGCCAGTGAGTTGCTTGCTGAAGAATGTTGCGTAGTCCTCGGCGGCGAAGTCGTCGCATGCGCCTTGGGCGTAGGTTCCCGCCAGTGTGTACTTGGTGCGGAACTTGCCCGCCTTGCCGTCATACGTGCCGATAAATCGCTCGACACCGGTTTCTTCGTAGAGCGCAAAACCGTTGTACTCGGTGCAGTTAGAGGTCTTCGGGAAGAAGATCAGGCAACCGGCAAGATCGCCGGTGAGTTCGATGGCGCCAAGACCTTGGCCGTTGTTGCAGGCAGACGGCGTCGCATTGCCCGAAATGGGCGTGCCCTTACTCTGGTTCGATTGCGCTTCCGCGGGCGCTGGTATCAGCATCGCCGCCAGAAAAAGGACTGATGCGAGCATGGCTGTTGTGGTCCGCCGTTTGGTCATGGTTGTTCTCCCTTTGGTTGTTGTTCCACTCCTCTATCGCCTGGCGGACCGAAAATCCCTCGCACGATTGCGTGGGCCATCCGATTTCGGCCGTGTGGTGCGTGGTCTTCCCCGAGATGGGCACCATCGTCGGCGCGGATTCGAACAACGTCGCAAGGGTCGCTGGGCAAAACGCAGGGAAGTGCTGCCGCGTACCGTCCGAGCGAATCGGTAAACAGATCGCCGAAGCGCACGACCCCATCGACGCCGTCGAGTTGACTCAACCGTTGCGCAAGCTCAGCCGCAACCTGTGCAGGGCCTGACCTTCGGGCAGGCAATGCTTCGACCGTCCAGATCGTGGGCGACCACGGCTCAAGGATCTGCACGAGCGTTGTGACATCGCGCTCATAGGTCTCGAAGTACGACTCGCTGGCGAGGTCGTCGCTGCCTTCCATGCATGGTGTTATCGCATTGCCGGTGAACAAAAGGACGACCGTATCGGCCACCGGCGAGCCGCCGTTGGCGACATGCTCGTCGACCACGTCGACGATGTCGCAGGGGGCGATACCCCACCAGGTGATGTGGTTGAAGGAGGCGCCGCGAGCGGCGAGCAGACGCTCGAGCTCGGGAGCGATCTCGTTGCCGATGGAATCTCCAATAAGCAACACCTCGCCAACGGGTTCATGCCGAGGGTCCTTGCGTGCGGCGTTTGCCAGCACCGACCCGACCAACTCGGTACCAGCGGTGGTCAACGCCTTCGTTCCGTAGCCATCGAACCCGTGGCTCGCCTCGCCCGCAATCAGCTGTAGGTCGACGGTGGCGCCGGCTTCAACCAATGCCGCGCTGAGGCGCATGGATTGTTGTTCGGATACAAGAAAATCCTGACGGCCGTGAACGAGTAGTACCGATGC